>CAZEDC010000162.1:0-10805 GCA_964510985.1 uncultured Dehalococcoidia bacterium
TTGTAGGACTAACATAAAGAGTGGTACAAAGATGGGGGGCAGGTCAAAAAAAGGGCGTGCCAGGCTGAGTCGGCTGTACTAATGGTCTCAACTCAGAGATGGGGAATATTTTAGACGGATGAAGACCACACGGTTATCTGGCAATCCAATTATCCGCCCCTGCATGGACGGACGGATGGGGAGCAACGTCAACGGTCCCTCGTTGATCAGGGTGCCCGCCTGGATTCGGCAACCCCTGGGCCGTTACTACCTTTACTTCGCCCATCACAGGGGCACGTACATCCGGCTGGCTTATACCGACTCGGTCGAGGGGCCATGGGCCGTGTACGAGCCGGGCACGCTCACGCTGGACGAGTCCTTCGCCAACGAACACATCGCATCGCCGGATGTGCATGTGGACGACGAACGGCGCCAGATCCGGATGTACCACCACGGGGTCCATGTCGGCGAGGAGCAGGTGTCGCGAGTGGCGTTATCGGACGACGGTATCGAGTTCACAGCGCAGCCGGAGATCCTGGGCAGCTCCTATTTCCGTGTGTTCAAGTGGGGCGGCCACTACTACGGTCTCGGTATGCCTGGGTTCTTTTATAGGTCTGCGGACGGGCTTACAGGCTTTGAGCGAGGACCGACCCTCTTTACCAAGGATATGAGGCACTCGGCTGTCAAGCTGGACGGCGCGAAGCTGTCCGTGTTCTACTCCGACGCCGGCGACTGCCCGGAGAGCATCCTGGTCTCCACTATCGACCTAAACGGCGACTGGATGCAATGGAAGGCGACGGAGCCGCGTGTCGTGCTGGAGCCTGAAACCGAATACGAAGGAGCCGAGCTTCCGTTAGAGCCCTCCAAGAGAGGGGCCATATTTGAGCGGGTACGTCAGGTGCGAGATCCCGGGATTTTCCGGGAGGATGGCAAGACATACCTCTTATACTCGGTGGCAGGGGAATATGGGATCGCCCTCGCGGAAGTCCAGGATTGACCCTCAGGGATCTCCTCACCGGCTCCTCGTAACGTTAACATCTCGGGCCTCAAAGTGTCCTATTTTCGGGGGTTACCGGGTTCCGCGCAGCCTGGGGTCCAGGGCATCCCGGATTCCGTCGCCGAAGAGGTTGAATGCCAGGACGGCTATGGTGATGGCCACACCCGGGAACACGACCATCCACCAGTTAGGACGCAGCAGGCCGGATGCCTCGCCGAGCATGCCTCCCCATGTGGCAGTGGGGGGCCGTACTCCAAGCCCGAGGAAGCTCAATGATGCCTCGATAACGATGGCCGTACCCAAATGCACAGTGGCTAGAACGATATACGGGGCGACGCACTGGGGCGCGATGTGGCGGGCCATTACCCTGATAGGACTTGCCCCAATAGCCCGAGCCGAGTCCACATAGGCGGTCTGCTTTACCGACAGAACAACGGAGCGGATTACCCTCACGCCAAAAGGCACTCGCGTTACAGCGATGGCAATGATGATGGTCCAGACCGAAGCGCCCAACACCAGGACCAGCACGAAGGCCAGAATCAGGCCGGGCATGGCCATGATAATCTCCACGAGCCGCTCGCTGATAAGCTCGAGTTTGCCTCCGAGGTATCCACTGGTCAGGCCCCAGACCGCGCCTATGGTGGTCCCTATCAGCACGGAGGTCAGTGCGACAAAAAGGGTCACCCTTGCGCCATGGATGACCCTGCTAAATACGTCTCTGCCGATGTCGTCGGTCCCAAACCAGCTGCCGCTGTCGGGCTCGGCGTGCATCTTGGTGAAGTCCGGTATGATAGGGTCGTCAGGGGCCACAATGTTTGCCCCCAGAGCCATGAGTATTAGCAGCAGGCACACGACACCCCAAAAGGCGGCGACCGGACTGCGGGACCTGAACATGCGGACCGTACTAAGCAATTTGCTCAGGCTCTGACGTACGAATGGCAGGACCGCTTGCGTCCGCTTTTTTCCGTTTCCGACGGCCATCTAGTAAACCTCGAAGGTTCCCATCACCTACCGTTGCCGACGCAGCTGTCGCTCCGGGACGATACCCGCCAGGGGACCACTACGCCAAACGGATCCTTGGATCAAACACCCCGTACAAAAGGTCCACGAACAGGTTGACCATGACGAATATAACGGCGTAAAGGAGCACGATGTTCTGGACCACATTCATATCGCGGTCGATGGCCGCGGTGACCAGGGCCTTGCCGAGCCCCGGGGAGGTGAAGGCCTGCTCCACGGCCACAGAGCCACCCAGGACAAACCCGAGAAGAACGCCACTCAGGGTTAGCACCGGCAGCAGTGCATTGGGTATCGCGTGACGGACCAGGACCAGTTGCTCCCGGAGACCCTTGGCCCGTGCGGTCCGGATATAGTCCTCGCGTAGGATCTCAAACAGCGACGAGCGGGCCATGCGGGCGATGAAGGCCGCCTGGCCCAGGCCCAGGACGACAGCAGGGCCGATGATCAACTGGAAGTTGAGCCAGGGATTCTCCCAGATCTGAGTGGCGGTGATCGGAGCCTTGTAGTCGAACCAGGCGATCTGGGTGACGACGATGACAAGGCCCAGCCAGAAGCCCGGGATGGCCAGGAACAGCACTGTAAAGAAACTGGCGATCGTATCCCTGCGGGACTGTGGACGCAGGGCGCTGAGAATACCGACCGGCAGCCCTATCACCCAGGAGATGGCCACCGAGAGCGCGCCTATCTCAATGCTGATAGGACCGCGGTTGGCCAGTATTCCGAGAATGGGGTCGTTACGGAATAGAGAGTTCCCAAGGCTCCCGGTGAAGATGTTTTTCATCCAGTCGGCATATTGCATGACCAGGGACTTGTCCAGTCCCAGGTCGGCCATGATCTGCGCTTTTTGGGCGGGGGTGAATCGCCGGAGGCTCTCAATGCCGAAATACGCCCCGAGAGGGTCTCCGGGGAGCAAGCGCATAATAACGAAGATAAGGAGCGTTACGCCCAGGAGTGCGGGAACCGCATAGAGCAGGCGCTTTAATATATATGTCTTCAACTCTGCGCGGCCTCGAGTTTATCTGGTCCTATCGAAAAGATACATGAGTTGAGGGGAATCAGACCGGGTGATGGTTACAAATCGCACCAAGTACCCCCTTTGACCCATCACGGCGTGACAGGCCGCTCATAGCAGACGAAACCGGTAAATCTTCGTAGCCGGTCCTACTGGATGATTGGGTGGCACAACTCCACTTAAGAACGTTCCCGCCAAGTGAATCCAAGCCTGCCTACGATCCGAATTGATCGGCGGATCGCAAGTTTAGCTATCGCCGGGGCATGCTCTTATCGTGCGGAAGGGAGAGACGGGCTTGGGCCCGCCTCTCCCTCGCGGAAAGCCAGGAATCTACCGATCCCGACCTACTTACCTATCCAGCCAAACGTTGTCCCACTTGTGGAACTCGTACCAGGTGAAGAAATCGGTCTCTGGCGGCATCAAACCCTTTAGGTGGTCGGCCCAGCCCCAGTAGACTATCTCGCTGTTGGAGAACGGGATCGAGGGCATCTCTTCGAACAATACGTCCCGGATCTGGCTGGCTATACCTATCTGTTTCTCCAGGTCCGTCTCCTGCTCGAAGGTACGCATAAGCGAGTCGAACTCGTCGTTTCTCCATCGGGAGAAGTTGTTGTCACAGAGATCGCCGGCACACGTCCCGAAGGCGTTTCTCATGTAGTCGGCCGGGTCTCCCGCCAATGACTTGGAGGCGGACAAGACGCCCATGTCGAAGTTACCCTCCACCATCTCCTCCAGGACCGCCGAGATGTCCACGATGCGTATCTCAGCATCGACGTTGAGGTTCTGCTTCAGCATGGCCTGGATGGCGGGCGCCATGATCCTCTGGCTGACCACCTCTCGGGTGAGCAGGTCGATCTTGCCGATGCCCTCGCCATTGGGATATCCGGCTTCGGCCAGCAGGGCCTGCGCTTCCGCGATGTCCTCATCGGTCGGGCTGCGCATACCGGGTGTCGCCATCACCTGGGCCGGGGTCATGGCAAAGGGCGTGCCCTTTACGAAGAACCCGCCGAAGTCGAGGGACTGCACGTCCTTGGTCGCTTCCTGGATGGCCGGCTCGTCTACCGCCAGCCAGAAGGCCCTGCGCACCCTCTTGTCGGTGAAGGGCTCGGCCTCCGTATTGAAGGGTATGAGGCCCTGGGTGAACGAGTTCATCCTGGCGCCGTTAAGCCCGGGGTTGCCACCGATGTCTCGTCCGTCCTTGGGGGCAAGCCACATGGTCCAGTCGGTGTTGCCGCCCAGGAGGGCCGCGGTGTTCTCTGGGGTCCATGCCACGAGCCAGATGTGCTCCAGGGTGTCCACCCAGGGAGCATCGGGGTTCCAGTAGTTGGGATTGGCTTCCAGTTCCCAGCTGTCATCGTCACGGGAGACGTAAACGAAGGGGCCGGTCCCCGGATGGTCGTCCACCAGGCGAAGGTTGCCACTGTTTTCATCAAAGGTGGATTTCTTTGAGACCATCATCCACTCGGATGCGAAGGCCGCCATCAACGTGGCCGATGCCCTGGGCTCGGCGAGCTTGAACTCAACGGTGTACTTGTCGAGGGTGTTGACCTCGCTGATTGCCGGGAAGAAGGCCTTTCTCAGGCTGACCAGTTCCTCAGTGGGGAAAATGATGCGGTCGTATGTCGCCTTGATGTCGGCCGAGGTCAACTCATCCCCATCGTGGAACAGGACGCCCTCCCTCAAGTTGAAGGTGTAGGTCATCCCGTCCGAGGCAACCTCCCAGCGGAAGGCCAGGTCGGGGACTATAGGGGTTGCCGGGGTCCTTCCGTCCCGCCGCACCAACTGGTCGTACATGGCTCCCTGGGAGCCTAGGTTGCCAATGGTGTTGGAAGCGTACCAGTCGAAATGGGCGGGGGGCCCATGAGCGCCCAGCTTGAGGTCGCCACCGCGCTTGGGGAAGGGGTCCAGCGGCTTCATGAAGAACTGGGCTTCACCCACCGGCGCAGGCGTCGCCACGACGATTACGGTCTGGACTACCTCAACCGTCCGCTCCACCACCTGGGCCGTCGGCGCGGGGGCCGTCGTGGTGTCTTCGTCATCGTCGCCGCCACAGGCGGCGAGAACAAGCGGGGTGATCACAAACATCGCCAGCAGGAAGCTGCCTATCAGCCACCGGGGCTTAGATCTGATACCACGTTTCATCGCTATACCTCCTGAATTCCACGTTCGCAGGATTTAAGACCGTCTGTACACTGAGTCTATCAAGGTTGGTATCGCGCTTTGATGCTGGACGCTGGTTTCGGTCTGCCGATACGCAACGGCCGGGGGAATTACGGAGGGCCGAATCTGAGAGCCTTTCCCAAAAACGTCGCACTCGCAAGACACCGGCACACCAAAGTTTTTCCGCTGTAGCTGGACCGTTTTTAGAGTTCGCGAAACCGAGTCGGCAGCGACCCCACAACGCCAGAATTAATGGATACATAAAGCTATTACTTATCGATCCCATTTGTCAAGCCCTCGGCTCCCTTGAGGAAACGGCCCGTTAAGCTGTTTTTGGGGACCGATAACCGGTGTTAGGCAACGCAGTCGTCCCCAGATTATCATCCCGCTGTCCCGGGCCTCCCGGACGTCCTTGAGTGACCTGTCCCCAACCCTTACACCACTCGTTATGTTGGTTCCATAAGTTTGGGGAGCGTGTCGACAGCCAGGATGGGTTAGCTGCGGTGACCTCACAGTCCCAACTTTCCATAAAGCCAAGTTGGTAAATTGGGCCCAAGATCAATAGGAGATTGCCGGAGAACTTGGCGGCGAACATCGAGCAGTCCACATCGGCTCCGGCCCGGAGTCAGCGCCAGGGAAGCGGGGCACCCGGATTGATCATCTGGACAAGATTTGCTGCTCGAACTTAGTGTATTGTGGGGCCTGGCTGTAGACTTCATCTATAAGGAACGGTCCAGCTAACGTCATGGATCATCACAAAACCACCCGGCCATACATCCTGGCAGTTGACCAGGGGACGACAGGTTCAGCGGCATTCATCTTTGATCGCGAAGAGCGCATGATCTCGTCTGCTGATCGAGAGATCACCCAATATTACCCGCATCCGGGGTGGGTCAGTCACGACCCGGAGGAACTGTTTCAGACCACGCTGATGGTCGCGCGCGAGGCCATGTCCAGGGCAGGCATCGTACCGTCGCAGGTGGCCGCGATGGGCATCACCAATCAGCGGGAGACGACCGTGGTATGGGAGCGGACCACCGGCCGGCCCGTGGCCCCTGCCATCGTCTGGCAGTGCCGTCGCACAGCGCCACTCTGCGAGGACATGCGGCGCCAGGGGCTGGAGCCTCTGGTCCGAGAGCGTACGGGCCTGATGATAGATGCCTACTTCTCCGGCCCCAAGATTCGATGGCTCTTGGACCACACGCACGATGGTCAGAGGCGCGCCGAAGCCGGTGACCTATGTGCGGGCACAATAGACTCGTGGCTCCTCTATCGACTCACCGGGGGAGCGGTTCACGCTACCGACGTATCGAACGCTTCTCGTACCATGCTGTTCAACATCAATACGCTTACGTGGGATGGTGACCTGCTAAGCCAACTGGACATTCCTATACAGATCCTGCCCGATGTTCGTTCGTCCAGTGGTGCTTTCGGGGAGATGCTTCCCCGTTTCTTTGGCTCTCCGATTCCTATCACAGGAATAGCGGGAGACCAGCACGCCGCCCTCTTTGGGCAGGCCTGCTTCCGCCCGGGGATGGCCAAGAATACTTACGGCACGGGTTCTTTTTTGCTGATGAATACCGGAAGAAAGCCTGTTTTCTCCGACCACGGGCTCCTTACAACCCTCGCTTGGTTGGCAGAACCGGGCCATGCGGAGTACGCCATCGAAGGGAGCATCTTCATCACTGGGGCCGCTGTCCAGTGGTTGCGAGACGGGCTGGGTATCATCCAGGCGGCGGCGGACACGGGACCCCTGGCTGAGTCCGTTCCAGATACGGGGGGCGTGTATTTCGTCCCGGCGTTCGTGGGACTTGGGGCTCCCCACTGGGACATGTATGCCCGTGGAACCCTGATCGGCCTGACAGGGGGTACCGCCCGCGCCCACATCGTTCGCGCAATACTGGAGGCCATTGCCTACCAGGTGCGTGACGTCTTGGAAGCCATAGAAGCCGATACGGGACTCCCGGTGCCCCTGCTGCGAGCCGACGGCGGGGGCACGGCCAATGCCTTTCTGATGCAGTTCCAGGCCGACCTGCTGGGTATACCGGTGGAGTGCCCTGAAGTGACGGAAACCACAGCCTTGGGCGCGGCGTACCTGGCTGGGTTGGCCGTGGGAATCTGGAAAGGGCAGGACGAGGTGGCCCATCTATGGCGATGTGGTCGGCGTTTTGAGCCTCGCATGCCGCCCCAAAAGCGCGACGCGCTCTATGCCGATTGGCGGCGGGCTGTGGAGCGAGCCCGGAGCTGGGCGAACCCGTCTTGACGGAAGGCCGGAGGCGGTCCTTCCGCTGTCGTGGTTGGGACCTTTCCGAATTGAAAAGGGAACGCGGGTCGCTCTATTTGGACGACATAACGATGGTTAAGGGTGTGCCTCAGATATAAACCCTCCCCCCTTCCTGGCGGCTTTGCACACAAAGTTGGCCAGGACATTTGAAAATGTTCAAAACAGTGTGTGCAAATGGGCTCTGCCCCTCTACCGGGGGCATGGGGGTGTCACCCGAATTTCTCTTTATCACCCCCTTCCTGGCCAGGTCTTCTCCTGAGCCTGCCGAAGGGAAGGGAAGCAAGTCACAGCCACATCCGTTCCTTGACGCCGGGAATAGTGCACCTATAATGGCGGAAGCTGTTCTTTCGACTCCGACACGGACCGAATGCCGTTCGGTGGACCCGGAAACTGGCGTTCCCGCAAGAGATCGGGACAAGGGAGGAAGCAACTCCGATGGCCACTACCGATCTATCCCCCTCACCACCCGTCCTCAAGATCAGGGCCCTTTACGACCAGAGATCGCCTATGCGGGATGGCGTAGAGCTTTCCGCCGACGTGTACATGCCGGCCGAAGACGGTCCGGTCCCCGCACTCCTGATACGTACCCCCTACGATAACATTTCGGAGGAGGACTTGAGGACCCGCTCGGCTATGGTCGACCTGGCACAACGAGGGTACGCTGTAGTCGCGCAGGACGTGCGCGGACGGTTTGACTCCGAAGGCGATTGGTATCCCTTCATCAACGAAGCGGAAGATGGCCACGATACCATTGAGTGGATCGCAAAACAGCCCTGGTGCAACGGTAAGGTCGCGACCTTTGGTGGGTCCTACCGAGGGCTTACCCAGTGGCAGGCCGCGCAAGGCGGCAGCACACATCTGGCGGCGGCCGTGCCGAGGGTCGGCTACTCAAATCTCTACCACAACTGGGTCTATACAGGTGGCGCCCTTCAGCTGGCCTTCGGACTCTCCTGGGCCATCACGGTTCACAAGCGCAGCATGCAGCGGCAGTACCTCTGGCTCCCTGACGAGATCGGTCTCAGCGCCCTTTACCGGCATCTGCCGTTGATCGACTCCGATCGGGCGGCGGGCCGGACCATCGACTACTGGAAGGACTGGATAAACCACCCATCCTACGATGACTACTGGCGAAACTTGAATCCCGTCGGAGAGCACTACTCCGAGATCGACGTTCCGGCCTACAGCATGGCGGGCTGGTACGACGTGTTTCTCCAAGGCAGCCTGAACAACTTCATGGGAATGACCAGGCATGGCAAGACAGAGAGTGCGCGCCGCCACCAGAAGATTCTCGTTGGGCCCTGGATTCACAGTCTGGGGAAAATCGGACTCGAAAGGAAAACGGGGGACATAGACTTTGGCGCAGACGTCGTCATCGACCAGCTTGGAGAGCAGGTACGCTGGTTCGACTACTGGCTGAAAGGGGTAGAAAACGGCATAGTAGACGAGCCACGGGTGAAGGTGTTCGTGATGGGGGCTAACCGGTGGCGTGAGGCGGACGATTGGCCGTTGCCCGAGACCCGGTACACCCCCTACTACTTCCACAGCGGCGGCAGGGCCAATTCACTGCACGGAGACGGTGGGCTGAGCATGACGCCACCGGAGGATGAAAAGCCGGATGAGTACGTGTACGACCCGGAAAACCCGGTGGTGACGATAGGTGGCAGCACCTGCTGCGCGGAAGAAACCGTCCCCGTATCCATGGGACCACAGGACCAGCGTCCCAACGAGTACCGACCCGACGTACTGGTGTACGCGACGCCGCCGCTGGAGCGGGACGTGGAGGTGATAGGCCCAGTGAAGACGGCGGTATACGCGGCGTCTAGCGCACCGGACACCGACTTCACCGCCAAGCTGGTGGACGTATACCCCGGCGGATATGCGATGAACGTGGCACAGGGCATACAGCGAGCGCGATACAGGGAGTCGTGGGAGCAGCCGACCCTGCTCGAGCCGGGCCGGGTGTACAAGTACGAGATCGACCTCTGGTCCACCGGCAACTGCTTCCAGAAGGGGCACCGGATTCTGGTGGAGATCAGCAGCAGCAACTTCCCTCAGTTCGACCGCAACCCCAACACGGGCCATGCGTTCGGACAGGACGCGGAGCTAAAGAAAGCGCACCAGACGGTCTATCACGACAAAGAGTACCCGTCCCACATAATGTTGCCGGTCATCCCCTAGCCGGTGACGATCGATTGCGACTCGATGAGTTTAGGCCAATGACGTCATCTGGTCTGCAATAACCTTTTCCGGCTTCCTCTGCTAGGGCCTGATCAAAAACGGGACCGGCACCGGCCCGGTCCCTGCCCTTTGTGGGACTAACATAACGAGTCGTACAAAGACTGGGAGCAGGTCAACCCCCGTTGGAATCGAGTCCGGGGGAATAACGACCGACACCGAGGCGAAAGGGAGCACAATGGACGACCTTATCCGCCACGCGATGGAGTTACACAGACAAGCCCTGCTGATCGACGGTCATAACGACCTGCCTTGGCAGTATGAGTTGATGGCCGATCGCATCCTTTCCAGGATAGACATCGGTGAGCGGCAACCGGAGCTTCAAACAGATATTCCGCGCCTGAGAGAAGGTAGGGTTGGAGGGCAATTCTGGGGAGTTTTCGTCACTCCTGCCTTGAAACGCGAAGAGATAGTCCGGGCGACCATCCAGCAGTTCGACTTGGCCCATAATCTGATCGACCGCTACCCGGAGACCTTCCAGCTAGCCCTGACCGCTGACCAGGTGGAACAAGCTTTTAGGGCTGGGAAAATCGCCTCCATTCTTAGCCTGGAAGGCGGCCACTCCATCGACGACTCGCTGGCCGTCCTGCGCATGTTTTATGGACTAGGCGCGCACTACATGACTCTTACGCACTTCAAGACCATCTCGTGGGCCGACTCTGCTACAGACCACCCGCGGTCGAATGGGCTCTCGGCGTTCGGACGGGAGGTCGTCCGGGAGATGAACCGCCTGGGGATGATGGTAGACCTCTCCCATGTGTCAACGGAGGCCATGCACGATGCCCTGGACATAGCTCAGGCCCCGTTGATCTTCAGCCACTCATCAGCGCGGGCCTTGACCGATAACCCGCGCAACGTCCCGGACGACGTTCTCCGGCGGATACCCGAAAACGGTGGCGTGGTCATGGCATCCTTCGTTCCCTTCTTCAACTCCGAGGCTGCGTCTGCGCAATTCATCGACCTAGAACGGGAAGAGGAGCGGTTGGAGAGCTTGCCCGACGCCGACGAGCGCTCCGTGGCGGAAGGGATCGCACGGTGGGAGGAAACCAATCCGACCCCTCAGGTGAAGCTGACCGATGTGGCCGACCATATCGACCATATCCGAAATGTGGTCGGTG
>CAZEDC010000163.1:0-6972 GCA_964510985.1 uncultured Dehalococcoidia bacterium
CCTCCGGATATGACTACCTCGGCCTCACGCAGCTTATTGATGACCTGCTCTGGTGTATGTTTCTTCCTTGGCATTTCTCCCCCTTTCTCCAGCCCAGGTTACTAACATTACACCTGGACCAGTTTTCGGGGGGCAGGTCACGGGAATACGGACTTTGAATATCCTCCCGGGGTACAGCTGCCGCGAAATCTAGTCAAAGACCGTTCGGGCTAACGGCGATTCACCCAAGAAGTCTTAGAGTCGCGCAAGAAGGAGCTATATCATGAACGCTTTGTCACTTCTACGGCGTCGGCAATTGTTTGTACCTGCCCTGGGGTTGGTGCTCGTGTTGGCAATTGCATTATTCGCATTGGTTAGCGGGGGACGCTCGGCGCAGGCGCTCGGACCGTTTACCCTCTTGCAGACCATAAACACAGGTCAAGCCGCCTTTGGCATTGTGCTGGACAGCAGCGGTGACATCCGGACCACCCACAACTTAGAGGGGACGATAAAGACCCACACGCCTGCGGGTGTCCAGACCGGTAATTTCGTCTTTAGTACTACGCCGTTTGAATCTCCTGATGGTCTAGACATCGATGCCGCCGGCAATAACGTCGTGGTAGACGGCAATGAATTTACGATCAAGACCTTCACAGCGGGCGGAACTTTGGTCGACCAGTTTTCCGTCTTCACTGCCAATAGTTTCGAGGTAGTGGTTGAGGCAAGCGGCAACCTATTGGTTTCTCACAACTATTTTATCAGCCGGTATACTCCTGGCGGAACGAAATTGGCCGACATAGGATCGGGCGTTTTCACATCTTTTATTGTGGGCGGGATCGGCTTGGATTCGCTTGGCAATATTTATGCAGTGCAACCTCTTGGTACTCCTAGCGTTCACAAATTCGACAGTTCGGGAACCCATCTGGCCTCGTTCCCGGTCCCCGCTAACTCCAAGGACGTCGCAGTCGACGGTGCGGGAAACATGTACGTTACCACTATCAACGTTGGTATCAATGTTTTCAGTCCTACGGGGACCTTGCTTGGCACGATCCCTCTGTCTGAAAACCTCAGAGGCATTGAGGTGGATTCTAGCGGCAAGATATATGTGGTCGGGACAAGCGGGAAAATAAGGATCTATGGGCCCTCCAACGAGGCGCCGGACTGCTCCAGCGCGGCACCGAGCTCAGCCACTCTGTGGCCGCCCAACCACAAGTTCCACTCTGTCAGCGTGAACGGCGTAACCGACGCCGACGGGGATGCAGTCACGATAACGATCGACGGCATCACCCAGGACGAGCCGGTGAACGGCAAGGGCGATGGCAACACCAGCCCTGATGGCGCAGGCGTTGGCACCGACACCGCCGAGGTACGAGCGGAGCGTTCGGGTAAGGGCGACGGCCGCGTGTACGAGATCTCCTTCACCGCGGATGATGGGAACGGTGGAACGTGCGAAGGTTCAGTCAATGTAGGCGTTCCCCATGATAAAAAGGACACGCCCACAGACAGCGGCCAAGACTACGATTCGACTGCATCATAGGCAGGCGAATCGATAAGCAACCGGCTTCTCGTCAAACACCTGACGGGATAAGTAGGTAGCTAAAAGGGGCCCGGGAACGAATCCCGGGCCCCTTCTCTTGTCGATAGTTAGGCTATTATCTCGCCGATACCCTTGTTGCAGAGTGGCTACGCCGGTCGGGTAGGTCAGTATGTGTTGGATCTGACGATCGATGTTTGATTCGATAGGAACCGGGCACCGAACCGCATGGCGAGACGTGCAAGCTTCTACTGCGTCCGATGATAGGCAACACGGCTCAACTCCACTAACGGGTAACGGCCAACATGTCCACTGTCTTGGATGGCATCACGAGGTCTGGTCTTTCCATAAGTAAGGATCGGAAAGTGGGAATTAGGCCGCTAACAACAGACGAAGCTGGTGTTCACAGTATGCTTCGACCCTACTCGATTCTCCCGATACCCACACCCGCTTGCCTTGAGGCGTCGTCACTGTCAGCGCTGAGAGCTGGATCCTCCGACGGGCCAGGGCAACATAGGCGATCAGGAGACCAGGCACACTTCTGCAGGTATCCTGCACTGTGACGCACAAACCCTCATGGCTTGATCATGGCTGACCAAGATGGACTCGTTGGAGCAACTCTGCGAGAATGCCCGTGACCAGAATAACGGTGTCATAGCCGGTCAGAGGCGGACGAATTGACCAAACAGTGGTGGCTCCTCGTAGGTGCATTCTTAGCCGCAACGACTCTCCTGGTCGTCGGCTTCGTCCAGGGGAATGGCGGGTTAATTATCTCCGGTGTTCTCGTCGGTTTCGCCCTCTATCTCGGCCGGAGATACTTCCAGTAGTCGCGCGTCCTCATGCTTCTCGGCTGCATAAAATGGCAGCCCCGACCTGCGCTTGACAGACGAATCTTTTTTTAATCTTTTTCATAGATGGCCTTATTGTAAGCAATTTCGGGGTTTTGATCTGCCTTCCTTGGTCCTGAGGTGCATATGTCTGGGAGAGCCAAAAGGCCGGTAGGTCGTAAACTGCTGAAAAATTTGCTCTATGGACCGGTGGTCCAATTCAGGGACATCCGGTACCTATGGATTTGCGCGCTCTTCAACGGAATTGGGTTCATGGGTGAGGCGGTAGTGTTGGGCTGGGTGCTGCTGGAGATTACTAATTCCCCGTTCATGGTGGGCCTGGGGCTGGGGCTGCGAATGGCGCCAAATTTCTTTCTCGGAATCCTTGCCGGGGCCGTCGCCGACAGAGTCGACCGTCTTACCCTGATGAAGTTGATGCCCCTTGGAATAGCCGCAAACAGCACCGTGCTCGGCATCCTAATTTTTACCGACCGGATGGAGCTGTGGCATCTGTTCACGCTCACGGTGGTCGGTGGCAGCTTCAGTTCGCTGTACTGGACGGCACGGCAGAGTTTCACCTACGACGTAGCGGGTCCGACGTTGATCGTAAGCAGCCTCGCCTTCGTCAGCCTGGGAATGCTGGCCGGAGGAATCGTCGGCTCCCTTTTGGCTGGGTACGTTGCGGGACGACTGGGGACCGACTGGGCCTTTTTCATGATGGCCGGCAGCTACGTCCTGTCCGTGATTCCACTATTCCTGATTCAATCACGTGGCCAGGCGGCGCCGGTGTCGAGGAAACCGGTCTGGCAGAATCTCAAGGAGTTCGGGGCCGAGATCCGTCGTAACAACTCCTTTCGCACGGTCTTCTTGCTCGTGGCGATGGTGGAGATGCTGGGGTTCTCCCACATGGCAGTCCTGCCGAGCCTGGCGAGGGATGTCCTCGATGTGGACGCGGAGGGCCTCGGTGTGATGAACGCCTTCAGGTCGGTGGGCGGCTTTCTCGGGATCACAGTGATCTCGGCTTGGGGGGAACCCCGACGGAAGGGTTTGAGCTGGATCATCGTCCTAGGCTTGTTGGGAGGAGCTATCGTGGCCCTGGGTACCGCGTCAACGTTCTTGCTGGCGATCGTCGCGATCACCCTGGTCAGCGGACTGACCGCGCTTTCGGATATTTTCTCCCAGGGGCTGATGCAAACGCTGGTCCCCAACGAGCTTCGCGGCCGGGCCATGGGGGCGTGGAACGTCGCCATCGGGACCATGCCCCTGGGGAATCTCCAGATAGGCGCCCTGGCCGGTGTTCTGACCGTGGGGTTCGCGCTGGTCGCCAACGGCGTCGGGCTGGCGGTTCTTGCGGTGGGCGGCTTCGCTCTCCTGTCCGGGTTAAGGAAGTCCTAGGTGCCTGGTTGCACAGTTCTTTATCTATCCCACCCCCTCACGCCACATCGAACTCTGGTGATGGGAAGCCTGTCCTGTCCGGGGTACCTACATTGAACGCGCCGGACTCTCCGACTCCTTAAATGGAATATCTTCGGAGTCCTTCCGCGGAAGGACAGGCCCTTCGGAGAGCCAGTCGAACAGGTGACAAAGAGCGGCGCTGCCTACAGTGCCTCGGCCAGGACCTCCATCAGGTGTTTCGCCCTCCTGCCGGTACCGTGCTCGATCTGCTGACGGCAGGAGATGCCCTCGCTTACGACCACGTACTCCTCGCCGTGCGACCGGATGGCGGGGAACAGCGTCTGCTCCCCTATTTGCATGGAGATGTCGTAGTGCTCCCTTTCGAATCCGAACGACCCGGCCATCCCGCAGCAGCCCGACGGTATCTCCTCGACCTCTATGCCGGGGATGGCCCGGAGCACCTCCAGGGCGGGCCCCGACCCGACGATGGCCTTCTGGTGGCAGTGGCCGTGGAAGAGCAGCTTCCGCGGCGTCGCGTCCGCGAAGGCCGGGCCGTCTCGGTCCTGAAGCGAGTACAGGACGAACTCCTCAATCAGCATGCTGTTCTCGCCGACCGTCCTGGCCCTGGGATCGCCGTTCAGCAGGTCCGTGTACTCGTCCCGGAAGCTCAGGAGGCAGCTGGGCTCCACGCCGACCAGCTTGGCGCCCTTGGCCACGTACGGGTAGATGCTGTCCACGTTGTACCGCGCCCCGGCCCGGGCCTTGTCCATCATCCCCTTTCCCAGCATGGGACGGCCACAGCACCGGGTGGGCGGCACGACCACCTGGTATCCCAGGCCCTCCAGCACCCGGGTGGCCGTCATGCCCAGGTCCGGGTGATTGAAATTGGTAAACGTATCGGGAAACAGCACGACCTGCCCGCGAACGGCCGCCGACGCGGGCGAACCGCCCCGGGCCCTGAACCACTGGGTAAACGTCTGACTTGCGAAGGCGGGCAAAGTGCGCCTGCGGTCGATGCCGGCCTGGCTCTCCAGCAGCTCTCTGACCACGCCGGAGTTCATGGCCCAGTTCGACACCGGCGCGAACATGGATCCCAACCGGCTCAGCACCGCGATGTCTCCGAAGATGCGGTCCCTCAGCGTATGGCCATTGGCCTTTCGGTACAGGTCCAGGAACTCGTACTTGAGCTTGGCCACGTCCACGTTGGACGGGCACTCGGCCTTGCAGCCTTTGCAGGCCAGGCACAGGTCGAAGACGTCATACAGCCGCTGGCCGGTCAGCGAGCCCTCTGGCAGGACGCCGGATATGGCGGCACGCAGCGCGTTGGCGCGCCCGCGGGTCGAATGCTCCTCGTCGCGTGTCGCCATGTAGGAGGGGCACATGGTGCCGCCCAGGGCCTTCCGGCACGTCCCCTGTCCGTTGCACATCTCGATGGCGCCGGCAAAGCCGCCCTCCTCGGCGAAGGGGAACCCGGTCTCTACCGTCCGCGTCCGGTAGGCGGGGCCGGTCCGCAGGTTCTCGGTCATCTCCTGGGAGTCCACGATCTTACCGGGGTTCATGATCCCTCTGGGGTCGAAGGCACGCTTCACATCCCTGAAGGCGTTGTAGATCCGGCTGCCGAACATCTTCTCGTTCCAGGCGCTGCGCACCAGGCCGTCGCCGTGCTCGCCGCTCATGGCGCCGCCGAACTCCAGCACCAGGTCGCTTATCTGGGTGGCGATGGATTTCATCCGGTCCACGCCCGCCTGGCCCTTCAGGTCGATCATGGGGCGGATGTGGAGGCACCCGACGCTGGCGTGGCCGTAGTACCCCGCCGTCGTCCCGTGGTCCCGAACTATCTCGTCGAAACGCCTGACGAACTCGGGCAGATGCTCCGGGGCGACCGCGGTGTCCTCGACGAAGGGCAGCGGCTTGGCTGCGCCGGGCACGTTCATCATCAGGCCCAGGCCGGCCTTGCGGACCGCCCACACACGGGCCTGGTCGGCGGGTCTCATGAGCCGGCGGACGGCGTAGCCCAGGCCTCCGCTGCGCATCCGGTCGTCGAGCCGGTCCAGCCTGGACTCCAGCTCGGCCTCCGATTCACCGATGAACTCGACCGCCAGCAGGGCCTCCGGATCGCCCTCGACGAAGTCCACCAGGCGGGAGTACTCCAGGTTGGACCTGGCCTGGCGAATGATCATGCTGCCGATGAGCTCCACCGCGGCCGGCTCCAGCTCCAGAATGGCCACGGTGGCCTCCATGGACTCCAGCAGCTCTTTGAAGTGCAAAACTGCCAGTGCCCTCATCCTGGGGCGGCGGACCAACCGGAGCTTGGCCTCGGTGATGGCCACCAGCGTTCCCTCGGAGCCCACGACGAAGCGGGCCATATCGAAGTCGCCGCCCCCGACGAACTCGTCCAGGTTGTATCCCGAGACCCGTCTCTGGATCTTCGGATAGCGTCGAATTACCTCCTCACGGTTGGCCTCGCCGATTTCCAGGAGATCACGGTAAATCTCCCCTTCCAGCCCTTCGAGGCGCATCTTGGCCTCAAGCCGCTCGCCATCGAGTGGGCCGAACTCGACCGGGTCGCCGTTGGACAGGACCGCCTTCAACTCTCGGACGTTGTCGCTGGTCTTGCCCCAGATAATGGAGTGGGCCCCGCAGGAGTTGTTGCCCAGGGCGCCGCCCACGTTGGCCCGGTTGCTGGTGCTGGGGTCCGGTGTGAACAGCAGCCCTCGGGGCTCCAGGTGGTGGTTTAGCTCGTCCAGGATGATGCCCGGCTGCGTCCGCACCCAGCCCTCGTCCTCGTTGACCTCGATCACGTTCCTCATGTACTTGGAGAAATCGATCACGAGGGCGTGGCCGACGGCCTGACCGGCAAGGCTGGTGCCGCCGCCCCTCGGCAGGACCGGGACACCGTAGCGGTGCGCGGTCTCGACGACGGCGATGACGTCTTCGGTGGTCCGTGGGATGACCACGCCGACGGGCTCTATCTCATAGATGCTGGCGTCGGTGCTGTACAGCACGCGGGTCATCTTGTCAAAGCGGACCTCGCCCGAGACCCGTCGCTTCAGCTCTTCGACCAGAGACCGCGTGTCCGATTCTGCGACCTGGATAACCATCTTTCGATGTCCTCCACTGGACCCGGTTCGTGCCGCAAGCCGTTGCTGAGAAACTATCTCAAAAAGGGAGGTGACTTACACCCACCCACCCGCCCACAAGGGTTGTTATTACTGGGGGCACATCCCCCAGACCCCT
>CAZEDC010000164.1:0-6280 GCA_964510985.1 uncultured Dehalococcoidia bacterium
AAGGGCTTTGGCGACATCCCGGCTCATGACTGACTCAGGGTGGCCTGGGAGTCCATAGAAGAGACAGAGAACGTTGTCATATCCGAGTCGTTTGAGAGTGGTGGCAATCAGCCGGGAGTCAAGCCCACCGCTCAAAGGGACTATGATCTGGCGGCCGTCGAGGCTATCGACAAGCCGTCTGAAAACCGCCGTCATGACCTCGTCGAACTGTTCACAAAGTAGCTCGACCGATAAGTCGGAATCGTAGGTGCAAGCGTACCGGTAATACCTCTCGGTGCGAGGTGTGGTATCTCCTCTGTGCCAGGAAACACACTCACCGGCCTGGATCCCGGAGACCTCGTGGAACAGCGTATGAGGCCCGGTCACGAACCCTGCCGTGGCGTACTCGACGGCCGACCTATCGTCGATGGTTCGTCCGTCCCCGTGAAGCGATCTGGCGTCGTCGGACACTACCGTAGTGTCCTCTTCGTTACTATAGAAAAGCGGGATACTTCGAACGGCGTCCACACCCGTGTGTATTGCTGCAGGGCTGTCGACAACGACCGCAAAATTTCCGTTTAGCCCACGGATGATCTCGGAGAAGGGGAGGGGGGTCTCCAACCCATCCAGGATGTGTTGTGCCAGAGGTACACCTGAGACAAGCTTGTCGCCGGTGTCAGCCCACCCGGTTATGTGGACGGTCTGCGTTTTGTCTCTAAGCGTTGACCAGGACCTGAGCCGTGACGGGGTGAACTTCAGCCCTGTCATTGTCGCGCTCCTTGGGGACAATACGACTTTGCGATGACTCGTGCCATGTGCCGCATCGGTACCTCGCCCCTCCTACCTGTGCGGTTGACCGCTGATCCACCACATAAACGTTACCGATGCGACGGGTCGATATATTATACTGTCCTTCCTTTTTCCTACGAGGACTGAGTCCCCTCCACCCGTCTCCCCGGCTGTTTCGCGCGTCGCGGTGACAGTGTTCACGGGCGGCCTGGGAAACCGTGTCGGACCTTTTACCATTGACTGCGATACGGACCTGGAACCCGTCTACGAGTGCCTTCCTTTGCGGCTCCTGGCCATTGCTCCCAGCAGCGCGACGAAAACCGCGAGTTTGAAAGCGGCGTACCAGGACAGCGACTTCGCAACCAGCCCCTGGTCGACGGCCCCCGGGAGGAGGTCAGGCATTGCCCAGGCCCATACCAGCTTGATCAGGAGGAGCGCCAGTACGAATAGCCCTGCCAGGAGCGCGATGGAGCCCAATGTGATCCCCGAAATGACCCATATCCATTTTCCTAACCGTCGCATTGCAACAGAAACTCCTCTCGTTCATGGTCCGATATGAATGGCGGGGAATGCTTCATGGATCCGCCCTCGCTGCGCCCTGAGCACTCTACATGTTCGGCGAACACGACCCTCGGATTCTAGGCGGTTCAGGCACCTGCGGAACCGCAAATCCATTGTCGGTCTATGTTATCGCAACCGAACCGTCCCGAACGGCCACGTTCAAAGCTTTAATATCATGAAACACGATAATGATTATCATGCAAATTGGGTTTACAGAATAGTGCACCTTCATGAATAATATTTCAGTAAGTTCTAACGATCTTCGCAGTAAAAGCCATCGCCGTAGCGGTGGGTTTTTTGTCAGATCATTTTACACAAAGTCTTCTGAGCCGTTATTGCTCAACGCACCGGATTGGACAGATTATGAAAAGCGCGATTACCGACTATTCCGACGACGAATTTGGGTATCCCCTCAATAGCCCGGAAACCCTCACCGAGGATTTCGGCCCATCGGTTAACACCGAAGACTCCCTGGTCGCCCGCGACGAGTCCGAGGATGAACCCTCTCTGGACGGATACCGCTTTGGTACCGCGCCCAAGAGCTATTCAGGATTCGCTTTCGACCGCTCGCAGGACGACAGAGACGAACAAGGCACCGATAAATACGGATCGACGCTGCTGGACTCACCGCCTCCCGAGATCATGGACGACCCTGTCAAGATGTACCTGGGAGAGATCGGCAGGGTGGACCTTCTGTCAAAAGCACAGGAGCGTGACCTGGCCCGTCAGATAGAAGCAGGGTCCCACGTGGGTAGGGTCGAGGACGAAATCGGCGAGGGCGGCGGCCGCTCTCAGCGGTCCACCCGGGTCGTACTGCAACTACTGGGCCGGGTATGCGAGGCTGACGGACTGGCCAACGCTCTCGGCGACTATCTGGGACTCAGACGCCCGCTAACTCTCCGGGACCTGGTGGACGGCCCAGAAATACGGGAACTACTGGATGGAAATCTGCCGGAGGAGATGCTTCGCTTCCTGGGAGACGCCATCAACCGGGACCCCGACGACGTTAAAAAGCAGATCCTTGCGCTCTCGCTCGACTCCAGGCTGCTTCCACCGGAGGTCCTGACCGAGATCCACGAAGACTCCACCCTTTCCGAGGTGAAGGAGCGGATGGGCCGGGCCGAGTTCGTAAAGAACCTCGATCCGTACGAGCTGGTCTTTCATCACCACCTGGCGCGGGTAAAAAGCGAGGCGGAGGCGGCCAGGAACCATATGGTCGAGGCCAATCTAAGGCTGGTCGTCAGCGTTGCGAAAAAGTATATCGGCCGAGGGATGGTCCTCCTTGATCTTGTCCAGGAGGGCAACATCGGGCTTATGCGCGCCATCGAGAAGTTCGAATACCGCCGAGGCCTAAAGTTCAGTACCTATGCCACATGGTGGATTCGCCAGGCGGTCTCAAGGTCTCTGGCCGACCAGGCCCGCACCATTCGAATCCCGGTCCACATGGTCGAGTCGATGAACAAGCTTATGAAGGCGACCCGCAGGTTCGGGCAAGAAAACGGACGGGAGCCTACCGGCGAAGAGATGGGCCAGGCCACCGAACTGTCGCCGGAAAAGATCAAAGAGGTCTTGAGGATCTCACAGCAGCCGGTCTCCCTCGATAACCCCATCGGCGAGGAAGGTGAAGGACGTCTGGGAGACTTCATTGAGGACCGGGGTTCCATAACGCCACCGGAAGCCGCCTCCGAGGAGTTGATGAAGGCGAATATCGGCACCATTCTTCACTCCCTGGATGACCGCGAGGCCCGTGTGCTTCGGCTTCGTTTCGGCCTGGATGACGGCCGCAGCCGGACTCTGGAGGAGGTGGGCATTGATTTCGGCGTGACGCGAGAACGGATACGTCAGATCGAGGCCAAAGCCCTCAATAAGCTGCGCCATCCCAACCATACCGACCTGGTTCGAGACTTCTGGGTGTAGCCGAACGACCGGTCAGAGGGTCTACGCGGCCGACCCTCTCGTTCCCTTGTTGAAACTATCTTCAAGAGGGACGTGACTCACACCCGCCCGCCCCCAAAGGTTTTATTCCTGTCCCGACCTGTCGGGCCTCTGGACTCCCCCGATTTACCAGTTTTGTCAGAGGCTCTCAGATCCCCTTGTGCTAAACTAGCCGTACACGCTTGGCGTTCCGGTCACCTGTACCCCCATTGACTGCGCGTCTTTGTGAATTGGACGCCGTCAGCATGTATCTGAAAAGACGGAAGAACCGATCATGACTACTGAAGCCACCGGACAGACAGAAGAGCGCGTCGTCCGCTCGGTCACCTGGTCGGCTGGACCGGGTTGCCACGGTGGCTGCGGAGTCCTGCTGGGGGTCAAGGACGGTTTGCTCAACAGTATCGAAGGTGATCCCGCCCACCCGTATAACCAGGGGAGCCTCTGCCCCCGAGCTCTGACGATGAAGGAGTACACCTACCACCCCGACCGGCTTCGCCACCCCATGCGGCGGGTCGGCAAGCGAGGGGAGGACCGGTGGGAGCGGATGAGCTGGGAGGAGACCTTCGACGAGCTGGAGGGCCGTATGGCGGCGATCAAGGACCGCTATGGCCCGGAGAGCATGGCGTTCATACAGGGCACGGGCCGGGACGTCGGGGCGTGGATGTTGATGCTGGCCTACAGCTACGGGAGCCCCAACTGGCTTCAGGGCGGCCTTACCGGTAACTCCTGCTACCACCCGCGGCTGGGCGCGATGAAGCTCGTACAGGGCGACTTCGCGGTCCCCGACTGCGGTCAGTTCCTTCCGGGCCGGTACGACGACCCGGACTTCCGTCTGCCCGAGACGATGCTGCTGTGGGGCTACAATCCCCCGGCCACGTGCACCGACGGCTTCTATGGGAACTGGATCGTCGATTGCATGAAGCGAGGGACCAAGGCCATCGTCATCGATCCCTACTACACCTGGACCGCCTCGCGCGCCGAGCACTGGTTACAGATCAGGCCAGGAACGGACGGCGCCATGGCGCTGGGGTTCTTGAACGTCATCATCGAGGAGGGTCTCTACGACAAGGAGTTCGTGGAGAACTGGTGCGTCGGTTTCGACCGGCTCCGCCGGCGCGCACTAGAGTACCCTCCCTCGAAGGTATCGGAGATCACCTGGGTTCCCGAGGACAAGATAAGGGCCGCCGCCCGTATGTTCGCCCGGAGCAAACCTGCCGCCGTGCAGTGGGGCGTCCCCATCGACATGTCTCCCGAAGGGCTCAACGTGGCCATGGGCGTCATCGACCTGTGGACCATCACCGGCAACGTGGACAACCCGGGCGGCATGGCCCTTGCCAAGCCGGTCTTCGGGGCCTGGCCCTATCCGATGGACCAGGACGCGACGCGGGGCTTTACCGGCAACGTCATGGACTCCGAGACCTTCTTCGAGAAGCGTGTCGGCACGAAAGACTATCCCATCACCCGGAACTTCCACTGGCGGGCGCACCCCGACGTCCTCGTCGATCAGATGTTATCCGGCGAGCCGTACCCCATCAAGGGCGCGTGGATCGCCGGAAATAATTTTCTGATAGATGGGGCGAATCCCAGGAGGCTCCTGGAGGCTTTCGGGAGACTGGACCTGATAGTGATCGCGGACCTGTTCATGACGCCGACCGTAGCCGCGCTGGCTGACTTTGTGCTCCCGGCGGCGACCTTCGCCGAGAAGGAAGGACTGCGCGCCTGGTGGGCGCCACTGAATGCCATCAACAAAGCCGTCAGCGTCGCGGAGTGCAGGCCGGATGCCGAGTTCTGCTTCGAGATGGCGAAGCGGTTCAACCCAAAGCTGCCGTGGGAGAACCTCCGCCAGTTCTTCGACCATCTGCTGGAGCCTGCCCATACGACCTACGAAGAGCTGAGCGAGAAGCAGTTCATCTGGCCCGATAAGAGCGACAGGTCGTTGCCTTATTATCGCTACAAGAAAGGGGAGCTTCGGGAGGACGGCCGGCCGGGCTTCAATACGCCCAGCGGAAAAGTGGAGCTATCCAGCTCGCTCCTGGAGGAGTGGGGCCACGATCCGCTTCCGACCTTTCAAGAGCCGGCGATGAGCCCATACAGCACTCCGGACCTCGCCGAGGAGTACCCGCTGATCCTGACCACCGGCGGGCGTACAATCGCCTTCTTTCACTCCGAGCACCGGATGATCAAGTCGCTGCGACAGCTCCATCCCGAGCCCGAGGTGATGGTCCACACGGATACGGCCAAATCCCTGGGTGTCGAAGATAGCGACTGGGTCTGGGTGGAGAACCATCTGGGGCGGTGCAAGCGTAAGCTTTTCACCACTGACCGCCTGCACCCACGCGTCGTGGCCGCATCGCACGGCTGGTGGTTTCCGGAGAAGGGACCGGACGACTGGTTCGGGGCGTGGGATGCGAATCTAAACCTGCTGATTCCGCACAATACCCAGTCTTCCAACGGATTCGGCGGGGGGCAGTACAAGTCCTTGCTGTGCAAGGTGTACAAGGCCGATGGAGGGATACCCGGGATCCTGGGGAAGCAGGACCTGAATGGCTGACACTGAGTACGGACTGCTGATCGACACGGCGTGGTGCACCGGCTGTTACTCCTGCATAATTGCCGGGCGGAACGCCAACGCCCTCGGAAACGACGGGGCGTGTATCACAGTCCGTTCCGGCGAGACGGTGGTCGGCGACCGGGTTCGCCTCGATTTCTTACCCGAGCCCACAAACCGGTGTAATCTCTGCGGTCCACGTACCAGACGCGGGCTGGATCCCGCATGCGTCCATCACTGTCCGCCTCGCGTGATAACCTACGGCCCGCGGTCGGCGCTGGAGGAGCTGCGCAAGAGCAAACCGGGCCAGACTCTCTGGCCGCTGAAATGAGGACGCTTCCGGGAAGGCGAATCAAGTCCCGGTCGGCCCGAGTGGGAATCGACGCTGTAGATAGTACTAGAGAGGTGTCCCCGAAATCCGCCGCCCGCGTTAGGCCGGTCATTGCGACCCCGATTTGTCGGGGGAAG
>CAZEDC010000165.1:0-12948 GCA_964510985.1 uncultured Dehalococcoidia bacterium
GCTGCCGGTCTCGGTGACCTCCACGATCGCATCGGCGAGACCGGAGACGACCTTGCCCTCGGTGGCGCCCCAGGAGAACTCTACGGTGACATCGATACCCTTCTCCGAGAAGTACCGCCTGGTGAACCCGACCAACTCCGACGCTATCGTCTTTCCATTGAGATCGCTTAGCTCTTTTATACGGGAGTCGTGGCCCACCGCCAGGACCCACCTGGCCGGTCGCCCGCTCACCTTGGAGTAGATGAGGTCGGTGACGACCCGAACGTCCGATTGGTTCTCGGCTATCCAGTCTTTGCCGGTCAGTCCCGCGTCAATGGTGCCGTTCTCGACATACCGGGGCATCTCCTGGGCCCTGCATATCAGGCACTCGATGGTCTCATCGTCGATCTCGGGGAAATAGCTCCGGTCATTTGCGCGGATGTTCCAGCCCGACCGTTTGAACAGGGCCACCGTCGCGTTTTGAAGACTTCCTTTTGGAATGCCTAGTCTCAGCCTGTCCGTCATTTTCCTTCTGCCTCCTGGGCGTCGGCTTTCGGCGACTGACGCCTCAGCCCGACTCCTATTATGCATGTATCAGGTCGGGACCATTTTAGCCGACCTCCGCCAGAGATTGACAGCGTTCCAGGGTGTCCGTAATATCATCATCGAGAAAGGTGCACTCCACAGGCACCAACAGTCAGGAATCGGCAGTGGCGGTCAAGACCGGTTTGGTTCGGAGGTCTCGACTCCCTGGTCTCTCGGCAGGAGTCTCTCATCGGGCCGGAACATGACGAGGAGGTCATCATGAACTCGTACGAACGCGTTCTCGCGGCCGTTGGCCACCGGCAACCCGACCGGACCCCTTTACAGTGGTTCGGGACCGACGAGGTCGCCGAGGCCCTCCGCTCCTATATGAAGGCAGAGACTATCGAGGACCTCTTCGTCAAGCTCGGCATCGATTTCCGTGGGGTCAACCCCAAGATCGTCAAGGCCCATCCCATTCCGCCCCACATCGAAGAGAAATACGGTGAGGACGTGGAGATCGAGGTGACCTGCTACGGTGCGGTACTCGTCAAGGCGGACCGTTTCCCCCAAGCCCACAGGGTGTATGGCCCCTTTTACGACACCGATGATCTGGACAGTTTCGACTGGCCGAAAGTCTCCGATATCGAGAGCGTCGAAGCCGTCCGCCCTGGGATAAACCGCTTGAACGAGCAAGGCTATTGCACCCTGGTCCGAGCCGATAACCCCTTCAAGATCGCCTACTTCATGCGGCCTTACGAGGAGTTCATCATGGACTGCGTGGCCCGCGAAGACTATGCCTTCGAACTCATGAGTCGCATCGCCGAGATCGAGTTCGCCATGGCCGCGAACGCGGTCAAGGCGGGCGCGCGAGTGGCGATGATCGGTGGGGACTTCGCCCACCAGAATGCGCTGATGATGAGCCCCAAGACCTTCAAAAAGGTCCTGAAACCACTGCTGGCCGACTTCGCCTCCCAGATGAAAGATATCAACCCCGAAGTGATGATTTTTCTGCACAGCGACGGAGACCTCTCCCAGGTGCTGGGCGATCTGATCGAGTGCGGGATAGACGCCGTCCACCCGCTCCAGCCCGAGAGTATGGATATGTTCGACGTGAAGCGACGCTACGGCGACCGCCTCACGCTATTTGGCGGCGTCAGCGTGCAGTCGGAGCTTCCGGGGAGCGATCCAGAGGAGATCCGCGCACTGGTACGTCAGCGAATAGAGCAGTTGGGCGAAAACGGCGGGTTCATCCTGGCGCCGACCAACACCATCCTGGACGACGTGCCGCTGGAGAGCATCGAAGCCATGTACCTGGAGGCCCAGACGGTGCGGGCGTCCTCAGGAGTGTAACTCCACCGGCTTCTAAACTTCAGAAAATAGGGTCTACGCCATCCAGGCTCTGCAGCGCCTCCTCCGGAGTAAAGGTCGCGTTGATCTTCACCGTGTTCCACTGGTAGAGCCGCGCGTCCAGGGTGAAACTCCGGACCGACTCGATGCTTCCGGCTTCCACGACGAAGAGTATCACGTGGTCCGGTCCGAAGATGTTGGCGGTGATTATCTGTAGCCCGTTCTTCTCGGCCAGCGCGGGTAGCTGCGGCATCCCCGTCTGGACCATCTCCCTGATTTGGGCGTTGCCGGTGGGGCAAAGCTGCGGTGGGTGTTCCGCCGTGATCACGTATTGCATGGTTTCCTCCTCTTGAGATTTTGAGTAATCGTATAAGGTATCACTGTGTTTGAGGGGCCGCAACCACCGCGTTGCTACGCTCGATGAAGATCAAGACTCTTGCGTCTACTCCCGTCCGTGTCCTAGCATGTGCCCGATCAGAGGCCGGTCCACAAACCCACCCGTGATCAACAAATGCGAAGAACGAGGAGGACTCCATGAAACTCGAAGGAAAGGTAGCGCTGGTCACCGGAGCGGGACGCGGGTTGGGTAGGGCCTATGCGTTGCACCTGGCGAGGCTGGGTGCGGACTTGGTCGTGAACGACATCGACCTGAATTCCGCCGCGGAGTTCGGGGAGGAGTTGACCGCCGATACGGTCATGGACGAAGTAACGGCGCTGGGACGTAAGGCCCTGGGTATTGAGGCCGATGCCGGTGACCGTACCGCCGTGAACGATATGTTCGAGCAGGCCCTGGCGGAGTTCGGCAGGGTGGACATCCTGGTGGCCAACGCGGGCGGGATGGCCGGCGACCGGACCATGAGCCATGCGTCCCGCGTTCCAGAGGACGACTTCCGCGCCAATCTGGACAGGAATCTGATGGGGACGGTCTTCTGCTGCCAGGCGGCCGCCGTCCCGATGAAGCGACAGCGTTCCGGCCGTATCGTGACCGTTGCCTCCATCGCCGGCCTTCGCGGATTACAAGACGGCTACTACGCCTCCTACGGCACGGCCAAGGCAGCCATCATCAACTACACCCGTTACCTGGCCGCCGAGCTTGCCCCGTTCGGGATCAACGTCAACTGCCTGGCACCCGCATACATCAACACCAGGCGCCTAGCCACGTGGAACGCATGGGATACCGAGGAGGGCCTTCGACCGGTTTTATCACAAATCCCCATGGGGAGGTTGGGGGAGGTGGAGGACTGCGCCAAAGTCGTCGAGTTCTTCGTCACCGATCTCTCCGACTATGTCACCGGCCAGTGCCTCAGCGTCTGCGGCGGAGCGGTCAGCTTCCGTTGAGCCACCGGCCGCCAGGCGACAGGCGTATTTTCCGTGGGACTTACGGCTGTATTGTTCTACCGGCTCGCACGGTGAGGACCGGCTCCAGGCAGTGGCCGGTTACGACGCTCCCGGACACTTCGGCCAGCGGGGCCGGTTCGGGGTTCCAGCGCAATACCACCAGGTCTGCACTGGCCCCGGAGGCGAGCGTGCCTATCTCGCCTGCCAGGCCGAGAATCTCCGCGGGGCGAATGGTAGCTCGCGCCAGGGCTTCCTTCTCCGGCATCCCGATGGCGATCATCCTGGAAAGGGTGCGCGGCATGTCGTGCGGCGGTGTCCACCCCCGGTGGTTGTTATAGACGTCGGTCGAGATGGAATCCGGGAGGAACCCGTCCGCGATGGCCTCCGGCCCCACGCCGACATTCGACGTGCCTTTACCGTGGCCGACGTCGAAAAGGACACCCCGCTCCCTCGCCTCCCAGACGGCGTCCACCACGCGTCCATCGGCCACGATGGTCTCGGCGTCGCCCTGGTAGCAGTAGGTGAACACGTCGCCTGGCCGTAGCAGCTTCAACTGGTCGGCCAGCGGCCAATCGCCCGGCTCCCTCCGGACGCCGTAGAGAATCGGCTTCCCCGTGCGCTCCGCAGCCGCCAGGGTCCTCCTCATTATCTCGCGGGGGTCGTTATCTCCGCAGGCCTGCGAGACCAGGTTGGCGGCGATCCCCCAGATATGCCCTCCACTGTCCTCGATGGCCGCGACACAGGCATCGACGTCCACCTCGTCCAGGTTGATGAAGCAACCCCTGTTCTCATACTCGCCCTTCACCGCAGCACTGATGGCGAGACGCACGCGCAGGCCGGACCGCTCGATTATCTCCTCACGGTACATGGGCCAGTTCAGGGCGCCCGCGTCGCCCTGCGACAGCACCGTCGTGGTCCCGCGGGGAAGAATCTCGGTGTCGGGGTCGAGCCCGAATCTCCAGGTCACAGGGGCCGGGTGGGCGTGCAGGTCGACGAAGCCCGGTAGCAGCAATCCGTCGGGAAAATCCAGGGTCTCTTTGGCCGGCCCGGTGACACCGGGACCGGAGGCGGTGATCCGGTCACCGGTAACCGTGACTGCACCGGGGCCGTCGAGCCCGGTGTCGGCGCAGAATACCCTCCCCGCTGTGATAATTAGATCCGGTTGAGCGCCAGCCATCTTTTCTTCCCTCTGCGTCAACCCGAGAATACATGGGTGGACTATGTTAAGTACCCAATCAGTATCGAATTAACACACTGCCATGCTGAGGAGCGGAGCGACGAAGTATCTGTCCGCCACCTTAATCAGTATTGGCGCGGACTCCGATTCTTCGGAGGGGCTGGGTAGCTGTCGGTGTCTGGGATGGGAGCCCCCAACCCCAGACCCTTCGCTCCGCTCAGGGTGACAGACGCTAAACTCTTTGTGACCACCTACTTAGACAGGCGGACCGCTGAGGTCATAGAGTCCGGAAGCTGACCAGCCGCTGATAATCGACAATTCCGCTCTCGCCGATATTCTGGACTTCGATCCCCGACTCAACCACGGCGGCCATGGGGTTCAGACCCCCAAGGAGAACCAGGCCGGACCTGTTCAGACTCACGGAGATCTGACATACCTGCTCGCTTGGGTTGCCCAGGGCGAACACTCCGCCTACTCCGGCATTCTTGAGCATTGGAATGACTTCCTCGACCATCGGAACGGCGGGTCCGGGCATCTCCCTGAAATTGGCGAGTATCCTGCCGTTCCCCGTTGAAGAAGCCTCGCTCACGCTGGTCATCCCGGCGCGTATGTACTGCTCGGAGGGGTCCAGTGACGTGCCACCGTAGTCGATTATGGCTACGAATCTCTTGGGTTTCCTCTGCCCGATTTCGAGCACCCCACCGAATTTAGATTCCATTGGAATGCCCATCTTGAGCAGCACGCCGTTGAGCACCACGCTGCAAATTGTCGCCAGACCCACCTGTCCCTTTGGGATCACCACGTCGCCGAGTTTCTCACCTTCGCGGGCCGTCGCGACGAGGTCGCTGACGCATAGCCCGGCCGCGAACGCTCCGCTCATGATTGCCTTGGCGTCGGCAAACGTATCCTCGCTAAAAAGGGAGGTGTTTATCGGGACAGCCCCCGAGTGTTTGGCCGGGTCGAAGGTTGTGAGAAAGGCAAGCAGTTCGAGTCTATGGCGCATGAAGCTTACCTGGACCGGTGCGAGGGCCAGTCGCAGCTCCTCAAGACCCTCCGCCGTGATCATCCTCCCGTCACGTCCGAGAGGAACGGTGAACCCTCTCTCATCCGTCGCCTTCAGGTGGTATCGGACTGTTCTCTCGCTCAGGTCGATCCCGCGGACCTCGAGTGATCGCGAGATCGCCGTCGATCCCAAGGACCCGGCCGACTCGCTCAGGACTTTGAGTATCGAGATGATCTTCGTTTCGGCGTCAAATGTTTCTTCCTGGAGCAAGACAAACCCCCCTATCTTTGTGGGCCTCATTCTACCACGGAGGTTGACCGGTACCGTGGCCGGGCCGAAAGGAGACCATAACGGGCGATATCGCGGTGGTCCCGCCGGGCGGGCAGGAGACGGTGTATAAAGACCGTGGCCTCCACCGGTCTACAGGCCGGATCCCCCTTCAACGGGCCGGTAGTCCGCCCCTGTAAAACGATTGACCGGATGCCCTGTACATGCTATTGTACGGCAAGCGGCAACCGGTTGCCGCTTGCTGGCATAAACGTCGACGGCGGCAACAGGCACGCCTCGCTGGAATCACATGCACTGCAAGCGTGGTGATTTGCGGAAGTGAGGCATATACTACCCCCCATGAGACGAATATCTCCGATACGGGTGTAATTCGTGGACGCTGAGATCCCAGAACCGGTGACGACGAAAGAAAAAGGGCCCGGACTGTATCTGAAGGAGTTCGAGCACAGTGCCTGCGGTGTGGGCATCGTTGCCGACATCCTCGGCCGCAAATCTCACGGTCTCGTGGAGATGGGCCTGGAGGCGCTCGACAATCTGGCGCACCGAGGCGCCCTCGGCGCCGATCCCAAAACGGGCGATGGCGGTGGGATGCTGCTCCAGATGCCCCATGCGTTCTTGCGCCATCAGTGTGCGAGCACCGGCATTATACTGCCGGCCCCGGGCGAGTACGGCGTGGGTATGGTCTTCCTCCCTCAAGACAAGGGGGAGAGAGCTCTCTGTCAAAACATTATTGAGCAGGCCGTACAGGCCGAGGGACAGCAACTTCTGGGATGGCGCGACGTGCCGGTGGATAACCGGGAAATAGGCGTCACCGCTCGAGAATCTCAGCCGGTGATCCGCCAGGTCTTTGTGGGGAACGGTCCTCACACGGATGGCCCGGTCGCCTTCGAGCGCAGACTATATGTGATCCGGAAGGTAATCGAAAACACCGTGGACCGTGCCGGGATCAAGGAAATCGAGACCTTTTACATTCCCAGCCTGTCCTCGAATACCCTGGTCTACAAGGGTATGCTGATCGGTACGCAGCTCAGGGGGTTTTACCCGGACCTGTCGGACCCAGACGTGGAGTCCGCTTTTGTGCTGGTCCATTCTCGTTTCAGCACCAACACCCTGGGTTCATGGAGACTGGCTCACCCCTACCGGTATATCGCGCACAACGGTGAGATCAACACCCTGCGGGGCAACACAAACTGGATGGTGGCCAGGCAATCACAGATCGCATCCGATCTTTTCGGCGACGACATCCAGAAACTGTTTCCGGTCCTCACACCCGGAGCAAGCGACACCGCCACGCTGGACAGCGCCATCGAGCTACTGGTGATGGGAGGGAGGTCCCTTCCCCACGTCATGATGATGCTGGTCCCTGAAGCGTGGAACGGCGACCCGTACATGTCTCCTGAATTACGGGCTTTCTACGAGTACCACTCCTGTCTGATGGAGCCGTGGGACGGACCCGCCCTCGTCGCCTTCACGGATGGCAAGCGAATCGGCGTGACACTGGACCGAAACGGGTTGCGTCCGTTCCGATACACCGTGTCCAAAGAGAACCTTCTCGTCATGGCCTCGGAGACCGGTGTCCTGGACATACCGCCGGAGAAGGTGCTCTACAAAGGGCGGTTGCGTCCCGGACGGATGTTCATGGTCGATCCTGAACAGCAGCGTATCATCGACGATGAGGAGATCAAGGCGGACCTGGTGGCGCGCCGGCCTTACCGCCAGTGGCTGGAAGACGGTCTCGTCAGGCTGGAGGACCTGCCCGCCTCGCCGGAACCCACCGGACCTCACCGCATGGATTCCGAATCCCTGTTGGAGTACCAACAGGCGTTCGGCTACACATCTGAAGAATTACGGATGATCACGCAGCCTATGGCCGAGACCGGTTCCGAGCCCGATGGGTCCATGGGCAACGACACCCCGCTGGCAGTGCTTTCGGACAGGCCGCAGCTGGTGTTCAACTACTTCAAACAGCTCTTCGCCCAGGTGAGCAATCCCCCATTGGACGCCATTAGGGAGGGGCTGGTCACCTCCCTTGAGATCACCCTGGGGTCTGAAGGGAACCTCCTGGACGAGACGCCCTCTCAATGCCGCCAGTTGAAGCTCCCTCACCCTATCCTGACTGACGAGGACCTGGAACGTGTACGGCAAATCGACGTGGGGGGTATCAAGGCCACGACGCTATCGACGCTCTTCGAAGTGAATATGGGTTCGGGAAGCCTGGAAAAGGCTGTGGACCGGCTGTGCCGGGAGGCGGTCCGGGCAGTCCGACAAGGGGCCGGCATACTCATCCTGTCCGATAGAGGCGTAGATGTCGAACACGCTCCCATCCCCAGCCTTATGGCCACTTCGGCTGTGCACCACCACCTGATCCGTGAAGGCCTGCGTATGAAGGTTGGGCTCGTGGTGGAGTCGGGAGAGCCCCGGGAGGTATCGCATTTCGCGCTGCTCCTCGGCTACGGCGCCGGCGCAGTGAACCCATACCTGGCCTACCAGACCCTGGCCGACATGGAGAGGCAGCGCATCTTCCCCGAGGGCATCGATGTCGAAGCCGCCAGGAAGAATTTCATCAAGGCGGTGAACAAGGGCATACTGAAGGTCGCCTCCAAGATGGGAATCTCGACGGTCCAGAGCTACCGCGGGGCCCAGATCTTCGAGGCGGTCGGTCTGAGCCAGGAGATGGTGGACAGGTACTTCACCTGGACCCCTTCCCGTTTGGGGGGCCTGGGAATCGAGGTTATCGAAGAGGAGGCCCGCCAGCGGCACGCCAGGGCCTATGGCGGCTCACACGTGGCCGCATCTTTGGGCCTCGAAGGAGGAGGGAACTACCAGTGGCGACGTGACGGCGAGCACCACATGTACAACCCGGCGACCATCGCGAGTCTCCAACATGCCACCAGGACCAACAGCTACGATGCCTTCCACGAGTTTGCGAAGCTCGTTGGCGACGAAGACCAGAGGCTTTGCACTCTCCGCGGTCTGATGAATTTAAAGACCCTTGACCGGCCTATTCCCCTGGAAGAAGTAGAACCGGCCTCGGAGATCGTGAAACGCTTTGCCACAGGCGCGATCTCTCTGGGCGCTATCAGCAGAGAGGCCCATGAAACACTGGCCATCGCCACCAACCGGATCGGTGCCAAGAGCAATACCGGTGAAGGTGGCGAAGACCACCGTCGATTCACACCGGACCCCAACGGAGACTCGCGCAGCAGCGCCGTCAAACAGGTGGCGTCTGCCCGATTCGGCGTCACGACTCGCTATTTGGTGAACGCCACCGACCTGCAAATCAAGATGGCCCAGGGCTCCAAGCCGGGCGAGGGCGGGAGGCTCCCCGGTCACAAGGTGGACGAATACATCGGCTGGGTGAGGCACACCACACCGGGCGTGGAGCTGATCTCGCCGCCCCCGCACCACGACATCTACTCCATCGAAGACCTGGTGCAGCTCATCCACGACTTGAAAAACGTAAATCCCCAGGCCAGGATCCACGTCAAGCTGGTCGCCGAGGTGGGGGTTGGGACCATCGCAGCCGGAGTTTCCAAGGGACATGCCGATGTGGTCCTCATCAGCGGCGATACCGGCGGCACCGGAGCCTCTCCCGAGTCCTCCATCAAGCACGCCGGCCTGCCGTGGGAATTGGGTCTGGCGGAGACCCAACAGGTACTGGTGCAGAACGATCTGAGAGGCCGTATCGTCGTGCAGGCCGACGGAGGGCTGAAGACCGGCCGAGACGTGGCCATAGCTTGCCTCCTGGGCGCCGAGGAGTTTGGCTTCGCGACCGCGCCCCTGGTCACCCTCGGCTGCATAATGCTCCGGAAGTGCCACCTGAACGCCTGCTCCGTGGGCATCGCCACCCAGGACCCGGAGCTACGCCGCCAGTTCTCGGGCAAACCTGAGTATGTGATCAACTATTTCTTTTTTATAGCCGAGCATCTGCGAGAGATCATGTCCCAGCTCGGATTCCGCACCGTCAACGAGATGGTCGGACGTGTAGACAAGCTGGACAGCCGCCAGGTCATCGAGCATTGGAAGGCGCGAGGTCTAGACCTGAGCCGTCTCCTGCACCGGCCGGAGGCGGCGGACAGGTCGGCTACCTACTGCCGCGAGGCCCAGGACCACAGCCTGGACAAGGCCCTGGACAACAAGCTTATCGAACTTGCACAGGACGCCCTCAGCGGCAATGGAACGGTCTCCCACCGGCTACCCATTCGTAACTCCAACCGGACCGTTGGCGCGATGCTCAGCGGAGAGGTGGCCAAGCGGTACGGGGACGACGGCCTGCCCGAGGACTCTATACGGTTCCACTTCGAGGGCTCCGCCGGGCAGAGTTTCGGCTCGTTCTTGTCCAAGGGTGTGTTCCTGGAGCTGGCGGGCGATGCCAACGACTACACCGGCAAGGGGATGTCAGGCGGACGAATCGTGGTCTATCCACCGGAGGGCTCCACATTCGTCCCCGAGGAGAACGTAATAGCCGGAAATGCCGTGCTTTACGGCGCCACAGGTGGCATGGCATTCTTTCGCGGCGTCGCCGGCGAGCGGTTCGCCGTCAGGAACAGCGGCGCCTGCACGGTCGTGGAGGGTGTCGGCGACCACGGGAGCGAGTACATGACCGGAGGTATCGTCGTGGTGCTGGGCCGCACCCGACGAAACTTCGCGGCGGGTATGACCGGCGGTATCGCCTACGTCCTGGACAGGCAGGGCGACTTTAATACCAGGTGCAATCGAGAGAGCGTGGACCTGGAGCCAGTTAGCGACGTCTCCGACCAGATGGTACTTCGCCGGATGATTGAGTGGCATCTCAAGTACACGGACAGCGCCAACGCCCGGGAGATTCTGGACACCTGGGAGGAGACCCTGCCCAAGTTTATAAAGGTCATGCCTGAAGCCTATCGCGAGGTCCTGAAGGCCCAAAATCGGGCGCAGCCCAGGGAAATGGAACTGGTGCTGAATGGATAAGCCGCTGGGATTCAGGGACCTCGGGCGCCAGCCCCTCGAACGCCAGCCTGTCCAGGACCGTGTCCGGCACTGGCGAGAGTTCGATAAAACATGGTCGGAGGAGCAGGCCAGCCGACAGGGTAGCAGGTGCATGGACTGTGCGGTGCCTTTCTGTCACATGGGCTGTCCCCTGGGCAACCTGATACCCGAATTCAATGAGCTGGTGTATCGCGGCCAGTGGTTGGAGGCCTTAAAAAGGCTGCTGGCCACCAACAACTTCCCCGAGTTCACCGGCAGGATCTGTCCCGCTCCCTGTGAGGCGTCCTGTGTCCTCGCCATCAACCAGGACCCGGTCACCATCGAACATCTGGAGAGGACCATCGTCGACCGCGGGTTCCAGGAAGGCTGGATCAAACCCGAGCCACCGGCGTCCCGAACCGGCAAGAAGGTGGCCGTCGTCGGCTCCGGGCCCGCGGGCCTCGCGGCGGCGCAGCAGCTTAACCGGGCCGGGCACGCCGTCACGGTTCTGGAGCGCGACGAGCACGTAGGCGGCCTTCTGGCACTGGGTATCCCAGAGTTCAAGCTGGAGAAGGCTATCGTCAAGCGGCGGATAGAGCTTATGGCTGCCGAGGGTGTGATTTTCAGAGCAGGTATAACGGTAGGTGCCAACTTGCCCGTCAGCCGGCTTCTCAGCGATTTCGATGCGATCTGCCTTGCCGGTGGCTCTACCAAGGCGCGAGACCTCGATATTCCCGGGCGTGAACTCCAGGGTATCAACACCGCAATGGAGTACCTGGCCCAGCAAAACAGGGTCCAGGCGGGAGAGTATATCAGCCCGGAGTCGAGAATCACGGCCGAGGGCAAGCGGGTGGTGATCCTGGGCGGTGGCGACACCGGTTCGGACTGCCTGGGCACGGCACATCGACAGGGCGCCGCCGGGGTATACCAGCTCGAGCTGCTGCCTGAACCACCAGAGGAGCGGCTGCCTGAAAATCCGTGGCCTCAATGGCCCGTGATACTTATGTCCACGGCCGCCCAAGAGGAGGGCGGCATACGAGACTACAATATCCTGACCAAGAGGCTTTCCGGAGGGAACGGCGCCGTGGAGAGGCTGCATGCCGTCCGACTGGAGTGGGGGCCACCCGACGATTCAGGCCGTCTCACCATGAATGAGATACCGGGCAGCGAGTTCGAGATCGAGACGGACCTGGTGCTTCTGGCCCTTGGATTCGTCCACCCCGAGCGTGAAGGACTGCTGAACGAACTGGGCGTAGACTTGGATGACCGGGGCAACGTGGCCACCGACGAGAGCCTCATGACCAGCGTGCCCGGTATCTTCGCCGCCGGGGACATGCGGCGCGGGCAGTCCCTGGTGGTGTGGGCCATCGCCGAGGGTCGGGAGGCGGCACACCACATCGACACGTACCTGATGGGCACGACCAGTCTGCCGCGGCTGTCGCGGTGATCGCGAGGCTCAGTCCTGGGGAGGCCAGACCCTCTCCGGCGGTGGTCGGATGCCGCCCGGACGCCTCGTGGCGAACTCGGCGATCATCTTCAGGGGCTCTTCGGTGTCCATGTAGGCGTACGTGCCGCCCTTGTACGTCCCGCCCATAAGGAAGTCGATCCCCTTTTTCTCGAAGGCGGCCATCGCTTTGTCGTAGTCGTCCACCTGGAACTGTATGTGGTGGAGCCCCTCACCCTTCTCCTCCAGGAACTCCTTGTATATGCTCGGGCCCTCTAGCGGCTCGACCAGCTCCCAGCAGACGTCGCCTACGAACGCGAGCGCCAGCTTCATGGAGTAGTCCTGGGGCTTGCCCCGCAGGGTCGTGTCGGTAAGCTCCGGCGGCTCGTATGTGTAGACATTCCAGGGCCCAATGCCGAGGATATCCCAGAAGTTTTCCATAGCCCTCTGGATGTCTTTGACCACCAGACAGACCTGATAAGTCTTTTGTACTTGGATGGTTGGCTCTGGAACGCTCATTGTCTACCTCCGGGTTTCTTACTCGGACTGTGTCCGGGTCCTGCTTGTTGCCGCCACGTCCCGCCCGTCCTGCACCCTATCTCTAGAGACCATCCGAATCTGTTGACATCATGAACTACCGACGCTTTATTGCCCGCCCACCCACCCTCGAATGGTATTTGGGGGATACTCCCAAGGCCCCACAAGAGGGGGTCGAACCCCCTCTTGGCACCCCCGTTCCGAGGAAGTCAACAGAGACAGGCCATCCCAAAAAGTAAAGGGCCTTCTTCCCACCCGCCCTCCCGAAAGGGTTTTTATATCTGGGGGATTCCCCCCCTGGACTCCCCCAACCGGGTTTTTGGGATGGGTTCTGACAAGGCCAGGTACGCTCCCGTTAGCTTT
>CAZEDC010000166.1:0-27761 GCA_964510985.1 uncultured Dehalococcoidia bacterium
TACTGGGCGGGTTCCGCGCGCCACTGACACTGGACTGGCTCCAGCCATTGCTCAAGGAGCAGTCCATCATCTTCTCTTCCTGTTACAGTATTATGGACGGGCGCCACGACTACGAGCTTGCCATAGAGATGATTGCGTCGGGCAGAGCGCCCGTAGAGCAGATGGTCACCCACCGCTTCCCTTTGGAGGAGGCCCAGCTGGCTTTCGAAACGGCTTACGACAAGTCCACGGGCTCTATCAAGGTCCAGTTCCGCATGTAGGGTGGAAGGTAAAGAGTGTAGGGTGAAGGGTGAACACTAAACCCCAAACCCGTTTCCCGGAGGTTTGCCATGCAGTACCGCAACTTCGGTAAGTCCGATCTGGCCACTTCGGTCATTGGTTTCGGCACATGGCCGATGGGTCGAGGGATGTTTGGCGCGTTCGATGAGGACGAAATCGCCCGTGCAGTAGACCTCGCCATCGATAGTGGCGTGACTCTCTTCGATACGGCCGAAGTGTACGGGTGGGGAGCAAGCGAGGAGCTGCTGGGCAAGCTTCTCCGGGGGAGAAGAGATCGCGTAGTGCTCGTAAGCAAGGGTGGCACTCCGTGGAATGAATCCAAAAACCGGACTGACCGAGACAGCTCCCGAAAACAACTCACAAAGGCTCTTGAGGGAAGTCTACGACGGCTTCAGACCGACTATCTCGACCTCTATCTGATTCACTGGCCGGACGAGTCGCGGCCCTTCTCCGAGCCCATGGAGGCGCTAGCTGATTTCCAAAGCCAGGGCAAGATCAGGTACGGGGGCGTCAGCAACTTCAGCATGGAACAGATGCGCGAGTCGCTGGAAACCTTCCCCATCATCTGCAACCAGGTGGGCTATCACTTATTCGACACGAGACCGGAGCCCGAGGTCTTCCCGTTTTGCCAGGAGAACGGCCTGGGCGTGATGGCCTACGGCCCCCTGGCCCACGGGCTGCTGACCGGCACGATGACGCCAGACACCGAATTTGGGCCCGACGACTGGCGTCGCAATCTGGTCGCCTTCGGCCAGCCGCTGTTCGAGGGCGAGCACTTCCTGGACAACCTGTTTAAGGTTGACAACCTCAGCGAATACGCCTCCGACACCGGCCGCACGGTGGCGCAGTTGGCGCTGGCCTGGGTGCTGTCCAATCCTGTGGTGAGCGTGGCGCTCACGGGTGTCAGGAACCCGGCCGAGATGGCGCAGAACGTGGAGGCGGCCGACTGGCTGCTCACCCCTGAGGAGCGGGCAGAGGTTACGGCCATCGTGGCCGAGTAAGGGTTGATTATCGGGGCTTTCAGCTTCCCCGCCCCAGATTCTTCGTCCCCCGACAGTCAGGGTCCTCAGAATGACATAAGGTCGGGGGCCAGCAACTGATTCGGGATACTTCATCCCAATATTGGTACCCGCCTAGCCCCCCATGCTCCCCCGCGACCACTGCGACAGATCAATCCGTTTGGACGGCAGCCGGCCCCTCCGCCCGTAGGAAGTCGAAGTCGCAACCCCGGTCGGCCTGGAGGATGTGCCGGGCGTGGAGCCAGCCATAACCCCGGCGGTAATGCGGCTCCGGCCTGGGCACTTTGGCCAATCGGCGTTCGACCTCTTGTTGCTCCACCAGCAGGTCCAGCCTGCGATTGGGTACGTCAAGTTCGATGAGGTCGCCACTGCGGACGGCGGCCAATGGCCCGCCGGTTGCCGACTCGGGCGTGACGTGGACTACTACCGTCCCGAAGGCGGTTCCGCTCATGCGGGCGTCGCTGATCCTGACCATGTCCCGGATTCCCTGCCGCAGCAGCTTCTGAGGCAAGGGTAAAAATCCCCATTCGGGCATCCCAGGACCGCCAACGGGACCCGAGTTGCGCATGACCAGCACGTCGTCGGGCCGGACGTCCAGGTCGGGGTCGTCGATGCGGCGTCCCATGTCCCGATGGTTCTCGAAGACGATGGCGCGGCCCTTGTGGGTCATAAGCTTGGCAGAGGCGGCGGTCGGCTTGATGATGGCGCCCTCGGGGGCCAGCGAGCCGTGCAGGACGGCCAGCCCGCCCTCGCGGTCCAGCGGCTCGTTAAGGTTTCGAATAAGCTCGACGTTATGTACGCGTGCACTGGAGATATTCTCGCCGAGGGTGCGGCCGGTCACGGTAGGTGCGTTCAGGTGCAGCAGGCCGGAGATCTCGTTGAGCAAGGCCGGGATGCCACCGGCGTAGAAGAAGTCTTCCATAAGAGAACGGCCCGAGGGCTTGAGGTTCAGGATGTAAGGAGTGGACCGGGAGAGGGCGTCGAATAGGGACAGAGGTAGGTCTATCCCGACACGGCCCGCGATGGCGGTCAGGTGGACGATGGCGTTGGTGGAGCCGCCGATGGCGTGGAGGGTGCGGATGGCGTTCTCGAAGGCCTCTCTGGTCAGGATAGCGGAGGGTCGCAGGTCCAGGTCGACGGTCTCGACTATCTGACGGCCGGCCTCCTCGGCCAGCTGCGCCCTGCGGGAGTCCACGGCGGGTATAGCCGCGTTGCCTGGCAGCGCCATTCCCAAGGCCTCGCCCATGGCGGCCATGGTGGAGGCGGTGCCCATCACCATGCAGTGGCCCGGACTCCGGATTATACTGCCCTGGAGCTCGGCCCACTGCTCCTCGGTGATGCGGCCGGCGCGGAGCTCGGTGTGGTACCGGCGGCAGTCGGTGCAGGAGCCCAGCTCCTCGCCGTGCCAGTTGCCGTTGAGTTGGGGGCCTCCGGTGACCAGAATCGAGGGCACGTCGGCGCTGGCGGCGCCCATGAGAAGGGCTGGCGTGGTCTTGTCGCATCCGCCCAGCAGAACAACGCCGTCCAGTGGGTTGGCGGTGATGGACTCCTCGACCTCCATGCTCATGAGGTTTCGGTACAGCATAGTTGTGGGGCGCATGTTGTACTCACCCAGGGACATGGCCGGGAACTCCAGCGGAAAGCCCCCGGCCTGCCAGACGCCGCGCTTGACGGCTTCGGCGAGCTGACGCAGATGGGCGTTGCAGTGGGTGAGTTCGCTCCAGGAGTTGCAGATGCCGATTATGGGACGGCCCTGGTAGGAGTCCTCGCCGAAGCCCTCGGCTTTAAGCGCGGCGCGTCTGAGCCACCCGTAAAGATCGGGGCTGTCGAGCCATGCGCTGCTCCGGTATTTTTTCCTGGCGGTCGGCATGGGCGGTCCTCCGTTTGTGTGTGCAGGTGCAACTGAAGATACGATAGACTCCGAGAGAAGGTTTGGCAATTTTTGGGCCGTGCATCGCGTGGGCAACGAGAGACCCCGCCCCAGATTCTTCCCCCGACAAGTCGGGGTCAGAATGACAGTGTGGTGGGAGCGCAGGAGTGTGTTAGGAGCGCATGAAGGACAGGGTATCCGGACCAGACCGTTGGTCGTTAACGGGCGAAGGTGGCGCTCCTGGCGGGCTGTTCGGCCGGCAGGATGCGTACGGCGCAGACCTTGTACTCGGGTATGCGTGCGTCGGGGTCCAGGGCCGCGTTGGTGAGGAAGTTGGCGGCGTGGTCCTGGAGCTTGACGAAGGGTACGAAGACCTCGCCGGGGCGCATCTTGTCGGTGAGGAGGGCGCGGCCCTCCAGGTCGCCGCGGCGGGACCGGAGTTTGACCCATTCGCCATCGGCCACTCCGTACTTCTCGCCGTCCTGCGGGCTTATGGCGATTTCGAGCACGGGCGCTCTGGCCATGAGACCGTCGGCCCTCCGAGTGATGGTGCCGCCGTGCCAGTGGTAGAGGATGCGGCCGGTGTTGAGGATGAGTGGGAAGCGCTTGGAGGGCATCTCTTCAGCCTGTGGCCCCTGCTGGAAAGGAACGAACTTTGCCCTGGGCCCCCTGGGGAAGTCGTCCTCGTAGAGGAACCGGGTGCCCGGGTGTTCGGGAGTGGGGCAGGGCCACTGGATGCCGCCCTCGTCGTCCAAACGCCGGTAGGAGATGCCGGCGAGGAATGGGGTAAGGGCCGCCAATTCCTCGAATATCTGGGAGGGGTGGGAGTAGTCGAACTCGTTTTCCAGACCTAGGTCCAGTTTCTCGCTGATGCGCTTCGCCAGGTCCGAGATAATTCGCCAATCGGGCCTGCTTTCACCGATGGGTCCGATGACTTGTCGAACGCGCTGGACGCGGCGCTCGCTGTTGGTGAAAGTACCGTCCTTTTCGGCAAACGATGTGGCCGGGAGAACGACGTCGGCGATCTGGGCGGTCTCGTGGAGAAAGATGTCTTGGACGACCAGGAACTCCAGGCTCTCGAAGGCCTTCTCGGCGTGGTGGAGGTCGGGCTCGCTGAGGAGTGGGTTCTCGCCCACTACGTACGCGGCCTTGATCCCGCCCCTGAGCATCGCCTCCACCATGTCGGTGATCACCAGGCCTTCCCTGGAGGGAAGCGGTGAGTTGCCCCATGCGGCCTGGAACTTGGCGATGCTGGTCTCGCCGATGGACTGGTATCCGGGGAAGGCATCGGGCAGGCATCCAGCGTCGCCGCAGCCCTGGACGTTGTTCTGGCCGCGCAGGGGCGAGATGCCGGAGCCGGTCCTGCCGATCTGGCCGGCCACCAGGGCCAGGTTGAGCAGGGAGTGGGCGTTGGCGGTACCCTGGGTGTGCTGAGTGATGCCCATGCCCCAGATGAGGCACGATCCGCTGAAGGGCGGTCTCGCGTAGATACGGGCGGCCTGGGCGATGTCTTCGGCGGGTACGCCGGTGACCTGTTCCGCCCGCCGGAGGTCGTAGCCGTCCACGACGTCCCGCCACTCCTGGAAACCCTCGGTGCGGCTCTCGACGAAGTCCCGGTCGGCCAGTCCCTCTTCCAGGATGACCCTGGCCATGGCGTTAAGGAGTGCCACGTCGGTGCCGGGCCGGGGCCGTAGCCACAGGTCGGCCAGGTCGCACATGTCGATGCGGCGGGGGTTGATCACTATGAGCTTGGCGCCCCGTTCGACGATGGCCTTTCGCATCCGTGAGGCCGCCACGGGGTGATTGGAGCTGGGGTCGGAGCCCGCGATGACCAGGCAGCCGGCCTCCTCGTAGTCGATATAGGAGTTGCTGGTGGCGCCGCTGCCCAGGGCCTCCAGCATGGCCGCGACCGACGGGGCGTGGCAGAGACGTGTGCAATGGTCCACGTTGTTGCTCTGCATGACGAGGCGGGCCATCTTCTGCTGGATGTAGCCGTCCTCGTTGGTGGCCTTGGCCGAGCAGAGCGAGGCAAAGGAGTCTCCCCTGTACCGGGCAAGGCGTTCGGCGACATAGTCCAGGGCCTCGTCCCAGGTGGCGGGCTGAAGCTCGCCGTTGCGGCGGACCAGCGGTGTGGTAAGCCGGTCTTCATGGTGGACGAAGGTGTAGCCGAACCGGCCCTTGACGCAGAGCATGCCGACGCTGGACTGGTTGTCGGGGTCGTCGAGGATGCCCACGATGCGGTCGTCCTCGTTTACCTGCGCCTTGATGCCACAGCCGACGCCGCAGTAGGGGCAGGTGGTTGTGACGGTCCTGGTGATTTTCTTGACCGGGGCCTTCACCTGGATGGCGTCGGTGGGGCAGACCGAGAGGCACTGGCCGCAGGTGGTGCATATGCTTGCCAACAGAGGCCTGTCCATGAAGGTGCCGATGCGGCCATTGGTGGCCGAACCAAGGATGTCGATAGCCCCGATGTGCTGTGCGCCGTACTGGCAGGCCGTGGCGCACCTGCCGCACAGGATGCAGGAGTCCATGGCGATGTTGAAGATGGGGTTGCTGTCGTCCACGGCCTGGCGGTCGCGGCCTGCCCAACGGATCGCGGTGAGGCCGTGGCGCTCCGCGGCGGTCGATAGCTGGCCGTAGCCGTCGGAGCCGTTTTTCCCGTTCTCCGGGAACATGGCCAGGGTGAGTTCGAGGACGCCACGGCGGACGTCTACGACCTCGGGGGTATCGGTCCAAACCTTCATGCTATCGGCGGCGGGCAGGGAGCAGGACGCGGGGAAGCCCCTGGTCCCGTCGATCTGCACCAGACAGGTGCGGCAGGCCCCCAGCGGCTTCATGCCGGGGTCCTTGCAGAGCTGGGAGACGTAGGCACCCGAGGCGTTGACGGCGTCCAGGACCGAGGAGCCTTCGGCAACCTCGACGTCGCGGCCGTTAACGGCCAGCGTTATGGTCATCTGCGGCCTCGCTGCGAGAATAGAAGGTATATTCTACCACCGCGGGTCAAGGATGGGAGATGGGTATGGGGTTTAGGGTTTGGAGTCGGGCGCCGCGTCGGGCTGGTCCGGCTCCGGTTGCTCGTCGTCCGGTTGCCCGGCGGTCGGCGGTTCCGGCTCTGCCTTCTCTTCCGGCGGAGTTTCAGGCTGGGAGACGGACCGGAGGCGGTCGTTGAGCCATCGCTTCAGGGTGTCCAGGGCCGGCGGCGCGACGAAGAAGACCTGGATTCCGGGCGCCCACTGAATGCGGTGGTCCTCTCGCATGAACAGCACGCCGGACTCGTCCTCCTTCAGCGTCTCGTCGATGCGGGTCCCGATGTGCTCGTAACGGCGTTGAGTCACGTCCTGGTAGCCGTCCAAGGCCGTCTTGAGCACCTTCTCGCTCATGAGGCCGATGGAGATGCAGCGCTGCCAGTCGGAGCCTTCCTCTACCAATGCCTGGTCCTCGGTGGCCTCCAGCTTGGCCGTGGAGTTGCACAACGCCTGGATGAAGGAGCAGCCCTGGGGGTTCATCGCCTCCAGCATCTTCATGCCCTCGTCACCGGGGACGAAGACCGTTTCGTGAAAGACGTGGGTAACCGACCCCAGGGAGCGCTCCAGGTTGTGCACGTGGTCCCTGACTTCGGACCAGTAGCGGTCCAAAAGCCGGCGGCCCTCCTCGGGGGCGTCGGTCGAGAAGGCGAAGTTTGGGACGAGGAACAGCTTTCGCTTGCCCCTATACTGTTCGGCCTCCGGCTTGGGGAACTGGCTTAAAGGGGTTGACATATGGTCGTGCTCCTGGGTGTGGACGGTGGTGTTTGTCTATGCCTGACCGGCGTTGAACGGATGGGTATTGTTCAATCCTAATCTGACCTTGAGCGCGGAAGCAAGCTCCTGGGCAGCGAGAGTGTGTCAGAATAACCCACCCGGTCGAAGAGGCAACTCTAGCGGGGACGTAGGAGCCCCTCGTCCAAGGTGACGAAGACGGTTTGGACAGACACCCGGCCGGGGGCGTGTCAGTCGGCGGACGAGAGAGATTCGGCTAGCTGTTCCGCCCGCTCGATGCTGACGGCGCAGACCTTGTACTCGGGTATGCCGGCGCTGGGGTCGTATACCGCGTTGGTGAGGAAGTTGGCGGCGTGGTCCTGGAGCTTGACGAATGGGACGAATATTTCACCCGGGCGCATCCTGTCGGTGTGTACCGCACGGGCCTCCAGCTCGCCTCGCCGTGACTTTACTCTTACCCATTCGCCGTTGTCCACGCCGTACTTCTCGCCATCCTGGGGGCTGATGGCGACCTCGAGTTCGGGCGACCTGGCCATCAGACCCGGCGACCTGCGGGTCATGGTGCCGCCGTGCCAGTGGTAGAGCAGGCGCCCGGTGCTCAGCATGAGCGGGAAGCGTGTTGAAGGGAGCTCCTGGGCCTGGGGGCCCTGCTCGAAGGGCACGAGTCGGGCCCTGAGCCCCCTGGGGAAATCGTCCTCGTATAAGAACCGGGTACCCGGGTGGTCGGGAGTGGGGCAGGGCCACTGGATTCCGCCCTCCGAGTCGAGGCGGTCATAGGAGATACCGGCGAGGACGGGAATCAGGGAGGCCATCTCGTCGAATATCTGGGAGGGGTGCGAGTAGTCGAAATCCTTTTCCACGCCGAGGTCCAGTTTCTCGCCGATCCGCCGGGCAAGCTCGGAGATGATGCGCCAGTCGGGCCTGCTTTCGCCCACGGGCTCAATGGCCGTCCGAACGCGCTGGACGCGGCGCTCGCTGTTGGTGAACGTGCCGTCCTTCTCGGCGAAGGTTGTGGCGGGCAGGACGACGTCGGCGTTCTGAGCGGTCTCGTGGAGGAAGATGTCCTGGACGACCAGGAACTCAAGGCTCTTGAAGGCCTTTTCGGCGTGGTGCAGGTCGGGCTCGCTGAGCAGTGGGTTCTCGCCGATGACGTAGACGGCCTTGATGCCGCCGGTGAGCATCTCGTCCACCATGTGCGTTAGCATCAGGCCTTTTTCAGATGGGAGCGTATGGCCGGACCAGGCGGCGCTGAACCTGGAGAGGGTTTTGTTGTCGATAGGTGCATAGCCCGGGAAGAGGTTGGGCAGGCATCCGGCGTCGCCGCAGCCCTGGACGTTGTTCTGGCCTCGCAGGGGCGAGATGCCGGAGCCGGGCTTGCCTATCTGGCCGGCCACCAGCGCCAGGTTGAGCAGAGAGTGGGCGTTGGCGGTGCCCTGGGTGTGCTGGGTGATGCCCATCCCCCATATAAGGCAAGAGCCGCTAAAGGGCGGGCCGGCGTAGATGCGGGCGGCCAGGGCGATGTCGTCTGCGGGGACCCCGGTGACCTCTTCCGCTCGCTGGAGGTCGTAGCCATCCACGACATCGCGCCACTCCTGGAAACCCTCGGTGCGGCTCTCGACGAAATCCCGGTCGGCCAGTCCCTCGTCCAGAATGACCCTGGCCATGGCGTTGAGCAGTGCCACGTCGGTGCCGGGGTTAGGCCGGAGCCAGACATCGGCCAGGTCGCACATGTCGATGCGGCGCGGGTTGATGACGATGAGCCTGGCTCCCCGTTCTACAATAGCCTTGCGCATCCGCGACGCTGCCACGGGGTGATTGGAGCTGGGGTCGGAGCCCACGATGACCAGGCAGCCGGCCTCCTCGTAGTCGACGTAGGAGTTACTGGTGGCGCCGCTGCCCAGGGCGGCCATCATGGCCGTGACCGATGGGGCATGGCAGAGCCTGGCGCAGTGGTCCACATTGTTGGTCTGCATGACGAGACGGGCCATCTTCTGCTGGACGTAGCCGTCCTCGTTGGTGGTCTTGGCCGAGCAGAGGGCGCCGAAGGCGTCGCCTCTAAATTTAGCCAGCCCCTCGGCGGCGTAGTCCAGGGCCTCGTCCCAGGTGGCGGGTTGAAGCTCGCCGTTGCGGCGAATCAGCGGTGTGGTCAGCCGGTCCTCGTGATGGACGAAGGTGTAGCCGAACCGGCCCTTGACGCAGAGCATGCCGACGCTGGACAGGTTGTCGGGGTCGTCCAGCATCTCCACAATGCGGCCTTTGTCGTCCACCTGTGCCCTGATTCCGCAGCCGATGCCGCAGTAAGGACAGGTGGTGGTGACGCTCTTGACGACGTTCTCGGCCGGTGTCTTGAGGCGAATGGCGTCGGTGGGGCAGACCGAGAGGCATTGGCCGCACGAGGTGCAGATGCTCTTGATGAGGGGTTCGTCGAAGGCCGTGGAGACCTTGGTGTCAAACCCGCGAAATGAGAGTTCGATGGCGCCGATGTGCTGAATGTCATTACAGGCGGTGACGCAGCGGCCGCAGAGGATGCAGCTGTTGAGGTCCACCGTGAAAAATGGGCTGGACTCGTCCAGGGGGTAGTCGTGGCGCTCACCCTCGTACGGGGTGCCCGTCAGTCCGAACTGCCGGGCGTAGACCTCCAGATCGCAGATGGCGCCGTTCCCGCCATCGACACACTCGGCCGGATGGTCGGAGAGGAGGAGCTCCAGCACGACTTTCCTGGCCCGGGCGACGCGCTCTGTGTCGGTCCTGACCACCATGTTATCGACGGTCCGGGCAGAGCACGACGCCACCAGGGTCCCGGCGCCATCCACCTCGACCACACACAGCCGGCAGGCGCTGTTGGGCGGCATGTCAGGGCTGTAGCAGAGACGCGGTATGTCTATACCCGCCTGGCGAGCGGCTTCTAAAACGTTTCCGCCTTCGGGGACATCGACCGCGCGACCGTCTATCCGGAGGCTGACCCGGGCCATCACTTCTTTCCTTTCGCACGCACCAGAACCCTCTTGTCCTCAGCGATAGGGGTGGGCACCGGCTCACCAGATATCACGCGGACCGCGTCGAAGCGGTGCGGACAGACATCGAAGCAGACGTGACACTTGGTGCACTTGTCCTGGTCGATGATGTGAATTACGTTTTTGCTGCCGTCGATGGCCCCGCCCGGGCATTGGCGCATGCAGATCAGACAGGCCTGACACAGATCTGGGTCGATGTAGAAATTGATGAGGTTCTTGCAAACACCGGCGGGACACCGGTGATTCTCGATGTGCTCGATATACTCGGCGCGGAAGTATCTCAAGGTGCTCAGCACTGGGTTAGGGGCGGTCTGCCCCAGGCCGCAGAGGCTGGCGTCCTTGACTCCTCCCGAGAGTTCGGTGAGGAGTTCGATATCCCCCTCCCGGCCCTCGCCCTCTGTGATCCGTGTCAGTATCTCCAGCAGGCGTTTGGTGCCCAGGCGGCATGAAGCGCACTTGCCGCAGGACTCCTCGGTCAGGAATTCGAGGAAGTACCTGGCCACGTCCACCATGCAGGTATCCTCGTCCATAACGATCATGCCGCCGGAGCCCATCATCGAACCGGCCTTTTTTAGCTCGTCGAAGTCAACCAGCAGGTCGATGATCTCTTCAGGGATGCATCCGCCCGACGGCCCACCGGTCTGTACCGCCTTGAACCGCTTGCCATTAGGGATGCCGCCGCCGATCTTGTAGATGATGTCGCGGAGGCTGATGCCCATGGGCACTTCCACCAGGCCTGTGTTGTTGACCTTGCCCACCAGGGAGAATATCTTGGTGCCCTTGCTGCCCGCCGTCCCGATAGAGCAGTACCAGTCGGCGCCCTTGTCGATTATCAAGGGGACGTTAGCCCAGGTCTCCACGTTGTTGATGTTGGTCGGTTTGCCCCAGAGTCCGGAGACCGCCGGATAGGGCGGCCGTTGCTGCGGCTCGCCGGCCTTGCCCTCCAGGGCGGCTATGAGGCCCGTCTCCTCTCCTGCGACGAAGGCGCCTGCGCCCCGGTGAACCCCGACTTCCAGGTCGAAACCGGAGCCCAGGATGTCTTTGCCCAGAAGACCGTGCTCATGGGCCTGCTCGATAGCGTGCCTGATATTCTCCACCGCCAGGGGATATTCCTGCCTTACGTAGAAGTATCCCTGGCTCGCGCCGATGGCGTATGCTCCCAGCACGAGCCCCTCCAGGACGCTGTGGGGGTTGCCTTCGAGTAGGCTTCTGTCCATGTAGGCGCCAGGGTCTCCTTCGTCGGCGTTCACGATAACGTACTTGGTGTCGCCTGACGCATTGCGGCAGAACTCCCATTTTCTACCGGCGGGGAACCCTCCGCCGCCCCTGCCGCGCAGGTTGGCATTCTTGACCTCCTCTAATACTTCGAGAGGGGTCATATTTAATAAGGCCTTGGTCAGGGCGGAGTAGCCGCCGAGAGCCAGGTAGTCCTCGATGCTGCGAGGGTCGATCTTGCTGTTGTTGCCGAAGACCTGCCGCGTTTGGTATTTATAGAACGGTATTTCGGACTCGCGGGAGACCTTCTCTTTGGTGGACGGATCGACGTGTAGCAGGCGCTGGATGACCTCTCCGTTCATGATGGTCTCGGAGATTATCGCCGGGACGTCTTTGGGCTGTACGCCGACGTAGCAGGACTCTTCGGGTTGGATGACTATAAGGGGGCCGCTCTCGCAGAAGCCGTGACAGCCAGTGCGCTTCACATCGACCCTGGACTCCAGGCCGTTTTCCTTGAGTTCCTGCTCGAATGCAGAGGCAACCTTTTCGCTGGAGTACGCCTGGCACCCGGTCCCGTGGCACACGGAGACGCAGGGCTTGTCGGGGTCCCTTTTGGCGATTATCTCCTGTCGGACCTTTTCCAATCCAGCGGACGAACCGATCTGGAGCATCCGTTTACCTCCGCTCCGGTTATTCGTAGGCCTTTAGGGTGGCCTCAACCTTCGTCAACGGCAGCTTGCCATGGGCCTCGCCGTCGACGACGATCACCGGCCCCAGGGCGCAACACCCGAGACAGTTCACCGTCTCGAGTGTGAATTTCATGTCTTCGGTGGTCTCGCCAGCCTTGACACCAAGGGCCTGCTCGGCCTTCTCCAGGATTCTGGGCCCGCCTCGCACGTAGCAGGCGGTGCCCATGCAGACGTTGGCGATGTGCTCCCCTCTCGGTGTCAGGCTAAAGGCCTTGTAGAAGCTGGCCACGCGGTAAATCTGGCTCAGGGAGACCCTCAGCTTTTCGTTTATCCGCTTCAGTGCTTGCCCGGGCAGCCAGTTGTACTCGCGCTGTACATCGAGCAGCACCTGGATCAGGTAACCTTTTTCCCAGGCGTAGGTCTCGAGGATCTCGTCTACTCTGTTCGCAACCTGGGTACTCATCGTTCCCCCTTAAAGAGTCGGATATTTTCTATAAGAGGTCGCACAGTTCCTCTTAGACTGGATGTCATGTTCAACAACCTTCCTACGGGACGGGTGGTCAGTCCATGGATGGCATGGCAAAGAACAGGGGACCGGACGACGGTCTGTCGTAGATGGCGGAGGGTGTAGATCGAAGGGGGCGGGTCTCGTTCCCTTGGAATTTGGGAACGCAACGGTAAGACCGATATACTGGAACCGGCGTCATATGGCTCTGTCCCTCATAGGAGCAGGAAGGATGGTATCACTCTAAGTGTACCGTCGATGGCGCGACTGCGAAAGTGCTGCCTGAATACGTAAAGAAGCGGTTAGCGGCTAATAACGTGGCGATAAACGGCGATACAGCTGGAATAAACCACTTATTATACCTAACAAGCAGTCTGATACTTACTATACAGAGTAACAGCGTGCTGTTTGGAGAGTCAGTCTGCCATGTCTTGAGCCGGCCCCTACCGTGGAGTTGGCGCCCTCGCCTGGCTAAAAACCTCATCGCCGAAGAAGTGCAGGGCGCTGGTGATGGGGTTGCCTGCGGCCTGGCCCAGTCCGCACAGGGAGGCAGGGCCGACGATCTGGACCAGATAGCGCAGGTCGTCCAGGTCCGCGTCCGGGGTCCGGTCGGTCGAGAGCCTGTCCAAGGCCTCGACCATCCGGGGCGTGCCCTCGCGGCAGGGCGTGCACTTACCGCAGGACTCGGCGGCGTTGTATGCCGCCAGCTTTCTGATGACTTCGGGTATTCCGATGCGGTCGTCCAGGACGATGACCCCTCCGGCACCCAGCATCACGCCGGGCTCGTGGAGCAGTCCGCCGCGGATGGGTGTGTCTAGCATGGACGGCGGCAGGACGCCGCTGGAAGGCCCGCCGACGGCCAGCGCAATCAGCTCGTGGCCGGGGAGAGGGCCCCGGCCTAAATCTGCGACGATATGCCGAAGTGTCGTGCCCATGGGAACCTCGACGATTCCCGGGCGCCGCACCGAGCCGCTGATGCTGACGATCTTCGTGCCCTTGTCGGTATCGGTCCCTATTCCGGCAAACCCCTGAGCGCCGTTGGCCATTATGTAAGTGACGCCGGCCAGGGTCTCGGGGTTGTTGATCACGGTTGGGCGGGCCCACAGGCCGGACTCGGTGGGGAATGGCGGCCTGAGCCTCGGCTCTCGTCTGTAGCCCTCAATGGTGCTGAGCAGCGTGGTCTCCTCGCCGCAGATGTATCCGCCGGCCCCACGGCGTATCTCGACCTCCAGACCGAAGCCTGAGCCAAGGATGTCCGAGCCCAGGATGCCGTGACTGTTGGCCTGGTCGATGGCCTCTCGCATCCTCCGGGAGGAGAGGTCGGGCTCGGCGTTGATGTACAAAAATGCTTTCTCCGCGCCCGAGGCGTATGCGGCGACGATCATGCCCTCCAGGACGCGATGGGCCATACCTTCCATCAGGTGGCGGTCCTTGAAGATGCCGGGCTCGCCCTCTTCGGCGTTGACGACCAGGTACCTGGGCGACCTGTTGGTTGCCCGGACGCTCTCCCATTTGGCGCTGGCGGGGAAGTAAGCCCCGCCCCGGCCACGGAGACCGGACGCCTTGACCTCTTCGATGATCTCTTCGGGAGTCATCCGGAGGGCGCGGGCCAGCCCGGCATAGCCACCGTGGACGAGGTACTCGTCGATGTCGGTGGCCGCCAGCCGTCCGCAGCCGTCCAGGGTGATTCGCCGCTGGCCGGAGAGGAAGCTGGAGACCGGGTCCTCGCCGGACGACGCGTCGCCGGATAGCTCGTCAACTATCCGGCCGGCGGATTCGGGCGTAACGCGGGCGTACCTGCGTGTTCGACCGGATAAGTCGGTTACCAGCACCTGCGGTGCGTCGAAGCAAGCGCCGTCGCAGCCGGCGATGGCGAGGTAGGCGGTGTCGGGCAGCGAAGCCGCCAATTTGTCGGCCACCCGGACGGCACCGACGGAACGGGAGCAGTGACCGACCTGTACGGTGACCCGGGCCTTCCGGCCACGGAGGGCCTGGACGCGCTTCCGGGCAGACCGCTCAAGCAGCTCAAATGCGGCGGCTACTGCAGAACCGGTCATGGCCTGCCTGCCTCTCGAATGAGGGCTTCCACCGAGTCGGAGGTGACGCGGCCTCGCCAGGTGTCGTTGATTTTTACCGCCGGGGCCATCCCGCAGAGGAAGCCGCAGGGGGTCTCCTCGAAGGTTATCCGGCCATCGGCGGTTGTCCGGCCGGGAGGGGTGCCCAGGGCGGATTCCACTGCCTTCAACACCTCGCGGCCGCCGTTGAGCAGGCAACCCAGGCCGGTGCAGACTTTCAGGGTGCTGGCTCCGGGTTTTTCGGTGCGAAGCTCGGAGTAGCTGGTTGCCGCGCCATAAACCTCGCTGGCCGGAATCTGCAAATGGCGGCCGACGGCCTCGATGGCCCAGTCGGGGAGGTAGTCGAACAGGTGTTGAACGAGGTGGAGCGCGGGCAATAGCTGGTCGCGCTCCCGAGGGAATTTTTTATCCAGCTCGGTTCTTAGCGAGTCTATATCTATGGACAAGAGTGCCTCATGCTGTCGTGATCAGGCAATTCTCAAAGAACGGTAGGCGAATCAAACGACCGCTACCGGCTCTCGGACGATGTCGAGGAGGTCCAGTTCGCGCAGCTTTTCGTCCGGTATCAGCCCATCCTCGGTCCAACCGCGGGCCTGGTAATAGCCACGGATCATCTTGTCCAGGTCGGGCGCCGTAAGTCCAATCCCTTTAGTGACCCCGGTGGGCAGCGGTTCGTGCAATACCCTGGGAGGCAGGTTGTCGTCGGAGCGGGTCCAGCCCTCGCGGATGTTGAACTGTTTTTTCAGATTGTTGATGCGCTCACCGGCCTGTTTCAACCCGGCGGCGCTCATGGACCAGCCGGTCACGTGCTGGTAGATGGCGGCCGACTCGGTGTAGAGGTCGTCGAAGGCCTTGCGCAGGAACTTGCACCAGACCAGAGAGTCCAGGACGGCGGAGAAGTCTTCGCCCTCCATCGTGATGCGGCCCCGCCGCTCATCCACTTCGAAACGGTCCACCCTAGACGAGAAATCGGCCTCGTAGGCCGACGACTTGTTGTGACAGGCGCCGCGGGTGCTGACGGCCAGGCCCAGGGCCATTGTCTTGAGAGAGCGGGGCTCGTAGCCCGGCATCTCCAGGCCCTTGACGTGCATAGCCCAGTGGTCGGAGCCCCGGCCGACGGACTCAGACGCCCGGCGGCTGCCCTCGGCCAGCAGGTCTCCCAAACCGCGCCGGTCCGCGATCATTTTCAGGCAGGCGGTCAACGCATCGGGGTTGCCGAAGCGCAGGTCGACACCCCCGGTGTCATCGAAGGTCAGGATGCCCTTCTCGAAGCACTCCATGGCCCAGGCCACGGTGGCGCCGGCGCTGATAGTGTCCATGCCCGTCTCGTCGCAGAGCTTGGAGGCGCGAATCACGGTGTTGGGGTCGGCCACCCCCACCAGGGGGCCCAGGGCGAAGGCGCTCTCGTACTCCACGCGCCCCTGGGTGGTGGCGCCTCTGTCGGTTGTGGTGACGATCTTCTCACAGCCGATGGTGCAAGTGGCGCAGTGGGCGTTCTTTACGAGGTGGTCCTGGTGGAAGCGCTCGCCGCTGACCTCCTCGGCACCGTCGAAGGTGGACTGACGGAAGTTGTTGGTGGGCAGGGTGCCCAGGCGGTTGAAAACCGAGATATTGGCGACGGTGCCCAGGGTGCGGTACTTCTCGGTTGCTGGACCGAGGCTGTGCCTGGTCAGGTCGGCGCCGATGGTCTTCAGTGTCTCGGGGTTGTGCACCGGGACCGAGGCTGTGCCACTTACCGCGATGGCCTTCAGGTTCTTGGAGCCCATCACCGCGCCGGGGCCCGTGCGGCCCGCCAGCCGGCCGCCGTCGTTGCTGATGCCCGCGAACCGGACGAGTTTCTCGCCGGCGGGGCCGATGCAGGCCACGCGGGTCTGCCGTCCGAAGCGCTCTTTGACGGCCTGCTCTGTATCCGAGGTTGTGAGACCCATCAGGCCGGCGCCGTCCAGGAACTCGACCCGGCCGTCGGCGATGCGGAGCAGGGTAGGGTGCGGGCTTTTACCGGTGATCACCAGGGCGTCGAAGCCTGCCCTCTTTAGCTCTATGGCCAGGAAGCTGGATGACAGGGAGTCGCCGATAAAGCCCGTCAGAGGCGATTTGGTGACGACGGCGAACTTGCCAGAGGTGGTCAGGCTGCTGCCCACCAGGAGGCTTGTGGTGAAGATAAGTGGGTTCTCAGGCTCAAAAGCGTCGATCCCGGGAGGGCAGTGGCGGTACAGGAGATAGGCCCCCATGCCGATTCCGCCGATGAAACGACGCAATACATCGGGTTCCAGGGGGTCCCACCGTACTTCCTGGGTGGTTAGGTCAACGACCAAAGCTTTGCCGTGATAGCCGAACACGGTCTCGCTAGCCTCCGGCCTGGCTGGAGAACACCAGCAGGGTGTCGCCGTGTTTTAGTCCCAGGTGTTGGCCGGACACGAAGGATTTGCCGTTCAGGTTGACGGCGTAGCTCTTCTGGAGGCCGGAGCGGTCTTCGAGCACGATGTCACCGACCAGGTCCGGGCAGGTCTCGGCCAGGGCGGCGGCCAAGTGTCCTGCACCGGCGTCGGACGGCACCCGTACCTGAACCCAGTTACGTCTCGCGACCAGCCTGGCCATGCCGAACAGCTCTACCTGTATCTCCAGCCAGGTCGGTGCGTTTCGTTGGGTTTCGATCATTTTTTTCACGAACACTCTGTATTCCCGTGTGATGAGGCGTTACTCAAATCCTAGTGTCCCTGGTCCACCAGGGCTGCGGCCTCATCGAGGTCTTTCTGGGTGTTGATGTTGAAAAAGCTCAGGAATCCCGGGTCCAGCCGTCGGACCTCGTCTTCGGGCACGGGGTTTACCCGCACCTCGTCGAAGAACCGGATGATCTTGAGATCATCGGCCCATAGCTTCCGCTCGATATGAGGCAGACACTGCTTGGAATAGGCGGCGTGGGTGGGCTCGAGATAGCCACGCAGGACGGGCACGACCACGTCAAACCCCTCCCTGACAGAAAGCATGTGGTTGATCAGTTTGACGTTGAGGAAGGGCATGTCGCAGGCAACAATGATGCCCCACTCGGTGTCGATGGTGGACAGTCCGGTGTGCATACCGCCAAGGGTGCTCTTTCCGGGGTAGACGTCAGTAGCGACGCGTACCGACGGTGGCAGGGAGAGCTCGGATGCTCGCTCGGCGTCGTTGACCACCACGGTGATCTGGTCCACAACCTGGGAGAGGCGGTCTATGACGCGCTGAATCAGGGGTTCGCCGCCCAGGGGCTCGACGACCTTGTTGCGGCCCAGCCGGCGGCTCATACCGCCGGCCATGACTATTCCGGAAACGCCCGTTTGCACGCCCATAATCTGACTCGTTCAGGATAGCCTAACATAATTTAGGTAGAGGGGCTAGCAATTATCGGGGCGGTGCCCACGCTGGTGTCGATAGCTGCGCCCAGCCCTTCCAGATTCTTCGCTACGCTCAGAATGACATCATGGCGCATCGGCATACCTTCCTCTGTCGATGGCCATCTGTCCCAAGGGAGGGTCGTTTTCTCTCATAGAGGGACGATCGGAACTGGATTGCTGTTTACCCGGTTGGGGCCGGTGGTGGGGATCAGCCGAGTTCGGCGACGACGTGGCCCATCATGGTGGTGTCATAGCCGCCCAGGGTGTCCACGGCCGACTTGAACTCATCGCTCCGGACAAGCTCCAGCAGCGGCATGAGCAGGTCGCCGGTGTAGAACTCGGTGGGAATCACCAGGTCGTACTGCTCAGACAGAAGCGGCAGGAAGTCCACGCCGATGGCCCTGGCGGCCGATAGTATGCCGAGGCCTGCATCGGCCCGGCCACCCGCCACTGAGGCGGCTATAGCCAGGTGGGTGTAATCCTCGCGGGTGTAGCCGGTGATCTTCTCCGGTGAGATGCCAAGTTCCTTGAGCTTGTAGTCCAGCAGTATGCGGGTGCCCGAGCCACGCTGGCGGTTGACGAAAGTTACATCGTCACGGGCCAGGTCCTCCAGCGACGATATGCCCTTGGGGTTGCCTTTGGGGACCATCAGCCCCTGCTCCCTCTTCACCAGGTTCATCACCACAATCTTTCGGCCCTTGGCGTAGCGCTCCACGAATGGGAGGTTGTACTCGCCCGTCTCCTCGTCCAGGAGGTGAGACCCAGCCATGTGAGCGTCGCCGCGGTTGAGCGCCATCAGGCCACCCAGGCTTCCGACATTGGACGACGACAGCGTCGTCCGGGGCGCCCGCCGATGGATCATGCTGGCCAGCAGGTCCAAAGTCAGGTCGTGGCTGCCGATTGCGACGATGGTGGCCTCCACCTCCTCGGCGGGACGCAGCAGCTCGACTGTGACCTGTCCGCCGGCATCCACGCCCTCTGAGAAACGCGGTATCAAAACCAGGCCGTCGGCGCGGACCATGGACATGATGACGCCGGCCCCGCGCTGGATGGGCGTGGCCACCAGTTTCTCTCCAACACGCCCCAGCCTGACCCGCAGGAACTCGTCCTCCCCCATTGGCGAGAGGACCTTGCGTGTGATCGTTGCCTCGGCTTTGTCGCGGCCTGGGACCGTCACTCCAAGCTGTTTCTCTATAAGCGGTTTGACGAATAGCTCGCAGGTCAAGGTGGCCGAAACGGGATAGCCGGGGATGCCCAGCAGAGGTTTACCGTCCGCCACACCCAGGACCACCGGGTGGCCGGGCCTGATGGCGACGCCGTGGACCAGAAGCTCTCCCAGCTCCTCGACCAGTCTGGCGGTATAGTCCTCGGACCCCGCCGACGAGCCGGCGTTGACGACCACGATGTCGTGGTCCGCGACGGCCTCCTCGATGGTGGCCTTGAGCTGGTCGTAGTTGTCGGGGACCGACCGTAACCTGGTGGGTTCGCCGCCCCACTCCTCCACCATCCCGGCCAGCACCAGGGTGTTGAACTCGATGATGTCCCCCGGCTTAAGGGCGCTCCCCACCGGGACGAGTTCGGTGCCGGTAGGTATCACCGCGACCCTGGGGCGCCGCCGCACCGGCAGTTCGGTCAGCCCGGCCGCGGCGCAGGCCCCCAGGTCCACCGGCCGGAGCCTGTGACTCTCGGGCAGGACCAGCTCGGTGGCGACGATGTCCTCGCCCAGAGGCCTGACATGGTGATAGGGCGGAACGGGCGACTGAATCTCGATTGTGGACTCGTCAACCTCGTGGACGACCTCGACCATTATGACGGCGTCGAAGCCGGCGGGTATGGGGTCTCCGGTGTCCACCCACACTGCCTGGTCGCCCAGCTTTAAGCGCAAAGGAGATGTCTCGGTGGCCCCGACGGTGTCGCGGGCGCGGACGGCCACGCCGTCCATGGCCGCGGAGTCGTAGTGAGGCGAGGAGATCTTGGCCCAGACGGGCTCGGCGGTCACCCTGCCGAGGGCCGAGTCCAAAGGGACGGTCTCCGCTGAAGCGGTCGGGGTCGGTCCGGCCCGCTCCAGGGCATCGTTGAACCTCTGGACGGCCTCGTCCAGGGGGATGTCGCTGAGGTAGTAGCGTCTGCCATATTTTTGTCCGTGCATGGTTTAGAGCCTATCAGGATTGCAGGTTCTTCATGGATTGTAGCCCGCTAATACAGGCGGACGGGGACCAGATCGCCGGCGTAGAGCCCGCCCTCGTCCAGTGTTACCTTGACCGTTCCGTCAGCCCGAATCAGCGTGTAGATGAGATTGGATTTTCCGAACACAGGCTCGGCACACAGGTCGCCGTCCCGGTGGGCCAGCCGGACCTGAACGTAGTCCTCGCGTCCGGCCAGCGACGCGACGTCGCGCAGGAGCCGGGCGTACACGGTCTGGGGCTCGGGCGGCTGATCACAACCGCTCAGGAGTGAGATGGTTGGCCGGACCAGAAGGTCGAACACGACCATGGCCGACACGGGATTGCCGGGCAGACCGAAGGCGGGTTTTCCGTCCGCAATCCCGACGATGGTGGGCTTTCCGGGCTTTATCGAGATACCGTGGACCAGGACGCCGGGCTCTCCCAGACTGGCGATAACCGAGGCGGTCATGTCGTGGCTGCTGACCGAGCTGCCGGCTGAGAAGACCAGGATGTCGCCCTGCTCCATTGCCCGTGCGGCAGCGACTTGCTGGGCCTCGAATTCGTCGGCCACCAGTGGTGTGCGCACCGGAATGCCGCCCGACCGGGCCACCAGCGCTGAGATTGTGTATGAGTTTATGTCTCTGATCTGACCCGGGCCTGGCCTGTCCCTGGGCGGGACCAGTTCGTCTCCGGTGGATACTATGGCGACGCGGGGACGGCGGCCCACGTTGACGTGGGTGATGCCGAGGGCCATCAGTCCGCCAATGTCCTGCGGCCTCAGTGTGTGGCCCACCGGAAGCACCACGTCGCCCCGGCGTACGTCCTCGCCCACCTGGATAACGTTCTCGCCCGGCGCCACGGGGCGGACGACCTCGATGGTCGAGTCCTGGGCCGGCTGGGTGTGCTCGACCATGACCACTGCGTCGGCCCCTTCGGCCAGCATGCCGCCGGTGTAGGCCGTGGCGGCCTGTCCCGATGAGATGACGACGCTGGCCATCTCGCCCATCAAGACATCGCCTACCACCTCCAGGTAGGCGGGTATCCCCTCGGAGGCACCGAAGGTATCGGCGGACCGCACTGAAAAGCCGTCCATGGTGGAGCGGTTGAAGGCGGGGAGGTCTTCGGGCGCGTTGAGGTCCTCGGCGGTCACGCGCCCCAGCGACTCGGAGGTCGCGATAAGCTCGCTTTCGACGCTGTGAGGCAGCAGGTGATCCCGGACAACCCGGAAGGCATCGTCTGGGGCCAATACGTTGAAGAACTCAGGCATATCTTATCCCTGGGCCGGCGGACCTCAAGTTTATGGTCGGGGCGGTTCCATTATAGACAGGGGCCGGGCCGCCAGCAATCGTGTGGGGTGCCGGCTTCCATGGGTGGGATTTTGGCTCACCACCCAAGATTCTTCGCCCTGCTCAGAATGACATGGTTAAGTGTGGCCGACATGATGTGTCGATGACTACCGATCTGTGGGGTGTGGTCCGTCCTAACGAATTGCATCCGGTGGCCTTGATGGCCATCGGCGTGGAATGTAGGATAGGCGCTGGACGAAATAACGCCCCGGTGTGAGGGCAACTGGAAGGCTATTGCCCAAGTAAAGGAGTCTGCTATGCGCGGCGTCGTCTTCCGAGGCGAAAAGAAAATAGAGGTCAGGGAGCTACCAGAACCTGTGCCGGGTCCGGGAGAAGTCGTCATCGGCATCAAGGCGTCGGGCCTGTGTGGCAGCGACCTGAAGTACTATCGCGCACCGATAGGGGAGCAGGGAGACCCGCGGAGGCTCAACGTGAGAGGTCACGAGCCCTGCGGAGTGATCGCCGAGGTGGGGCCCGATGTGTCCGGGCTGAGGGTGGGGGACCGGGTGATGATGCACCATTACACCGGATGCGGGCGGTGCAGGTTGTGCAGGATAGGCTACACGCAAATGTGTCTGGTGCATCACGAAATCTACGGCGCGACTCAAGACGGCGGCCACCAGGATTACCTGCTTGTGCCCGCATCGACCTGTGTCCCCATGCCCGACGGCCTGGGCTTCGCAGAGGGGGCGTCCTGCGCCTGCGGGACGGGCACCGCCTACGATGCCCTGAAGCGCCTGGAGGTGAAGGGCACCGAGACCATCGCCATCTTCGGCCAGGGACCGGTGGGACTGAGCGGCACGATACTGGCCGCCACCATGGGGGCCAGGGTGATCGCCGTCGATATCGTCCAGGAGCGGCTGGAGTTGGCCAAACGCGTCGGCGCCGACTTAGTCGTAAATGCCGGCCGGCAGGACCCGGTGGAGGCGGTCCGAGAGCTTACCGGCGGCGAAGGGGCCGATTCAACTCTGGAGGCCACGGGTATCCCTCAGGTACGCCTGAACGCCGTGGACAGCGCGCGGGCGTGGGGTAAGGTGTGTTTTGTCGGCGAGGGCAATACGACTACCTTCGACATCAGCAACCAGATAATCCACCGCCAGTTGACGATATACGGGTCGTGGACGTTTAGCACGGTGGGACTAGCCGAGGTGGCCGGTTTCGTTGTGGACCGCCGGGTGCCCCTGGGCGACCTCATCACCCACAGGTTTCCGCTGGAGAAGGCGGCGGAAGCCTACGAGTTATTCGAAGCGGGCCGTACGGGCAAGGTGGTCCTGGAGGTCGGCTAGGCGAGGTACGCCATCCCGCCCGTGCCCACTAGGGCAGTTGTCGAAGCCTTCGCTGGGTCAGGAGGATGACTGTGGTGGTGGCCAGCAGCAGCCCGCCCAGTATCCCGACGGCGGCCTGCCCGCCCAGGAGCTGGGTCACGATGCCCATGGGGACGACGCCCAGGGGCATCAGGCCGAAGTTCATCAGGTATACGCTCATGACCCTTCCCCTGTACTGGTCCTCCACCTGCTCCATGATGAGCGACTGGTTCAGCGTCCTGCGCCCGGCGTCGCCCAGTCCCAGCAGCACCATGATTCCCGCGGCGGCGATGTAGAAGGGAAAGACCGCGAGGAGCACCAGCGCAGCACCGGACATGAAACTGCCGGCGATCAAGAGCATACCGCGCCTCCACCGGCCGAGCGAGGCGACGAATAGCGAGCCTATCAGGACGCCGGCACCCATGAGGGCCATCAGCAGGCCCATGGACTCGGGCCCACGGTCGTAGATATCAACGACGAAGACAGGTAGGAGAAGCCGGAAGGGATTGGCTAACAAGGTGGTGACCAGTCCCATCACCAGGAGGGCCAGCACCAGAGGCCTGTGCCGTATGTAGGCCAGTCCGGCCAGGATGTCCTTTATCATAGGGCCGGTTGTCCCGGCGGCCCCGCGGCCAGTCCGGGGTATCAGGCCCGTCAGGAGCATGGCGGTGAAACCCAGACCCGAGATGATGAAATAGACGTTGTCCGGGCCCACGAGCGCGTAGAGTCCGCCCGCGATGGCCGGGGCGATCAGAGTCATGCCGCTCATCCCGGCCGCGTTGAGCGCGAGGGCGTTGGAGAGCTGGTCGCGTCCCACCAGCTCGGGGACCAGGGCCTGCCTGGCGGGCATCAGGAAGGCAAAGAGTACGCCCTGTACGACCGAGGCCATCAGCAGGTGATACCACTCGATGGAATTGGTGGCGATGGCGACGGCTATCAGCAGGGCCAGGAGACCGCCCGTGCCCTGGCCGATCTGAATCAGCCATTTGCGCTCGACACGGTCGGCGATGGCCCCGCCGAACAGGGCCAGGCCCAGCATGGGGACGGCGGAGCCGGCGGAAACTAGACCGAGGAGTGTGGCCGAGCGGGTGATGTCGTAGACCAGGTAGCTGCGCACCAGCATCTGCATCTGCATGCCCCCCATGTAAGCCAGGACGCCCAGCCAGAGGAACAGGAAGCTTCTGTTCTGGAGCGACCTGAAGGTGTACCGCCATTGTCCAGGGCGGACGTCGCTTCGCGAGGGTGTCTTCCGCCGAGGGGCGTCTTGCGGGCCGGCTGGGGTTGCGGTGGCCTGTGGCGGCACGGGCTGTGTCGGTTCGGCTGTCGGGGAAGGGTCGGTGGGAGGGGTGTGGTTTTCTAAGTGGGGTTTGGAGTCATCGCTCATTGGCCCCAGTCTACATCCGGTTTGCCGGTGGTGCAAGCGACGGAGGCCAAGGCGAGCGAAGGGCAAAAAATGGGCCCGGGCTACGAGCGGCACTCACCCGTGACTGGCACGGAAGGTACTCGCAGGTGTTCAACCCGGACCCGTTCTTTTCTGTTTTTTCCTGTAGTTAAACGTCAGCGCGCTACAAAAGGCACGTCGGTTACGACGACGATGTTACCATATCGACCGGGAGGATGGTAGCATATACCGGCAGGAAATATTTCCAGTGGCGGAACGGACGAGTATCTCTCGAGAAAAGACGCTATGGGCAACACTTTCGGACATCTTTTTAGGGTGACGACTTGGGGCGAATCCCACGGCAGGGCCGTTGGTGTTGTGGTGGACGGCTGCCCGCCCAGGCTGTCGCTGGCTGTGGAGGAGGTCCAGAGGGAACTGGACCGTCGCAGGCCCGGCCAGAGCGATATTTCCACTCAGCGCAAGGAGGGCGACGAGGCCGAGATTTTATCTGGGCTGTTCGAAGGAGTCACCACGGGCACGCCCATCATGATAAGCGTACGGAACAGGGACGCCCGGGCCAGGGACTATGAGGAGATGAGGACGAAGTTCCGGCCCTCGCACGCGGACTACACCTATCAGGCCAAGTACGGTATCCGTGACTGGATGGGCGGGGGACGGGCCAGCGCCAGGGAGACGGTGGGCCGTGTGGCCGCCGGGGCCATTGCCAGGAAGGTGCTGGCGCAGGAACTCGGCGTCGAGATCGTGGGCTATGTGAGGCGGGTGTGGGAGCTGGAAGCCAGGGTGGACCCGGACACCGTATCGGCGTCGGACGTAGAGGCAAACCAGGTGCGCTGTCCGGACCAGGACGTGGCGGTTCGGATGATCGAGCGTATCAAGCAGGCCCGCAAGGACGGCGACTCGCTGGGTGGCGTAGTGGAAGCCGTGGCCCGCAATGTTCCTGCCGGTCTGGGCTCTCCGGTCTTCGACAAACTCGACGCAGACATGGCCAAGGCGATGCTCTCTTTGCCCGCCAGCAAGGGATTCGAGGTGGGCTCGGGTTTCGGCGGTGTCACCATGACCGGTTCGGAGCATAACGACCCCTATTACAACGAGGGCGGCCGTGTCAGGACCCGCACCAACCGGTCAGGCGGGATACAGGGTGGCATCAGCAACGGCGAGAACATCGTGGTGCGAGTTGCCTTCAAGCCGACGGCCACGATCATGAAGCCGCAGGAGACGGTGGACGTGGATGGAAACCCGGTGACCCTGGAGGGCAGGGGCCGCCACGACCCGTGTGTACTGCCTCGGGCGGTGCCCATCGTGGAGGCGATGATGGCGCTGGTGCTGGCGGACCATGCGCTGCTCCAGCGCGGCCAGACGGGCGTGGTGTGAGCCCGTTCAATACAGGATCCCCTCCCCAATCTTGATACCCACCCGGCCCGCCCCGCACTTCGTGCGATAAAGGTTAACCCCTCCCCTGTACTGCCTCGGGTTGTGCCCATCGTGGAGGCGACGATGGCGCTGGTGCTGGTGGACCATGCGCTGCTCCAGCGGGGCCAGACGGGCGCGGTATAGGCCCGGTCGCTCCGCCAGACCAACGGGTTATCATGTCTGTCCGTGGCTGGTGTGTAGTCACACGAACGGATATGGCCACAGGTGACACTGATCAACCACCACCGGCAGGGACTCGGCCCCTAAAAGGCTGATAAAGAATGGGGTGTGCAGAGGGGCTAGCCCCTCTGCCGGGAGTCTGAGGGTGTCCCTCAGCTATCAAGTCGTCCCCCTTCCTGGACAGGAAGGGGGCCAGGGGGATGGTCGTCCACCTTAGGTGGATCAGCACCCTGCTAAACCACAGTTGAGGTGCCGCCATCGATGTTGATGGCTACACCGGTGATGTAGCTGGCGCGATCGGAGGCCAGGAAGGCGATGATGTCCCCGGCCTCGTGGGCCTCGCCCACACGCCCCAGAGGAACGCCGTGGCCCTTCTGGGCGTACCAATGGTCCAGGCTCTGGCCGGGATTCTCGGCCAGCCCTCGCTTCCAGGCGGTCTCGTGCTGGCCACTCTTGATCAGGCCGATGCAGACGGTGTTGACCAGGATGTTGTCGGCGGCGTAGTCCTTGGACAGGGCCTTGGTCAAGGCGATGCCCGCCGCCCGGCTGACCGAGGTGGGCACCGAGCGAGGCCCGGGGGCCTTTCCGCCCAGGTTGGTAACGTTGATGATTCGACCGCCGCCCTGGGCTCTCATGTGGGGGATGGCCATCCGAGAGCAGCGGATGGCGGCGAAGAGCTTGATGTCCAGGTCGGTCCGCCAGTCCTCGTCTGAGACCTCTTCGAAATAGCCCGCGGCCGATGTCCCGGCGTTGTTGACCAGGATGTCGATGCGGTCGTGGGCGGCAATTATCCCTTCGAACAGGCTTTCGAGTTGGGCCGGCACCGAGACGTCGGCAGAGACCGCCAAAACCTCGCCGCCGGTTGCCGCTCTGATCTCATCGGCAGCCGACTCCAGAACGTCGGGGCGCCGGGCGCAGATGACCACTTTGGCCCCTTCTGCGGCCATGCTTTTAGCGGCGGCTTTGCCGATGCCTTCACTTCCGCCCGTTATAAGGGCGACTTTGCCGTTTAGACCCACGTCCATGGTTTCCTCCTAAAGTAACCCCATGTGGGGTTTTTTGATGATGTGAGGCTCTGCTTGTTATATCCTTAACCAAGAAGAACCAAGAAGGCTATTTTACCCACCCACCCGCCCTAGTATGGTAATTTGGGGGATACCCCCAAACCCCCACAAGAGGGGGTCGAACCCCCTCTTGACACCCCCGGTTACGAGGAAGTCAACAAAGCTATGATTTGACGGGGATTCCTACTTGATTTTGGCTGTTGCCGCGTATCGATGGAGCCCTCTCCTCAATCTAGGGAAGGTTGGGAAGGGGGCTAGCCACCGTCTTCGAGACGGTAGGCCTCGTCGAGGAGGTCTGTTACGTAGCGCACCTGCATCGGCAGTCCCTCCTTTTTGACTCCGTACTGGAGCTGGAGGACGCAGCCCGGATTGGCGGTGGCAATGACGTCGGCGCCGGTGTCCTTGACAGCGCGCATCTTTGAGTCCAGCACCTTGAGTGAGAACTCCCGCTCGGTGATGGTGTAGCTGCCGCCGCTTCCGCAGCAGATGGCCGCGTTGGACAGCTCCACCAGCTCTAACCCCGGTATGGAGCGCAGCAGTTCGCGGGGCTGTTGGGTGATCCGCTGGCCGTTGGACAGGTGGCACGAGTCCTGGTAGGTCACCGTGTACCTCAGGCTGGCCTTGGGAGGTATCAATGGCAGGGCGGCCAGGAACTCATGGACGTCTTTAACCATCCCACCAAGCCGGTGAGCCTTATCGGCATAACCGGTGTCGTTCTCCAACAGGTGGCCGTACTCCTTCATGCGAGCCCCGCAGCCGGCGGATGCAACCACAACGGCGTCCACCCCGGCATCGAGGAAGGCATCGATGTTGCGCCGGGCCAGCTCTCGGGCCGTCTCCAGGTAGCCGGAGTGGGAGTTGATTGCACCACAGCAACCCTGCCCCTGCGGGACTGTCACCTCGCAGCCGTTGCGGGCCAGCACGCGGACCACAGCATCCATCTGCGGGCCGTTCACCAGGGGCATGACGCATCCGGAGAGCAGCGCGACTCGCGCCCGAGTCTCTCCTTGAGCGGGCACGACCTGGCCCCGGGCCGCGAAGGTGGTCGATGGGATGTTGGGTAGCGAGCCTTCAAGCTCCGCCAGCTTCGTTGAC
>CAZEDC010000167.1:0-16315 GCA_964510985.1 uncultured Dehalococcoidia bacterium
GACCCTTCGCTTCGCTCAGGGTGACAGACGTTAAATTCTTTATGACCACCTACTTAGTCGTACTGCTGTTACGGACGGGGGAATCCGGGTCTAGCCTCCTGGCGGTAGCTGGCGGGTGGCGGCCACTGAGTCCTCGGAACCCCGCTCGATGCGCTGCCCCGCCAGGAAAACCTCGGATACGTTCCACAGTTCGCTAATCCGCTCCGACGGGTCGCCGTCCACCACGATGATGTCGGCTTCTTTGCCGGGCTCCAGCGTTCCCACGGTATCGTCAACGCCCAGCGCCTTGGCCGCATCCCTGGTCACCGACAGGACGCCCTGCATGGGCGAGTAGCCCGCCATGACCAGGCATTCCGTCTCGTGCACCGTGTTGCCCAACTGGTAGTACCCCCATGACGAATCGGACCCGGTGATAATTTTCAGCCCCATGTCCATCATCCGGGAGCATTGCTCCAATCGCGTGTCGTAGTTGCGAAGGACCTCGTCCACCTGGGACTGCTCGCCGCCGGTGAGCTTTCTGATCTCCTTCTCTCGGAGAAGGGCCCACCCCGCGGACCTGCCCACGTGCAGGGTAGGGTTGACGTAGGCGCCGTTCTCGCCGATCCGCTCGGCCACGTCGGGACGGAAATTGTCCGTGCCGTCGGGTTCCTTGAAGACACAGTGAATTATCATGTCGACTTCGGCGTCCAGGGAATTGACAATTCCCTGGATGGACAGGCAGTGGGTCGCGGTGAGCTTGCCGAATTTGTGGGCCTCGTCGGTAATGGCCCGTAGTTCGTCTACGTTGAAGGATGGCCGCAGTGGGAAGGAGGTCCTGGTGCTGCCACCGGTGGCCGTAATCTTGATGTAGTCCGCTCCCTCTTTAATGAGCTGTCGGACCATGGCCCTGGCCTCCACGGTCCCGGTGACCTCGGACCCGAAGTAGCCCATGTGACCGCCGATAATGGAGATCGGCCGTCCGCACAGCACCATCCGCGGGCCGGTGGCTATGCCCTGGCTGATGGCGTCGCGCAGCAGGAGCGTAGTGCGGTTCTTGGGGCCGTTCTCCCTGATGGTGGTGACGCCGGTAAAGAGACTGGTGCGGGCGTTGCGGGCCGACTGGAGTGTGAGGACCTCGTCCGGCAGGGCGACGACGTCTTCGCCCGTCCGGCCGTCTCCGAAACCGTTGTGATGGGTGTGGCAGTCCACCATGCCCGGCATGATTGTTTGATCCGGATAATCGTAAACCTCCGCTCTTGCCCCCTCCGGAGGGGTTATGTCTCCGGCACGGCCCACGGCGGAGATCTTCGAGCCCTGGATCAAGACCGCTCCACTTTCGATAGGGGGGCCGCCTTGGCTATCGATCAGGCGGCCCGCTTTGATCAGCTTGAAATCCCGGCTGCGGTCGGCCATCCCTTCCTCCTTGGGCGTATTTCCGGCAATAGGATATGGGGCGGAGCGGCCGGAAAATGGACGGCACAAGTATACACTAAGCGGTATGTTAGGGCAGGGGAACAGAGGGAGGTAATTCGTTCTGGATCCGATCCGTTGTCGGGGCAGGTTTCAAACCTGCCCCGACCCGAGATAGCGGAACACTGATCGGTTCGGATCGTAGATGCGGCCCGGTCCTACTTCTTGACCGCCGCCAGCCCTCGAAGTCTCTCGTTCTCGGCTTCCAGTCGTCTAATCGTGGACTCCGACGACTTAAGCCGGTCCAACAGCCTCAAGACAAGCTCAACCCCGGCCAGGTTCACACCCAGGTCGTCCATCATCTCCCGCACCCGCTGGACCTTCTCGATGTCCCTCCTTGAGAAGACCCGCTGGTTTCCACAGGTCCGGGACGGCTCGATAAGCCCCAGGCGTTCGTAGTACCTCAGCGTCTGCGTGCGGACCCCCAGCATTCGGGCGGCCACGCTGATGATGAAGACCGGCTCGTCGTGCCCAAACATCTCGTTAATCGTCATTTCCGGTCACCCCCGTCAGGAGTGGAGTTCCCTGAATTTCTCCAATAGGTCCTTTTCTTCGTCTGTCAGTTTTTTCGGCAGGACAGGGCGAAGGATCACGTACAAGTCACCGCTGGTCTCTGTCGAGCCTGTTTTCGGCATACCCCTGCCGGCCAGGCGTATCCTCTGTCCGTTCTGGCTCTCGGGAGGGACCTTGAGCTTAACCCTGCCGTTTAATGTTTGGACCTCGGTCTCACTCCCGAGGATGGCATCGAGGAAAGGGACCTCGACCTCTATGTTCAGGTCTTTGCCCTGGCGGCGAATGCGGGCGTGCGGCTCCACGGTGACATTGATGAAGAGCCTGACCCCATCGCCCGGTGAGACGCGCACGACGGAACCGGTGTCGACACCGGGAGGAATCGTTACCTCGATACGCCGCTGCCTGCCACCCGTCGAGAATGTCACCATTCGCTTCGAGCCGGAGAACGCCTCCTCCAGGGTCACGGACACCGGGGCCTTGAGACGTGTGGCCGTGGCCGCGCGTCTTCCACGCCGTCCTCCGAAGCCCGCAGCATGGCCCAGCAAGTCCTCGAGTCCACCGAAGGAGCCGGGTCCCAGATCATCTCCAAACCCGCCGATACCGGTCCTCCACCTAAACGGTGAGCCTCCGCCACGGCCGAACCGGCTCTCGTACTGCCCGGCCTGCTTCCATTTATCGCCGTACCGGTCGTACTTCTTACGGCTCTCCGGATCGGAGAGTACCTCGTAGGCTTCGTTTATACTTCTGAACTGCTTCTCCGCGCCGGCATCACCCGGATTTAGATCGGGGTGGTACTTGCGGGCCAGCTTTCTGTAGGCCTGCTTGATGTCTTTTTCGTTTGCACCCTTGGGAACGCCAAGGGTGACGTAGTAGTTCGCCATGGTGTCGTCAAAAATCCGCCAAAATATCTCAACGCAATTATAGCATGTATTAGAATATGGAACAATCGAAAATATAGTAAATACTATAAGTATATTGACAATAAACAACTGCGGTTATATAATATTGTTAACTAGTAGCAAACTTGCTTCAAGGAATGTCAAAACACAGACTCAATAGGAGGTCTAGGTATGGTATTGATTAGAAGGCACCCGTTTAACCAGGTCCGGAGGATTGAGCGGGGGACGGACCGGTTCTGGCGCGGACTGGGCGTTGGCGAGGCGGTAGAGGGCTGGGCCCTGCCGCTCGACGTGACCCACGAGGGCGACAATGTTGTCGTCCAGGCATCGCTGCCAGGGGTAAAGCCCGAGGATATCGACGTCACGGTTGAGGACGGAGTTCTCAGCATCAAGGCTGAGACCGGCGCGGAGAGCGAAGAGAGCAACGGTGGTTACCTGCTGCGGGAGCGAAGGACCGGCAAATTCCTCCGTTCCCTGCGCTTGCCTGATTCGGTCGATGCGGACCAGGCGGAGCCAAAGTACGAGAACGGCGTGCTGACCGTCACGTTCCCCAAGGTCGAGGCCAAGAAGGCCAAGCGACTGGAGATCAAAACCGGCTAACCCTCCGGTCTTCCCACGCCGGATTCCGGCGGCAGAGTTAGAGAGGCCCGATGTTCATGGGAATGTCGGGCCTCTCTCTTTGGATTAACCCCCGGGCCGGTGGTTATCGGGTTCTTTGGTGTCGGGGCCGACCGGTTGCTGGTATAATCCTTTGTTACTGGAGGTCGGGGTTCATGCGTATCTACACGAAGAAGGGTGACACCGGAGAAACCGGGCTCCTTTTCGGCGGTCGTCTCTCCAAGACCGACCCCAAGTTCGAGGCGTGCGGTACCGCCGACGAAGCTATCTCGGCCATGGGCCTCGCGCGTGCCCTGTCCCAGGAGCCCAGGGTGAAAGAGGTCTTGCTGCAAGTGCAACGAGAGATGTTTACCGTTGGATCGGAACTGGCAACCGCCCCCGAAAAATATAAACACTTCCAGGGCAACTTCTCAGTGGTCACGGCCGACATGGTCGAGAGACTGGAGAATATCATAGACGAGCTGAATAGCCTGATAGACCTGCCCAGTGCGTTCATCATACCCGGCGCCTCGCCTGGGTCGGGAGCGCTGGACCTGGCCCGTACCCTGCTTCGCACCTGCGAGCGCAGGGTGGTGACACTGCACGAGCAGGGGTTGCTGGTCAATCACGAGGTGCTGCGCTATGTGAACCGGCTTTCCGATCTCCTGTTCATGCTGGCCCGGTACGAGGACCGGAAACTGCCTATCGAGTTGGTTACCGGGACGCAGGAGTAATACCGCAGACCCATGAGCCGCCCCAAAATAGCAATAGTCGATTATCAGGCCGGCAACCTCAGGAGCGTCGAGAAGGCGCTGGAGAGGTCCAAGGCCACCCCGAGAATTACCAGCGATGCGGACGAGATCAGGACTGCCGACGGCCTTGTATTTCCGGGGCAGGGCGCCTGCGATTCGTCGATGCGCCAGCTTCAGGCCAGGGGCCTGGTCGAACCCATTAAGGACTTCATTGCCAGCGGCAAACCCTTCCTCGGTGTCTGCCTGGGATTGGAATTGCTGCTGGAGGTATCGGACGAGGGCGTTGAGCCCTGCTTTGGGGTCGTTGCCGGGCGGGTCAGACGCCTGCCTGATGGATCCAAAGTCCCCCACATGGGATGGAACCGCGTCCGGTTCCATATCGAACATCCGGTGTTCGATGGTATACCCGACGGCTCTTACTTCTATTTCGTCCACAGCTACTACTCCGACCCGGAAGACCGGACCCTTGTGGCTGGGACAACCAGCTACGGTGTGGAATTTTGCAGCGCGGTAGCCTGGGACAACGTGGCCGCCGTACAGTTCCATCCCGAAAAGAGTGGGACCATCGGCCTCAAGATGTACAGCAATTTCGTGGAGCTGGTGAAGAAAACGGGGACGGACAACGAATGGAGCTAATACCGGCCATAGATCTCCTGGGAGGGAAATGCGTAAGACTCTACCAGGGAGACTACGGACAGGAGACCGTTTACTCAGAAGACCCGTCATCGGTTGCCGCCGAGTGGGTCGAAGCCGGTGCTTCCCGGCTCCACGTGGTGGACCTGGACGGCGCCAGGGCAGGGGTCCCGACCAATGTCGCCGAGGTTAAAGGCATTGTTTCCAATGCCTCGGTCCCGGTCCAGCTGGGCGGCGGCATACGGACCGTAAGCGCGGCCCGTACTGTCCTGGTCCTGGGCGTCGATAGGGTCCTGGTAGGCACGGCCGCCGTCGAGGACCCGGCCCTGGTCCGGGATATGTGCCGCGAGCTGGGACCCGAGGCGGTAGTCGTCAGCGTCGATGCCAGGGGTGGTGTCGTGGCCACCGACGGCTGGACTCGAATCGGTGAGGTGATGGCGACCGAGCTGGTGGTGCGTATGGCCGAGATGGGCGTCCGGCGGTTCCTGTATACTGATATCGACCGGGACGGCACGCTTACCGAGCCCAACTTCGAGGCAATTGGAGACCTGGTACGGGAGACCGGCGTTCCCGTGGTGGCTGCCGGAGGCATCTCGTCGGTTGACCACCTCTTGCGCCTGGCAGACCTCGGCGTCGAGGCGGCGGTGATCGGCAAAGCGCTCTACACAGGTGACATTGATTTCGGCGAAGCGGTTCGGGCATTGACCCCCAGTTACAGATAACAGGTGAGACGCAAAGTGGCAAAGACGACTAAAACGACTAAGACGACTAAGACGACTAAATCGGCAAAGACCAGGAAGAAGAAAACAAGAATATTCGACCCCGACATAAAGGAAGTTTTGCTGTCATCCGACAGGCAGCGAAGCCTGGACGTGTTCCGCGTGACATCCCTTATACCTATCTTCCCTCACCATGTAATCGCAGACATCGGCTGCGGACCGGGGTTCTTCACGGTGCCTCTGGCCAAGCATGTGTTCGACGGGGAGATCTACGCCATCGATGTCCAGCAGGAGATGCTGGATGCCGCCAAGGAGGGCCTGGAGCGAATCCGACTGACCAACGTTGAGCTGATCCTCTCCAAAGATGATCGACTGCCGTTGGACGACGACAGCCTGGACGGAGCCCTTGCCGCCTTCGTGGTCCATGAGGCAGAGAATCCCAAAAGTCTTTTGGAAGACACCAGACGGTGTCTCCGCAGGGGAGGCTGGATAGCTCTCCTGGAATGGAACAAACGGGAGATGGAAGAGGGCCCGCCGTTGGAGGACCGGATCGATGAGCTCGATCTGTACGAAATGGCATATGAGACCGGGTTCCGCTCTCTCGGCCGATATACCCTGAACGACAACCAGTACATGCTGGTCATGCGCAAATAAAGCGCTGAGACCGGACGATAGCCGAAACACGACCTGACATCCATGCTAACCAAGCGAATCATCCCCTGTCTCGACGTTGACCGCGGTAGGGTGGTCAAGGGAGTCAGCTTCGTGAATCTTCGCGACGCCGGCGACCCCGCCGAGATGGCGGCATTCTACGACCGGGAGGGCGCCGACGAACTGGTGTTCCTGGACATCACGGCCAGCTCCGATGCCAGGGAAATAATGATCAATATCGTGAAGCAGGTGTCCGAGGAGGTCTTCATTCCGCTAACCGTGGGAGGGGGACTCCGGCAGGTCTCTGATGTTCGGCGTATGCTGGAGGCCGGCGCCGACAAGGTCTCGCTCAATACAGCGGCGGTCCAGGACCCGTCGCTGGTGGCGGAGGCCTCGGATTTTTTCGGCTCTCAATGCATAGTGGTGGCCATAGATGCCAAGTCAACGTCCGACGGTGGGAGCGGGGAACCGTCGAAACAGGTGACCGGCTCGCTGGCCTTGAGCGAAAATTCCGGCTGGGAGGTCTACACCCACGGCGGACGGAATCCAACAGGAATCGACGCCGTCAGGTGGGCGGAGCGGGTCGCGGAGCTTGGCGCCGGCGAACTGCTGGTAACCAGCATGGACACCGACGGCCAGCAGACGGGGTACGACCTTGGCCTGCTCCAGGCAATTACCGACGCCGTTTCGGTACCGGTCATCGCCAGCGGTGGGGCAGGCACTCTGGACCATCTCTTCGATGCGCTGGAGACGGGCAGGGCAGACGCGGCCCTGGCAGCCAGCATCTTCCACTACGGGACTTACCGGATCAGCGAGGCCAAAGAATACCTGGCGGACCGGGGCCTGCCCATCCGGCCCATCCTCGAAACCTGATCTCCGTCGTACTCCCACTACCGCAGAATTTACTCTCAGAAAAGACCGAGGTGAGACTATGGCTCGGATCCAGCTAGACGAAAAAGGACTGGTGCCCGCCATCGCCCAGAACGCGGAGACCGGCGAGGTACTGATGCTTGGGTACATGAATCCGGGGTCGGTAAAACGCACCCTTGAGGGCGGCGATGTCTGGTTCTACAGCCGCTCCCGCTCCGAGCTGTGGCACAAGGGCGAGGTTTCGGGCAACAACATGCGGGTCAAATCTGTCGCCGTGGACTGTGACGGAGACACCGTCCTGTTGAAGGTCGATCCAGAGGGCCCCATCTGCCACACCGGGAATCCTAACTGCTTCTTCACACCGATCGAAGAGCTTCCCGAATTCGACCGCGTCGAGAAAGGCCCAGGCGTCCTCGATGAGCTTTACGCGGTTATCCAGGACCGGAAGAAAGAGATGCCAGACGGCAGCTACACCGCAGGACTGTTTCGTGAGGGTATCGACCGTATCAGTCAGAAGGTGATCGAGGAGGCCGGTGAGGCCGCCATTGCCGGCGTCAAGGGTGACAGCGGCCAACTCTCTCGGGAGCTGGCCGACCTGATATACCACACGCTGGTACTGGTCTCGGCGTCGGGCGGCAGACCTGAAGACATCTGGCGAGAGCTGAGAGCCCGAGCCGGGTAGGGTAGAACTGCTGCCCCTACTCAATCCGGGGCGTCCGGAAGGGGTGCCCTACTAGCTTGCGCTGGTTTCGGGCTGCGGCAACCGCCCCTCGTCGGCGTCGATGGCCTGATTCATGGCGGCGATGGCGATCTCGATCTGGTCGTCATCGGGCTGCCTGGTGGTCAATGATTGCAAAGCCAGGCTGGGCGCGTTGATGAGCTTCACCATCGGGTTGGTCGCATAGCGGCCGCTGAGTCGGAGAAGCTCGTAGCTGGCCGCCGCGATTACAGGGATCAATACAATCCGGGATAGGATCAGCCACCAGAACGGGTCTCTGCCCACGAAGACGAAGGCAACCACGGCCACGACCGCCACGACCAGCAGGAACGCCGTTCCACAGCGTGGGTGAGCCGTGCGGTACTTACGCACCGCGGTAATCTCCAATGGGTCGCCTCGCTCCTGGGCATGGATGGTCATATGCTCGGCCCCGTGGTACATGAACACCCGTCTGATATCGCGCATTCTGCCGATCAGTAAAAGGTACCCTAGGAACAGGGCCAGCCTGATAACCCCCTCTACTATATTGCTGGCCAGGTCGGACCCGAGCCCGCTCTCCAGCGACCTGCTGGCCAGGACCGGTACGAGAAAGAATAACCCGATGCCGAAGAGCAGTGAAAACCCCAGCATCCCGACGATTGCGCCTCTTCCCAGCTCTTCGTCTTCCTTTTCCAGCCCCACGTTGGCGGAGTACGTCAGCGCCCGTAGCCCCAGAGTGAGGGTCTCTACCAGCATGATGATGCCCCGGACCAGCGGTACCCGCCGGAGGCGTCCAGTGAATAGCTGACTGAGCGGTCGGCACTGGAACGCGATGCCACCATCCGGGCGGCGGACCGCAACGGACACGTGGCGCTGCCCCCTGATCATCACACCTTCCAGGACCGCCTGGCCTCCGTATGTGGGTCTTTGATCCCTGCTCACAACCACCAACTGTCCCTAACAAAAAAGGGGCGAGAAATCTCACCCCTGGTTTTTGACACTGAGGACGACGGCCTCAGTCCAGCTTGAACCGTCGTCTGAGCCTCTCCACTCTACCTTCGGTGTCTACGATGCGCTGTTCCCCCGTGAAGAAGGGGTGGCATTGGTTACAAATCTCAACCCTGAGTTCGGACTTTGTGGAACCGGTGATATAGGTCGCTCCACAGGAACAGGTCACGGTCGCTTCTGGAAAGTACTTCGGATGTATATCTGTCTTCATTCGGACTTCAATCTCCCGCTGCGTCTGCGATAGGGTACACGCTGGCCCGCTTCCGGGCTTTCGGAGTGTACTCGAACTTGACCGTTCCATCGACCAGGGCGTACAGCGTATGGTCCCGGCCAAGGCCGACATTATTACCCGGGTGTATCCTCGTACCGCGCTGGCGTACGATGATAGACCCGGCGCTGACCAACTCGGTGTCGTACCGCTTCACACCCAGGCGTTTGGACTGGCTGTCGCGTCCGTTCCTGGTGCTGCCTCCGCCTTTTTTATGAGCCACTGGTCTTCCTCCGACGCGGTTTCTTCTTCTGTAATGAGATGCCTGTGACCTTGAGTTCGGTGTAGGGCTGCCGGTGCCCGTTCTTCCTTCTGTACCGGGTCTTGGCCTTGTATTTGAAGACGATGATCTTCTTGCCCCTGGCCTTCTCGACAACCTCGGTGGTCACCGTGGCTCCCGGTACCGTTGGATTTCCCAGGGTCACGTCGCCGTCCTGGGAAACCATAAGCACCTCGTCCAGTTCGATGGTATCGCCTTTATCACCTGGAAGTTGCTCGACCCGGACGGTGTCGCCCGTCTGGACTCGGTACTGCTTCCCGCCTGTTTGTATGATCGCGTAATCCGCCATTCTGTCTAACCTCTGAGATATTGTAGCGGTGCGTTTAACCCACCGTCAAGGGAAATCGGGATGTACAGGCTCCGTCTCCGCCACGCGCCGTCCGGCATGATATTCTCGGATCAGTCGGTAGTGGCGTCTCCGTCCTCGGCGTAGTCGAGTGAAAAGACCTTCGATGGCCGCCATTGTCGAGCTGCGGCGTCGAAGGCGACGATGGCCACAAACCGGCCATCTACGCTGTAAACACGGCACTCCTCGCCGGGACCGGTGGGCGGGATGCGAGGTCCGGACGGTACCGGTCGGCCGTCTCGAACCATATCTTCCGTTCGCCTACCGACGATGAACGCCCTCATATCCCCGAGCACGGCATCTGGCGCGTGCAGGACATCTCGCCAGGTGCCGTCATCGAACTTTCGCTCGGCGTCGTCCAGCGACAGGGCCGCGGTGATCTTGAACGGCCCGGTCCTCAGTCGCACCAGTCCCTTCAGGTGAGCGCCGCAACCCAGCGCACGGCCCAGGTCGTAGGCCAGCGACCGCATGTAGAATCCTCGCCCACAGCGTACCTCCAGCGTGACGACCGGGGGCGACCACTCCTGGACCTCTATCTTGAATACCTCGACCCTGCGAGGCTCCCTTTCGACCTCGATGCCGGCTCGGGCCAGCTCGTACAGACGCTTGCCTTTTTGCTTGAGCGCACTGTACATGGGCGGTACCTGCTGTATGACGCCGTGGAACTGCCCGAGTGACTCAGTTATTTCGTCCAGGGTCACATGGGAAGGGTCCTGTCGGCCGGTCACCTGGCCCTGGGCATCGTAGGTATCGGTCTCTGTACCAAGCTCGACCTCGGCGCGGTACTCTTTGGTCCCACTCACCAGGTACTCCATGATGCGGGTGGCCTGGCCGATACAGACCGGTATAACCCCGGTGGCGATGGGGTCCAGCGTTCCGCCGTGCCCAACTCGCTTCAGACCGCTGGCTCTCTTTATACGGCGCACTACGTCCATGGAACCCATGCCATAGGGCTTATCGAGGTTCAGGATACCGGCGACCTTGGCGTCGGGCCTCTCCACGGTTAGGGCTCCCTATCCGTATCGTCATCCATGGACTCGTCTTCCGGCGCCAGACCCCTTATCACCTCAAGCATCACCGCCCCTTGTTCGATCGAGTCGTCCAGGTAAAATTGCAGAGACGGCACAGTTTTTAACGTTAGATGCCGCCTAATGTTCCGATGGATAAAGCCCGCGGCCGACTTGAGGGCTTTCAGGGTACTCCTCTTCTGAGCCTCGTCTCCCATGACGCTGACCCCGACCCTGGCATGGTGGAGGTCGGCGGAGGAATCCACATAGGTGATACTCACCATCGAGGAGACCCGAGGGTCCCTGAGTTCGGCGGCCAGAACCCGACTGATTTCCTGGCGCAGGAGGACGTTGACGCGGTCCATCCGTCTTGTCATGTGCGGGGGCCTCTGGCTAAATGATGGGGCTGGCTGGGCAGTGGCGGGTTAGCTTGCTCGCACGGAGCGATGGGCCTGCAGGGTGTCTTCTTCCCGGAAATTGTTGAACCCCTTCAGGACCATGCCGCCTTCGAATCCGACGGCAACCTCTCTCACGTCGCCTTTGAAATGCTTGAGGCTGGTAACGGGCCCGACGTGGAGTTCTTTACCGCCGCGCAGCACGTGGACCGTCGCGTCTCTCGTTATTCGGCCGTCGGTCACGTAGAAGCCCGCGGCCTTGCCTGTCTTGCCCGCCGGGAAAACGGCCCGGATGATAGCGATTCCCTCTACGATGTCCTCGAATACCGGCTCCAGCAGCCCCTCCAGGGCCTTTTCTACATCGTCGATCAGGTTGTAGATGATTTCGTAGAAACGCACATCGACGCCTTCCACGTTGGCCAGCGATTGGGCCCCCGGGGTAGGCCTGCTGTTGAAGCCGACGATAATCGCGTCCGAGGCCGAAGCCAGGAGAACGTCGCTCTCCGTAATGCTGCCGCTGGCCACATGGATAACGTTCACACGAGTCTGCTCGGTGTTGAGTCCCTCCAGGGAGGTCCGGACAGCATCTATGCTCCCTTGTACGTCCGTTTTGACAATCAGTCCCAGCCCCTTGGTTTCTCCGGACTCGATTCTGGCGTGGACCTCCTCGAGGGTGAGCCCCACCCCGCTCCGCGACTGTTTAGCCCGCTGGTGCTCCTCAACCATTTGCCTGGCGGTCTTCTCGTCGGGCGTAACCTCGAATATCTCGCCAGCTTCCGGCAACTCGTTGACGCCCAGAATCTCCACCGGTCTCGAAGGGCCGGCTGTTTGGACCTTCTCTCCACGGTCGGCGAACATCGCCCGGACCCGACCTCTGGTCCCCCCGATCACCATGTTGTCGCCAACCCGCAGCGTACCGGACTGGACCAGAAGGGTCACCACGTGACCTTTGTTCTTATCGGTACGGGCCTCGACGATCACGCCTCGCGCTTCTCTGTCGGGGTTGGCTTTCAGTTCTGCGATTTCGGCCAAAACCAGCAGATTTTCCAGTAGCTCGGAGATGCCTTCGCCCTTCAATGCGGACATCGGCACGGCGATCACTTCGCCGCCCCATTCCTCGATGAGCAGTTCATGCTCGGAGAGCTGCCGCTTCACCCGTTCCTGGTCAGCGTCGGCCTTGTCGATCTTGTTGATTGCGACCACTATCGGGACCCCCGCCGCCTTGGCGTGGTTAATGGCTTCGACCGTCTGCGGCATGATGCCATCGTCGGCGCCGACTACCAGAACGGCGATGTCGGTGACCTGGGCGCCTCTGGCCCGCATGGCGGTAAACGCCTCGTGGCCCGGTGTGTCCAGGAAGGTGATGATGTTGTCTTTGTAATCGATCTGGTAGGCGCCGATGTGCTGAGTGATCTGCCCGGCCTCGCCGCCCACGATGTTACTGTTGCGCACGGCGTCCAGCAGCGTGGTCTTGCCGTGGTCGACATGTCCCAGGATGGTCACCACTGGCGGCCGGGTCTCAAGCAGGCTGGGGTCTTCCTCTTCGGTCGGGGCAGCCGAGGCTACTTGTGCCGTATCCGCCTGTTTCAGCGGCTGCACTTCGTAGCCGAAGGGTGGGGCGACGATGGAAACGATGTCATGCTCCACCGCGTCGTTGAGGGTCAGCATGAACCCGTTGCGCATGAATTCTTTGATCACTTCGACAGGACCAACGCCCATGAGCGTCGCCAGGTCGTTTACGGTCAAGGCGGCGGGAATTTCCAGCGGCCTTAATGGTTCGGGACCTACGTCAGATGCCGGTTGCACTTGTTCCCCTTCCTGGGCGACTCTGCCTCACTGGACCGATTCGGCAGTTCTCCAGGTCTGTTGTTACGTGGCTAGTTTACCAGTCTACCGTCTTGTCTACGTCTGCAGTAACGCAGATCTCAGAGAGGTCCGCTCAGCGCCTGGACCGATTCAATGACCTCCGCCCAATCTTTGTCATTTAAGCCGGTGCGCAGAGCATGTTCAAGCCGCCCTCTCTTGATCCCGATGTGCAAACAGCTACCGTCTCCGCAGACATAGGCGCCCCTTCCCGGCAACTTGCCGGTCCGGTCCGTCTGGACAGCCCCGTCAGCGGAAGCAACGACTCGCGCCAACCCCCGCTTAGGGCCCTTCCTTCCGCAGATTACGCAGGTCCTGAGCGGGACGTGTCGAGCCCGGTCCGCCATTCAGCGCCGGCGCTTTCTGCCGGCCTTGGTCTTACGCTTACCGCCCCTCGGGGCATCTCCTCCGCCCGTACGGGTCCGTCTGGCGGTCACTCCACCTCTGAGCCCGGTAATGTCCTCCGCGAACCTGATCTGGCCCGGCTCGGGGCTCAAGGTAGGCGCTCTCCGTATTGACCAGACATTGTCCGGTACGTCGCGTAGAGACGCCGACCTCTCCAATGCGGGTTCGGGCTCCTCTTCTACTTCCTCGAAAGCAGGTTCCGGAATCGGTTCCTCTTCGGTCGGCGGACTCTCGGCGGGTTCCTCGACGGCCACTTTATCCACGGTGGCGGGCTCTGCTTCCTCGGCCGGCGACTCGGTCTCTAACCCGACTTCAGCCACATCGGCCTCGGCAACCGGCTCTTCGGCGGCTTCCTCCACCGCCTCCACCACTTCGGCCACCGCAAACTCCTCGACGGCCTCTTCGACTGGGGCCTCTACCGCCGGCTCTTCCGGTTCAACCACGGGCGCAGCCACCGGCTCAAGCAGCATCAGATCGCTGAGGCGGCCGTGGACCTCGCCATAAGATTTCTCCCCAAACCCCTTTGTGTCCAGGAGTTCGGCCTTGCTCATCTGGAGGATCTGACCTACCGTGGTGACACCTGCCTGCTTGAGGATATTCAGGGTACGGGTGGTCAGGGCGAGGCGCTCGATGTCATGCTCGGCAGTGACCGGCTCGGCCACGGCGGGCTTCTTGGCGGCCGCTTCAGCTCGTGCCTGGTCGATCTCGACGTTGCTCTTGATGTCAACGTGCCATCCGGTGAGCCGGGCCGCCAGTCTGGCGTTCTGACCTTCCTTGCCGATGGCCAGGGACAGGAGACGGTCTGCGACAATAGCAACCGCAGACTCCCTTTCATTATCCAGGTCCACACGCATGACCTGCGAGGGACTGAGCGCGTTGGCGATAAACCTGGCAGGGTCTTTGGACCACTCCACCACGTCTATTTTCTCGCCCTGAAGCTCGTTGACGATATTTTGGATTCGGACTCCCCTCAGGCCGACGCAGGAGCCGACGGGATCGACTCCGTCCTGCCTGGCCCTGACGGCGACCTTGCTGCGGGAGCCTGGCTCCCTGGCAATGGCCACGATCTCGACGGCGCCGTTGTATATCTCCGGCACCTCCATCTCGAAGAGCCGCGTCAACAACAGCCGGTCGGCCCGTGAGACGATCAGTTCCGGGCCTTTGCCGGACCGCTCAACAGTCTGCAGCAGGACCTTCATCTTTAGCCCGGGCCGGTACCGCTCGTTGGGGACCTGTTCGTAAATAGGGAGCACGGCCTCCGCCCGCCCAAGGTCAACAATAACCTGCTTGGGTTCCAGGCGTTGGACGTTGACGGAGAAGACTTCGCCATCCCTGTCGGAATACTCTTCGAAAACAAGCTCGCGCTCCGCCTCCCTCAGCCTCTGCATCACAACCTGCTTGGCGGTCTGCGCCGCGATTCGACCCGCTTCGTGCGGGATACTCTCGGTGGTGATGGTGTCACCGACCTGGGCGTCAGGCTTGATCTTTTTAGCGTCGGCCGGCAGTATTTCGAGCAGCGGGTCGGTGACCTCGTCCACGACAGTCTTCAGAACGTTTACCGTCACGTCACCGCTACCCGGATCAAGCTTGACGGACACGTTCTGACCGGCGGCCACGCTATCTTTGCGATAGGCGGATACTAGGGCGGCTTCGATGGCAGACAGCACGATTTCGCGGGGCAAGTTGCGCTCCGCTGCGAGTTGAGTCAAAGCGATCAAAAAATCGCTTTTCATCTGCTAATCCACCTCCTCCGGACCATCGCACACCCTCTTCAACAAAGAAAGTGGGGCCGCCCCACTTTCGACAAAAGACTTGTCCATGCCCGAGTATACCATTTTCAACCCCCTGGCACAAGTCTACGGGGCCTTGCTACGCGGGCTGAAGGCCGCGGGCTCGACGGTCTGCTCCGTGGCGGTAACGGCCCGTGACCGGGCGGTTCGGTCCGGCGTCTAGCTGCGTCGAATGGACACGAAGGATTGTCAGCCCTGAGGTTAGCGTCGATAATACCATTGCCGCCGTTTCTGATGGGGGAATGCGGTCGAACTGTCACCGATTCGAAAGGGATACGCATGACGGAAGGGGAACGATGTGCCCGTCTAGGCCGCCTTCTCAGAGCCGCGGGCGTTGCCCTGGCCGTCGGACTGCTCCTGGGTTGTTCCTCTCCGCCGGGGGGCCGGTCTGGCCTGCTGGTCTTCGCGGCCGCCAGCCTGAACGATGCGCTCATCGAGATTGGCCGCTCCCACGAAGCCGAGACAGGTGTCGAGATCGCGTTCAGCTTCGGTGGGTCGCAGGCCCTGGCACAGCAGATAGCCAGCGGCGCTCCGGCGGACCTCTTTGTCGCCGCCGGGGAGTTTCCGATTGAATTCCTGGCGGAGAAAGACCTGGTCGAGTCTGACCCGGTCCATCTCTTGTCTAACAGACTCGTTGTAGTGGTCCGCTCGGGAAGCCTGGAGATCAGCTCAATGGACCAGCTCGGTACCGACGCTTTTGAACGGGTGGCGGTTGCCGATCCCGATCTTGCGCCGGCTGGCCGGTATGCGCGACAGGCCCTGACCAACCTCGGCATCTGGGATAACATCAAGTCCAAGCTGATCATCGGCTCGGACGTACGGGCCACCCTGGTTTACGTTGAGACGGGCAACGCCGATGCCGCCCTGGTTTACGCCACGGACGCATCCATGGCCGGAAACGTCACGGTGCTGGACATCGTACCGACCGATAGCTATCCCAGCGTGGTTTACCCGGCGGCGCTGGTCCGTGACTCTACGGAAAAAGAAAAGGCTCGGGCGTTTCTTGAATACCTGACCGATGAGTCCGCCACCGCCATCTTTATCAAGCACGGATTTCAGCCTCTTGGTCCTTAGCGAAAGCGCTACAGCCGTGGTACGTTAACCGGACTCCGTCTCATCCAATGGACGGTCTAGCAGACTGCTGGATAATGGGGTGTGCAGAGGGGCGAAGCC
>CAZEDC010000168.1:0-10849 GCA_964510985.1 uncultured Dehalococcoidia bacterium
GAAGAATGGGGTGTGCAGTCCCGACGAGTCGGGATTAGCCGGGAGTTCGAGGCTTGTCCCTGTCCGACGTACTTACAATGGACGCGTCGGGCTCTCCGATACCTTTAATCTGTGCTGGCTCGGAGAGCCTGCCGAAGGGAAAGGGTTCAGAGGGATGGTCGAAAAGAGTTTCAGCACCTTGCCAGAGTCCCTACATGGGTCCAATTTACCTTGGACGAAGTAATCGCGCGCAGGTCCACGGAAGTCCGTGCGAGAAGACTCCCAGAGTGACAACAGGTGTATAATGGGGGACACCCTCTTATCTCCCCGGAGGTTAGACCGGCTGTGAAGCGCGAGTTAATGGATATCCTGGCTTGTCCCGTGTGCAGGGGTTCCCTCACTCTCGCCATCACAAAGGAAGAGGGGGACGAGATCGTGGAGGGCAGCCTCCAGTGCGACTCTTGCGGTGAGAACTACCCCATCGAGGATACCATCCCCAACCTTCTTCCGCCCTCGCTGAGGGATTAGCGTTCCGGGCCCTGGGTTTCCTCGATAGCATCTGGTCCAGCCGGCACCCTCCTCACCGCTCCACGGCTATCCGGCAATCGCGCCAGCAGAGACCGGACCGTCAATCTCAGGACGGGATGCGTGAGGTCCGGCGCGATCTCAGCCAACGGCACCAGGACAAAAGCCCGCCCGGCCATTCTGGGGTGGGGGATCGTCAGGTCCGGTGACTCCAGCACCGCGTCCTCGTACATCAGGATGTCTATATCCAGCGTCCTGGGTGCGTTTACGAATGAGCGGCGCCTTCCCAGCTTCGCCTCGAACCCCTTGGTCTTGGCGAGTAGTTGGAACGGGTCCAGGGAAGTCTGTATCCGGCATACCGCGTTCAGGAACAGCGGCTGGTTTTCGAATTCTACCGGGGCTGTCTCGTACAGCGCCGAAACGGTGAGGTCCGTTGAGATACCGCCGAGCAGCTCGATCGCACGGCCTATGTTGGCCGCCCGGTCTCCCAGGTTGGAGCCCAGTCCCAGGTAGGCCTCGTTGAGCATATCAGGGTTGCCGGTTTCCGCGAACGATGGCGTCGCTCATCCTGGCTACCCTTACCATCTCCTTGACATCGTGTACCCTGACGATGTTGGCCCCCTTGGCAATGGATAGGGCAACCGTGGCTGCCGTGCCCTCGACGCGCTCGTTGACCGGCAGGTCCAGCACGGCTCCGATTGTCGCTTTGCGCGACATTCCTATCAGCAAGGGTCGTTCCAGCACCAGAAACTCGTCGAGGCGCTGGAGGATTTCCAGGTTGTGCTCTGCTGTCTTCCCAAACCCCATGCCAGGGTCAAGAACGATGTTGTCGAGGGCTACACCTGCGCTGACAGCGTTGTCTCTCATATGCCGAAGAGCGTCTATGACGTCCGGGACCAGGTCGTCGTAGCGGGTGTGGTCCTGGTTGTGCATCAGCACTACCGGGACCCCGGTTTCAGCGGCTAAAGCCGCCATATCGGGGTCTCGGGTAAAGCCCCAGACATCGTTTATCATCGACGCACCGGCGGTTAGAGCCCGGCTTGCGACGCCCGCCCTGTAGGTATCGATGCTGATCGGTACACGGAGCCTTTCAGAGAGGGATTCGATTACCGGGATAACCCGACCCAGCTCCTCCTCCTCCGTTGCGGGCTCAGCGCCTTCGTACATCCAGGGTGGCCTTGTGGACTCTCCACCGATATCGATGATATCGGCGCCCTCCTCCTGAAACCGTAGCGCCTGTTGAACGGACGCGTCGACGTCCTTGTACAGGCCGTCCCCTGAAAAGGAGTCCGGGGTTACGTTGACCACGCCCATCACGTAGGTCCGCCGGCCCCAATCGAACGATGAGCCCCTGATTATCGTTTTGCCCAGGTTGGATGTCTCGAACTTCATGGGTGCTCCGGTCGAGGGTAGACCCTAGAATGAGTGTGTTGAGGTGCCAAACGCTGAGCTCTTCGACTAAAAACATCCATAGTTTTAGTCGAATTGTCTAGGCCAGAAAAATCCTCGCCACCGGTTTCTAAGGCCAGTCCCGGCGATGTCGTCGCCTTGCGACCTCCCCGATAATTTGGTACCTTTGAGATTGATTATTCCACGAGTGGTGATGCGAATTCAATCATGGTTGTCAGACGACAGGTAGACCGAAAACGAGATGAGCTTTTTCGCAGGCGAGAGGATGCGAAACTCGGCGGAGGCCAACGCCGTATTGAGGCTCAACACAAGCGAGGTAAGCTCACCGCCCGCGAACGCATTTCCCTGCTTTTAGACGAGGGGACTTTTGAGGAAATCGACCCGTTCGTCGTCCACCGAGGCACCGAATTCGGTATCGCCGACCAGACCTACCCCGGCGATGCCGTAGTGACAGGCTACGGCAAGGTCAATGGCCGACTGATGTTCCTTTATGCCCAGGACTTCACCGTCTTCGGCGGCTCCCTCTCCGAGGTCGTCGCCCAGAAGGTATGCAAGGTGATGGACCTGGCGTTAAACAGCGGGGCCCCTGTTGTCGGGCTTATAGACTCGGGTGGAGCCAGGATCCAGGAGGGCATCGACAGTCTCGCAGGCTACAGCGACATCTTTCTGCGTAACACCAGGTCCTCAGGTGTGATCCCTCAAATCTCGGCCATACTGGGGCCTGCCGCCGGCGGCGCTACTTACTCTCCCGCTTTGACCGATTTCGTTTTCGTGGCCAACGGTATCGGCCAGATGTACATCACCGGCCCCGACGTCATCAAGGCGGTAACCGGCGAGGTTGTGACCCACGAGGAGTTGGGCGGCGCTCAGAGCCACGCGACCAGGAGCGGCGTAGCCCACTTCGCTCCGGATACCGAGGAAGAGTGCTTGCAGCAGATTCGGCGGCTGTTGAGCTTTTTGCCGTCCAACAACATGGAGGACCCTCTTCGTCAGGCAGCTCGCGACGATCCGGACCGCACCGCCGAGTCTTTGGCCGGTATAATCCCCGACAGCCCCAACCAGCCATACGACATGGTGGAGATCATCACCGCCGTGGCGGACGATGGGGATTTCATGCAGGTCCACGAGCTGTTCGCCCGCAACATCCTCGTTGGATTTGCCAGGATGGACGGGCGTCCGGTGGGCATCGTCGCCCAGCAGCCGGACCAAAAGGCCGGGGTCCTCGACATCGACGCCTCGGTCAAGGCGGCCCGTTTCGTACGCTTCTGCGATGCCTTCAATATCCCGTTGGTAACCTTCGTGGACGTACCCGGATTCATGCCGGGCACCTCTCAAGAGTACGGCGGGATTATCCGCCACGGCGCCAAGCTCATATACGCCTATGCCGAGGCCACCGTGCCCAAGATAAGCGTCTTGACCCGCAAGGCCTATGGCGGTGCCTACATCGTCATGAGCAGCAAGAACCTGAAGGGCGACGTCAACTACTCCTGGCCGACGGGCGAGGTGGCGGTCATGGGCGCGGAAGGCGCGGTCAACATTATCTTCAGGAACGATATCAAGAACTCGGACACACCCCAGGAGTTGCGGTCCAAACTGGTCAACGACTACCAGGACCGGTTGATGAACCCCTATGTCGCAGCCGGCCGTGGAATGATCGACGACGTTATCGACCCCGTTGAGACCAGGCCGAAGATTATCAAGGCCCTGGAGATGTTGGAAAATAAACGCGAGTCTCTCCCTCCTAAAAAGCACGGGAGCATCCCACTTTGAACCCTTCGCCTACTCTTTCTCAGGAGAGCGATCCCAGGCTTTTGGCAGCTGTGATGGCCGCGGTACAGGCCTACCTGGATCAGGAGGCGAAGACAAGCGACAAACAGACCGATACGCGGTTAAGCGCCTGGAGGATGGCGGCCCGCGCGGATACCGTGGATACCCAATCGTGGCGTCGCTTGCCCTGGAGAAGGATGGCGACTAAGTAATCATCTTAAAATCGTCTCCGGGGGAGTGCCCCGACTAGCAGGCTGCTGGATAATTAGGTGTGCAGAGGGGCAAAGCCCCTTTGCCGGGAGCCTGAGGGCCTGTCCCTGAGCACAGCCGAAGGGGAGTCCCTCAGCTATAAATTCTTCCCCCTTCCTGGCCAGGAAGGGGGACAGGGGGATGGTCGAAAGTGTTTTCGGCACCCCGACTAGTCGGGGGGAGTTCGGGGAAGGTACAAAAACCCCTGAGGGCGGATGGGCGGGCAAAAAAGCCACCTCCCTCTCTGAGATAGTTTCATGGCGGTGGCGACCGAGAGTAAGGCTCGAAATCAGCGGAGATTACGACCGTTAGACATAGCCGAAGGTGAGATGGAATACAGTGGCAGCAAATCCAATAAAGATCACCGACACAACCTTTAGAGACGCGCACCAGAGCCTGCTGGCGACTCGCCTGCGGACCGCCGACATGGAGCCAATAGCCACGGAGTTGGACTCCATGGGTTTCCATTCTATGGAGGTCTGGGGTGGTGCGACCTTCGACTCCACGACCCGATTTCTTGCGGAGGACCCCTGGGAGCGGCTGCGTACCTTCAAGAAACTGATCCCCAACACGCCACTGATGATGCTTTTGAGGGGCCAGTCCTTGGTCGGCTACCGGGCGTATGCCGACGACGTGGTGGACGCCTTCGTCCAGAGGTCCGCGGAGGTCGGAATTGACATCTTCCGGGTCTTCGACGCGCTAAACGACACGCGCAACCTCCAGCGGGCGGCCGACGCCGTCAAGAAAAACGGCAAACACCTACAGATGACCATCAGCTACTCGGTAACCGAGGGCGGGAAACTCGGCGGGCCGATATTCAATCGGGACTACTTCCTCGAAAAGGCTGCCAGTTTCCGCGACCTGGGCGCCGACAGCATCTGCCTTAAGGATATGGCCGGCCTGCTCGCGCCGTACGATGCCTACGAGCTGTTTACCGCACTGAGACCGGTGGTCGGGGTCCCGCTCCACCTACACACCCACTACACCAGCGGAATGGCCTCAATGACCGCCCTGAAGGCCATCGAGGCTGGCGTTGACGTGGTGGATACCTGCCTGGCCCCGCTGGCGCTGCGGACCTCTCAGCCTGCCGTCGAGCCCCTGACCGTCACCCTCAAAGGGACGGAGAGGGACAGCGGACTGGACTTGGAGAAACTCCTGCGAGCCGGCGATTACCTGGAATCGATGCTGCCCAAGTACCGGGATCAGATGGAGAGCCCGCGGGCGGCCGTGATCGACGCCAAGGTACTCAGCCACCAGATACCCGGAGGAATGGCGAGTAACCTGATATCGCAGCTCCGGGAAGCCGATGGTCTGGACCGCTTAGACGAGGTGCTGGCCGAGATCCCCAGGGTAAGGGAGGACCTGGGCTTCCCTCCACTGGTGACCCCGATGAGCCAGATGGTGGGCACCCAGTCGGTCACCAATGTCCTCTTCGGCCGCTACAAGATGATGTCCGGTCAGTTAAAGGACTACCTCTACGGATTGTACGGGCAGCCACCCTCGCCGCCGGACCCCGAGCTTGTGGAGAGGGCGCTCAAAGACTACGAGCGCGGCCAGGAACCTATAACCGACCGGCCCGCCGACCTGATCGATCCTGAAATGGACCAGGCCAGAGAGGCCGTTAAGGACATATCGACCGACATCGACGATGTCCTGATTTACGCCCTGTATCCCACGACCGGCATGAAATTTCTCAGGATCAAACACGGACTCGACCCCGTCCCCGATGAGATGAAGCCCAGGACCCTGGAGCAGGTCAATCAGGAGAAGGCGGCGAAAGCTAAGCCGGCCGTGGCAACGGTGGCGGCGCCACCGCAGAGCCCCGCTGCGCGGCTGTTCAATGTATACGTCGGTGAACAGTCGTATCAGGTTGCTGTGGACCCCGTGTCGGCAACGGGCGTGACGGACGGTGGGGTGGAGGCGGCCGCCGCCGTCGGTCCCGCGCCGGCCGAGGTGGCACAACCCCAGGCCGCCTCTGGACAGGTAACCGTTACGGCCCCGATGCCCGGCATCATCTTGAGATACGCCGTCGAGGTCGGGCAGAGCGTACAAGAGGGAGACCCGGTAGTGGTGATGGAAGCGATGAAGATGGAGAATACCCTGCCGGCCCCCATCTCAGGGAAGGTTGCTTCCCTACCGTTGGAGCCGGGGGCCACGGTGGTCAAGGACGACGTTCTCGCTACAATCGCGCCATGATCACCGGGCGCCAACCTCCTCCAAGGTTTTGACGACACATAGGATCATCCAGCAAAAGGTCAGAACACGATCACCGTCGGTTCAGCAATTGTCTGGCCCTGTTGACTTCCTCGTTTGGGGGGGAGTCAACAGGGGGCGGAACGCCCTCTGTGGGGGTTTGGGGGTATCCCCCAAGTACCACTAGAGGGCGGGTGGGCGGGCAATAAATCGTCGGTTGTTGATAATGTCAACAGAGCGCGATAGTTTCTTTGAAAGGAGCCCGGATTGACCAACCCAAAGGCGGTAGAGGCCGCCAAAGAACATTTTGGCAAGGTGTTGGAGCAGCAATTAGACAGAATCGAACTCCTGAAACAGGAGGGCGACTGGACCGACTACGGCTCCATCAAGCCGATAATCATCGGTATGATCGGCGGCGACGGTATCGGCCCCACCATCAGCGCGGAAACACGGACCGTTCTGGAATACCTCCTTCGTGACCAGGTGGACTCAGGGAAGGTCGTATTTCGCGATATCGAAGGCCTGACCATTGAGAACCGTGCGGCCCAATTGAAGTCGATCCCCGAGGACGTTCTCGAGGCGATCAAGCAGTGCCACGTCACGATGAAAGGGCCGACCCATACGCCGGAGCAAGGCGACGGGTGGCCCAACATCGAGAGCGCCAACGTGTCCATGCGCAAGGAGCTTGACCTCTTCGCCAACGTCCGGCCTGTGCGAATCCCCAGCCAGGGTATCGACTGGACGTTCTATCGCGAGAATACCGAAGACCTCTACGCCGTGGGCAGCCAGGGAATAAACGTTACTCCCGACCTAGCGGTGGACTTCAGGGTGATAACCGAGCAGGGGTCCGAGCGAATCATAGACGCGGCCTTCGCTCACGCCCGGCGGACCGGCAAGAGCAAGGTCACGGTGGTGACCAAGGCCAACGTCGTCAAGACCACCGACGGCAAGTTTCTGGACGTTGCCCGAAGAATCTCCGAAGGTTATCCCGAAATCGCCTGGGACGGGTGGTACATCGACATTATGACCGCCAAGCTCCTGGACCTGAAGCGGCGCAACGAGTTCGAGGTGCTGGTACTGCCGAACCTCTACGGCGACATTCTGACCGACGAGGCGGCGGAGATACAGGGGGGTGTCGGCACGGCGGGCAGTGCCAACGTCGGCAAGCGCTACGCCATGTTCGAGGCCATCCACGGCAGCGCGCCCAGGATGGTCACTGAGGGCCGGGCGAAATACGCCGACCCAAGCTCCCTGGTGAGGGCCGGCGCCATGATGCTAGAGCATATCGGCTTCGAGGCCCTGGGCGGAAAACTCCACGAGGCCCTGGACATCTGCGGCCAGTACGAGCGCAAGGTGGTTATGACCGGGCGCAGCACCGGGGCCACCAGCGAGGAATTCGGCCGGTACATCATGGCGACGGTCGAGGACCCCGGAGTCGAGGAACGCTGGAACGGCTACGTGAAATCCCAGGCAGGAGACAACAGCTGATGCGCAGCAAGATTACTGTGGTCGGAGCGGGTAACGTCGGCGCCAGCACGGCGCAGCGTATCTTCGACAAGGGTTACGCCGACGTAGTGCTGGTGGATATTATAGAAGGGTTGCCTCAGGGCAAGGCGCTGGACATGCTCGAGTCCGGCCCGGTGCTGGGTACCGATGCATCCATAGTTGGCACCAATGACTACGATGACACCACAGGATCGGACATCGTGGTTATCACCTCGGGCATAGCGCGTAAGCCTGGCATGAGCCGCGACGACCTTCTGTTGACCAACATGAAGATCATCTCGAGCGTGACCGAGGAGATCGTGAAGCGTTCCCCGGACTGCATACTGTTGATCGTGACCAACCCGTTGGACGCCATGGCCCAGCGGTCATTCGAGGTCAGCGGCTTTCCCAAAAACCGTGTCGTCGGGATGGCCGGCATACTGGACACCGCCAGGTTCAGGACCTTCCTGTCCCAGGAGCTGAACGTCTCGGTGGAGGTAGTCTCGGCCTACGTCTTGGGAGGGCACGGCGACACCATGGTCCCCCTGGTCGGCGGCACCACCGTGGGGGGGACGCCTATTACAAAGCTGATTCCCAGGGAGCGGATCGAGGAGATCGTCCAGCGGACGCGGAGCGGTGGCGCGGAGATCATCAGCCTGCTGAAGACGGGCAGCGCCTACTACGCACCGGCGGCGTCCGCCGTCCAGATGGTCGAGGCCATGCTATTCGACAAGAAGCTGATACTGCCGTGCACGACCTATCTCGAGGGCCAGTACGGGATCGACGGCCTGTTCGTCGGGGTGCCCGTTAAGCTGGGCGCCGGTGGAGTCGAAGAGATAATCGTGGTGGACCTGACCGCCGACGAATCAGCCGCGCTGAAGAACTCGGCCGCCGCCGTCCAGGAGCTGGTCGACGTCATGAAGGGTGCGGCCTGAAGAAGAGCGCCGCGCCGAAAACCTGGCCACGATGAAAACGCCCCCGTCACCGGGGGCGTTTTCTCGCCTGTAGGGGCAGGTTTCAAACCTGCCCCTATTTAATACCCATCTCAAAACCCTCACGGGGGAGTGCCCCGACCCGTCGGGGCCAGGGGGTCTCCCCGACATGTCGGGGCAGGAATAAAAACCCTTGTGGCGGTTGGGTGGAAAGAAGTCACCCCGGTTTTTGGGATAGCTTTTAGTCCTCCGATGCCGGAGCCTCGACCGGTCCTGCCGGCCGCGCTTCTTTCTGGCTCTCTTGCCGTTGGCGCAGAGGGATCTCCTTGAGGAAGAGCGTGGCGACAAAAGCCACTGCAACTACGACCATGCCTACGACGAACACGTCGCTGATGGCCGAGGCGAGGGACGCTCGCAGCGTATCCAGTAACTGGTCTGCCACCACCGCACCCTGGGGGCCAAGCCGGTCAAAACTGGCGCGGAGGTTGTCCATCGCCTCCGGGTTCAACAGAGCCTGTGGCTTGTTCAGTATCTCCGTAATCGCCTCCGGGGGCAGCGCCTGGCGCACCTGGTCCGACAGCGACGCGAACACCGACGAGGACAGGCGGCTGGCCATCAGCGAACCCAGGATTGCCAGGCCCATCGTCCCGCCGATCGACCGGTAGAACTGGATCGCCGAGGTCGCGACACCCATGACCCGGTACGGGACGGCGTTCTGCACCGAGATCGTCAGCGACGGGAACGTTATGCCCAGCCCAAAGCCCATGGTGACGATATAGACGATGGCCCGGGAGTAGCTGGTGTCCTGGTCCATGGTGGATACCAGCGCCATACCGGTGCCCATCAGCGCCATACCCACCAGCGTCTGCGCGCGATAGTGCCCTCCCAGGCGGGAGAGCGCTTGGCCCGACAGACCTGCGCCAACTACTATGCCCAGCATCATCGGGGTCAGGAAGCTGCCGCTGCTGGTGGCCGAGGCGCCCAGGACACCCTGGAAGAACAGCGGGATGAAGATGATAGCCCCGAACATGCCGAACCCGGTAAGAAGGGAGCCGATCAGCGAGATGCTCACCACGCGGTTGCGGTAGATCTCGAACGGCATGATGGGCTCAGGGGAGCGGAACTCCAGGATCACGAACAGCACGGTCATCAGGCCCGACAGTACCAGCGCGCCGATAACCTGCGGGGAGGCCCACTCGTACTGGACCCCGCCCCATGACAGGCCCAGCAGCAGCGGCACCACGGCCAGAATGAGAGCGACCATCCCGGCATAGTCGAGCCCGTGGCTGGGAGCCGACGGCCTGATGTGGGGGAAGTACCGAACGAACAGAAGGACTATCGGGGTACCCAGCGGTATGTTGATGAAAAATATCCAGTTCCAGGAAAGATTATCCGTGATGAACCCGCCCATGGTCGGGCCGATCACCGAGGAGAGCCCGAAGACCGCGGCGACCAGCCCCTGGTATTTGCCGCGCTCGGAGGGAGGAAAGAGATCGCCGACGGAGATGAAGGCTATCGCCATCATGACGCCGCCCCCGATCCCCTGAATGGCCCGGAACATGATGAGCTGGTTCATCGTCTGGCTAAAGCCGGCCAGCGCTGAGCCCACCAGGAAGATAATGATGCCCCAGATGTAGAAGCTCTTGCGGCCGAACAGATCGGACAGGCGGCCCGCGATGGGAACAGAGGTCGTGGAGGCCACCAGGTAGGCGGTGGTCACCCAGGTGAAGCGGTCGAACCCTCCCAGGTCGGAGACTATGCGAGGCATGGCGGTACCCACAACAGTCTGGTCCAGCGATGACAGGAAGATTGCGAGCATGACACCGCCCATGGTGAGCACCACCTGGCGGCGGGGTAGGGCAGGGGGCTCCTCAGGAGCCTGGACTCCCCCGGCCCGCGAGGCCGAGGGGATAACGACCTGGTCTTCTGAATCCAAGTCAGACTCCGGAAGTGTGGTCGGGTCGGCAATTTATCGGGCTATCAAACAGGCCAAGGGTAGGCCCTTTTCTCTACCAGTGCAATACGTGATAACAGTGGCTTGCACCCGTCTTGGGATATGTGGATGACTACGGGGTGTGAGCGTGCGTACAGCGCAGTTAGAGAGTCTAAGTTAGGCTGTCATGAAGAGTTTGACGTCTGTCACCCTGAGTGAAACGAAGGGTCTGGGGTAGGGTGGCTCCCATCCCAGACAACGACCGCCACCCACCCCCAGATACTTCGTCGCTCCGCTCCTCAGCATGACAGTGTATTAACTCAATATTGATTGGGTACCTAGTCCCGTTAGGTAGGCGGCGTCAGCACGACGCCGG
>CAZEDC010000169.1:0-3262 GCA_964510985.1 uncultured Dehalococcoidia bacterium
AGCATCGCGCCGGTCATCAACGTGGTACCACAGTACCGCGACACCGCGAGCTCCCGCTCTCCTGCTGCCAGGCGGACTAGTGCATTCTCGGCCGCCTCTCTGACGATCGGTGTGGACACCTTTCCGAAAACGAAGAAGCCACCGGGCGTGGAGTATCCCGCCAGGGGAGGGGAGACCCCTCGGTCCAGAAGCCCCACCACAGTCGCATGCTCCAGGCCATGGTTCCGCCGGATTTGCCTAGTTAGGTCGCCGATCACAGAACAGGTCCTCCTCCTGCCAACTCCATTATGCCCTTGAGTCTGCCACGTCACACCCGATCGAGGGGAGGCACAAGGGCCCCACTACCACTGGTATAGCACGACTCCCGGTCAAAGGCAACCACTTCAAACAATCATGCCTACACGTGAACTTTGCGTTTTAATAGCTCCTATTTGTTGCTGTGGGCTTCTGGTACAATCTCAGTAGGTCACATCAGCCAGCTCCGGGGACCGTCGACCCAAAAGCCTCGGTGAAATATTTGGAAATGTCTTGGAAAAGGATTGAAAACACATTGACACCGTTTGTGGGCCCGCGTTAGCATGATACTGAATTCACTGTCCGGAGGAGAGAAACATGGCAAGGAAAAAGACTAAGAAGATGGCGGCCGTGGAGGCGAAATTCCATCAGCCACTGGAGCGGATACTCCCCGAGATGGTTACAGACCAGGGGCTTTCGGCAACGGCCGACGAGCTCGGTGTCAGTAAGGCGACTCTGGGTTACTGGCTGCTGAAGCTTGGGATCAACGTGCGAAGGGTCGCGTTGGCGCCGGGTGAGACGCTGGAAGTCAAGAGGATCGGCTAGCCCGCCCCCTGGCTCTCCCTCGTCTCGACGGGGGAGAGGACAAGACCCCTTCCCCTCGCTGAGGGGGAGGGGTCCGGATGGGAGCGGGGCCTTACGCCCGAACCACGTTTGACAGACGCTAGCTAGTTAGACAAACGCGTAATCGGGCAGACACAACCCAAACCTCTCCGCGACAGGAAACCGTCAGCGCCTGGTCGCCTCCCGGGCCTCACGTTCGCGGTCCCTCTCAACAATAGCCCTCCGCTTATCGTACCTTTTTCGCCCCTTGCCCAGTCCCAGCTCCACCTTGGCCAGGTGCCGCTTCAGATAAAGCCTCAGGGGAACGATCGTCAGCCCGCGCTCAGCGACCTGCTTTGTCAGCCGTCTGATCTGTTCCCTGTGCAGTAGTAGCTTTCTGGGGCGGGCAGGGTCGTGGCTATCGGCATCGCCGTGGGAGTACTCGGCGATGTGGGCGCCCAGCAACCACAGCTCTCCATCTTCGGGACGCGCGTACGCGTGCGCCAGGTTGGCCCGCCCTTCGCGGATGGACTTGATCTCCGTGCCCGTCAGAACCAGGCCGGCCTCTACGGTGTCCAGGACCTCGTAGTCGAACCGAGCCCTGCGGTTGGTCGAGACCGTCCGGCTGGAAGGCATGCCGGGATTACGCTCCGGAGTCGCGACCGTCGAGCACGGCCTCCAGCTCCTCTATGGCCCTTTCCAGCTGGGATATGTCGGCCTCTTGGGCGTCGCGGGAGACGACCTCGATGTCGGGCGCCAGGCCTTCTCCCTCGATCAGGCGACCGGACGGCGTGTAGAACCTGGCGATCGTAATCACCATTCCGCCGCCATTGCTCAGCCTTCTCAGGATGCCGACGCTGCCCTTGCCGAACGAAGTCGCTCCAACCACCTTGGCCCGCTTGTGGTCCTGCAGCGCTCCTATGAAGATCTCGCTGCCGCTGGCGCTGAACTGGTTGGCCAGCACCACCATTGGGATGTCGGTGGCGATGCCTCCGCGCCGCGCATTCAGGTCCTCGCGTTGTCCGGCGCCGTCCACCTTGTACAGCGCCAGCCCTCCGTCCAGGAACAGGCTCGTGACGTCGATCGCCGAGTTAAGGAGCCCACCGGGATTGTTGCGGATATCGATGATCAGGGCCTCGGAGCCGGCCGCCACGGTCTCCTCGATCATCCCTCCCAGGGCGTCTGCCGTGTCCGCATTGAAGTCAAGGACCCTGATATGGGCGATACGGTCGCCGGGTTCGCCCCTGAGCAAGACGCTGGCAACGGGGATGACACCACGGGTGACGACGATCTCCTCCGCGTCGACGGCGGTTAGGTGTTTGATAAGAAGCACCACCTCCGAACCCCGCGGTCCCCTTATCATCGCCACCGCCTCCAGCAATCCCAGTCCCTCGATGGTTACACCGTCGACCGCGACGATTACGTCTCCCGGTCGAATGCCGGCCTGGTCGGCGGGGCTGCCCTCCATCGGCGACACCACGACGAGCTTGCCGTTCGGCCCCATCTGGACGTGGGCGCCTATACCCTCGAATTTGCCCTCCAGGTCCTGCCCCGGGATGTCGAACGCCTCCGAGCTCAGGTAGTGGGTGTGGGTATCTTCCGTGAGGGCCGTAATCATTCCCCGGATCGCCGCGTCCGTGAACTCCGCGGGGTCGAACTTGGACCGATCGACGTGCTCGCGGGCAAGCAGGGCCCAGGCCTCCCACACCGCCCTCAGCTCCTCGGGCACCTCCGACGGGCCCTGCAGCGGCTCGTCCAGCGGTACTACGGGAGGGAACAGCGGTGCGGACGACGATCTGCTCTGTTCGGTCAGTACCGCCGAGGTAGGCGAGGGTGCGGCATCGTCGCCGCCGCAAGCGGCGAACAGCACAAGGGCGGCCATCGCGATGACCAGGATGGAGAGTACGCGTCGAGTTGATGTCGTCAAATCGTTCACCTAAAGACTGTCTCTTTACTACGATATCTTAGCATGGCGCGGTCGTGTCGGGAGGGGCAGGGGATCGTGGCAAATGACGTGTCGACCGCCATGCGAGAGGTCCGACCGGCCCCTCAAATGCGCCTGATCGCAGGATTCTTTCACATGGACTACATCGAACCAGGCCACGATCTTCAGCCAGGGTTCCCTTGGCAGCCCTAAACTGAAATATTTTTGGCTGTTTCCGTCTTTTCAAGTTCTTTTCAGTTTTGCATATTCGCAAGTTGTGTAGCCGTGAAAAGTGAAAAGGCCTGAATTGTGACTTGTTCCTACGCCGTCGATGATATATATTCTCACTGTTCGGGGTCGACTCCCAGCGGGAAATAGAGACTAGTATGGCGGAAAGCCCAACAGCACCATCCGGCGCTACAGGCCAGGGAAGCGCAAAGCGCACACGTTTGGTGCGGCCTTACCCAATTCATACGCTCGAAGTGGCCCTTTCGGTTGCGA
>CAZEDC010000170.1:0-25584 GCA_964510985.1 uncultured Dehalococcoidia bacterium
GAGAAAGCGCAAAATGTCGTCCGTCATCATGCGGGAGTGGCGCTCGACGGTCTCACCCGTAGCGCCGCCCAGGTGAGGCGTAAGCACCACGTTATCCAGGGCCAGCAGAGGGTTCTGCGGCGATATCGGATGGGACTCGAACACATCGAAGGCCGCGCCCGCGATACGCCTATCTCGAAGCGCCTCGATCAACGGCCCCTGCTCGACCACGGAGGCATCGGAGGTGTTGACCAGATAAGCCGTAGGTTTCATCAGACTCAGGCGCCGTCCGTCCAACAACCCCTCGGTCTTCGCGGTCGATGGGACGTGGATGCTGACGTAGTCCGAGCCGGCTACCAGGTCGTCCAGAGCCACCATCGTCACTCCAGGTGTCCCACCCTCGATGTACGGGTCGTGGGCCACGACCTCCATGCCCAGGGCTAGCCCGATCTCAGCCACCCTTTTCCCAATGGCCCCCAGCCCGACGATACCCAGATGTTTACCCGCCAGTTCGGAGCCCCTCATGGAGATGTAGGGCTCCACCGGGCTCTCCCAGCGCCCCTCCACGACATACCGGTGGGCCGCCGGAATACCCCTGGCCAGAGACAGCATCAATCCCAGTACGTGTTCGGCCACGGCCTGCGTGTTCCTTGCGGGTGTGTTTACGACCACGACCCCGTGGACGGTGGCGGCGTCTATCTCTACGTGGTTGGTTGCGGCGCGGCAGACGCCCACGAACCTGAGGGCCTCAGCCTCCTCGAACACCTCCTCGAACACGAAGTCGGACTCCACGACAAGGATGCCGATGGCCTCTTCCTCCAGCCTGCGCGCGAGGTCGTCGGGATCGGTGAGCCGGCGTGTCTCCAGCCAGCTCTCGTGCGTAACGTCCATCGAAGCCCGCAACCGGCTCAGTTGGCTCTCGCTGAAGGGCGCCAGTATCAGTGCGCGCATCACTGTCGCCCGCCGGCGATCGCTTCGGCGGCGAAGACGCCGCTGCGGACCGCCCCTTCCATCGTCGATGGCCACCCAGTATCAGTCCATTCACCGGCCAGAAAAAGGTTGGGTATGGGCGTGACCTGAGACGGCCGGTGCCTGGACACCCCGGGGATGGACCTGAAGGTTGCCTGGGGCTGCTTGACCACCAGAGACCTCTGGACGTTCGCCCCTCGCGCTCTGGGGAAAAGCACCTCCATCTCCCCGGCGAAAAGCTCTAAAAGCTCCTCCTTGGGCCTATCCACATAGTCCCAGGCGCCGCTTACGGAAATGCACACGTGCTGCCCGGGTCCGCTATCGGTCCCCTGTATCAGGCTCTGGTTGAACACCCACTGGACCGGGCTGTCCAGGAAGGCGACGAACTCCTGGTCCATGACTCTCCGGTCGTACCAGAGGTGGACGCCCACGATCGGCGAGGAGCGGAGCCCGGCCAAGCGAGAGAAAAACGGTTGTCCGGCCGTCGGACCAGGAAGCATCCCTCGTAGAACGTCGTAGGGCAGGGCGCTGACATACGCGCCAGCCCGGTGGGAGGAGCCATCTGACAGCTCCACCGCTGTGACCAGTCCGTCGTCTATTTTCAAGGATTTAACCGCGCTGCCCGTCACCAGTCTGCCTTTCCGTTCCTCGATATAACGCTGCGCCGGAGTACCGGTCAGCGAGGTCAGACCGATCTTTGAGTAGCCGATGGCCGCGTCGCGGGGCTTTTTAAGCAGCCCCTCCTGGAATATCATGACACCCATCTCTGCGCTGACGGCGCGAACGTCGTCGTTCAGCGCCGGTAGGACTATCAGGTTCCAGAGCCGGTCTATGGCCTTATCGGTCTGGTGGTGTACTTTCAGCAAATCGTAGAAGGTCTGGCCGTCCAGCTCCTCGGCATGTTTTCTCCTGTCCGTGAGCTTGATCCTCAACAAGCCGTAAACCGCCAGGAGCTTGTCCCGCAGCCCGAGATGGGGGTAAAAGGCAAGGGAAGGCAGCATGTGGAGTGGACCGAGAAAGGGAAGGCTGTTGAGTGTGCCGCGCTTGCCGTTTAGGAACACCCCTACCCTGAGCCGGGATTGAAGGTGTGTGTTGCTCTCGACCCCCAACGCTCTGAGGAACTCGATGTAGTAGGTGCAGCAGCCCAGGAACACGTGCTGTCCGTTATCGACCTCACCGCCGGCCTGGTCGTCGTGAAACGAAAAGGCCCGCCCGCCGAAAAAGGGGCGCTTTTCGATCAGGGTAACCTCGTAGCCCTGGTCCAACAGGGAGCGGGCCGCGGAAAGTCCCGCCAGCCCACCCCCCAGTACGATCACCGTCTTAGCAGCGGGACCGCTGGTATCAGGCTTCCCACCCATAGCTTGGCCGTGATAAGTAGCTTCTCGCGTTTGCTCAGTCCGATCCTTCGCTCGAAAACGTTGAAACCCGATGACTCTATACGGTCCAGAAGCGTGCTGTAGACCCCGTGGAGCACAGCCGGACAGACCCTCGACTCAGACGATAACAGCGGAATAAGTCGCTTTCCGCTGGCAAAATAACTGCGCGCCCTGGCGGCCTGGAACCGCATCAGTTCGCGAAAGGCTTCGTTGACAACGCCGTCCAGAAGCTCCTGCTCTGAGTACCCGAAGGACGCCATCTCGTCTAGCGGGATGTAGATGCGGCCCCGCTGTGCGTCTTCTTTAATATCGCGCAGGATGTTGGTGAACTGCATCGCCAGTCCCAGGTCGATGGCATACTCTCTGGCTGCCGGGTCCTCGTACCCAAACACCTCGATGCATATCAGGCCGACCACCGATGCTACCTTGTGACAGTATGTGCGGAGCTGGTCGAAGTCCTGGAAGCGCGTCCAGGTCAGGTCCATCTCCACCCCTTCGACTACCTCTTCCAGGTACTCCAGCGGTATCTCGAAAGCGCGGGACGCGTCAACCAGGGCGGCGAAAACCGGGTCCTCGCCCGGACCATCGTGAGGCGCCGAAAGCCTCTGCCGTGTCGCCGAGAGAAGCCGGCTCTTCTCATCCAGCGGAAATTCACCGTCGGCGATGTCGTCGCAGTGGCGGCAAAAGGCGTACGTGGCGTATATAGCGCGCCGCTTGGCTGGCGGCAGCGTACGAAAGGCGTAGTAAAAATTCTTCGCCTGCTCTTTGGCGATTCGCTGGCAGTGGTCGTAGGCCAGTTCGAGTTCGGTCGCCATCGGAACTCCCCGCAAGGTCGCCGAGCCCTGGGCGGTCAGACTCTCCCCAGTAGCCGCAGCTTAAACATCGTACCCAGCATCAGTCCAAGCTTGGCCCTTCGGGACAGCGCCGGCCGCTGGCTCAGAACATCGAATCCCCGTCGTTCAATCAGGTCCAGGACCTTCATTCCTCCCTTGCTGAACAGGAGGACGTCCAGCTTGAGCCGTCCATCCAGGGTATCGACCAATTTGAGGCCCCTTTTGAACAGCTCACGGGCCCGTTCCACCTCGAAGGACATCAGTTGGCGGAACGAATCGTTCACCACACCTCTCTCCAGCTCATCCACCGAGTAACCTGACCGCTTGATGTCCTCCAAGGGAATATAGATACGGCCCATGGCCAGGTCCCTGGCAACGTCCTGCCAGAAGTTAGTCAATTGCAGGGCCGTGCATGTGTAATCGGAGAGGCGCTGACGTTCTTTGTCTCGGTAACCAGAGACATACAGCACCAGGTGTCCCACCGGATTGGCCGAGTGCTGGCAGTAGTATTCCACATCCTCGTAAGTGGCGTGGCGTTTGGTCTCCTGGTCCATCCGATTGGCCTGGACCAGCTTGACGAACGGCTCCTTGGGGATGTCGAAGGCTCTTATCGTCTCCTGCAGGGCGATCATATACGGGTGCTTGGGCGTACCCTGGAAGCACTCCTCAATCTCATGCTCCCAGAAGTCGAGGGCCTGAATCCTGTCCCCAGGGTACTCGTCGCCCAGGTCGTCCACCGAGCGGCAGTAAGCGTAGATGGAGTAGAAATACTTGCGGATGGATGGCGGTAAAAACCAGGAGCCGACCGTGAAATTCTCGTAGTGGGTCGTTGCCAGCTTCTCGCAGCGGGCATAGGCTTCCTCGACGCTGCACCCTGCCGGGGTGTCTGCGAGCAGGGCGTCCATGAGGCTGTCTACACCCCCAAAATCTGGACCAGCACTTCCCTGTACGGGGACGGTGCCTCCCCGTCCAGTTCGACCATGAATATCCGCTGCCACTGGCCCAGAGTGAGCTTGCCCTGGAAGATAGGTATGGTCTCGCTGGTGCCCAGTGTGAGGTGCTGGCAGTGGGAGTGGCCGTTGGGACATTCGTTCTCGTGCATGTGAACGGTTCGAACGCTGAAGTCGTTGTGGCGGTAGTGGGCGTTGCGAGGGGATATGCGCTCCAAGAGGCTCTTCATGTCCTCGAGAAGTAGAGGCTCGTTTTCCTGGATAGTGATGGCGGCCGTCGTGTGCTTGGAAAAGACCACGACGAAGCCGTGTTGGACCTCTGACTGCCTGATAATCTCTATCACCCGATCGGTGACGTCGATGAACTCCGGCGCCGTCTGGGATTCGATATTCATTGTGAAAAGGCAGGTCTTGAGGGAAGCCTCGATTACTTTCATGGATTAACCTCTCTCGCCCTCCGTGAGTACGCTCCAGCTTTCACAAGCTCGAACACTACCACATGGGTAGCAGTGTTTTCAATCTCCGTTTTCGGGTCGTTTTCTACCATCGCTACAGCTTACTGGCCACACCGGCTATCGTCGTATTTGCAGGCGATGCCTGGGCATGAAGGAATCCCCGATAACGTCCCAGGGCCGTAAGAGGCCAGTAGTTCCGGTACATATGGTAGTTGATCATGAAACCGGCCGGCAGCTCGCTGCCCTGAAAGCCCGGGTCGTCGGGCGTCAGGTACGAGTCCAACCGCTGTCCGATCCCATAGCCCGGGAATCCGGTTCCCGTAAAGTAGGGCTCGTCCCAGGACCCGTCCTCCTGTTGAGTACGAATCAGGTGCTCGATTCCGCGTCGGGTGGCCGGATGGGCCCCCTCGCCCGCGGCGATGAGTGATACCAATGCCCAGGCCGTCTGCGACGGTGCGCTGGGACCTTTGCCCCGAAAGTTTGGGTCCACATATGAGGCGCAACTCTCGCCCCATCCGCCGTCCGGGTTCTGGTGGTCGATCACCCACCGGGCTGCGCGGCGAACGTAGTTGGCGCTCATATCGAGTCCCAGGGCTTCCAGGGCCGGCAGGACCGCTCCGGTCCCGTATATGTAGTTGACTCCCCACCGTCCGAACCAGGCGCCGTCATCTTCCTGCTCCGACAGCACATACTCCAGGGCCTTGGCGACCGCCCTGTGTTCGGTCGAGTATCCGAGTTGGCCCAGCATCTCGAGGACGTGGGCCGCCACATCGACGCTGGGTGGGTCCAGCGTCTCGCCAAAGTCTGCAAATGGTATCTTCGCGATCAGGAACTTGGTGTTATTCTTATCGAAGGCCGCCCAACCGCCATTGCCGCTCTGCATCCCCAGCAGCCATTGGACCGCACGGTCTACCGCAAGCTGCTTTGCGCCCTCGGACGGAAGCCGGGACTTTTGCAGCGCCATCACTATCTCCGCCGTATCGTCTAGGTCGGGATAGATGTCGTTGTGGAACTCGAAGGCCCAGCCTCCGGGGGAGACTGTCTTGGCCTTCACCTGCCAGTCACCACCGGTTAATACCTGCTCCTCCAGTAGCCACTCACCCGCTCGGACCAGGGCTGGATGACTGGGTTCGAGCCCGGAATCTTCCAGCGCGATCATCGCCAGCGCCGTGTCCCACAGAGGCGACAGGCAGGCCTGTATCCGAAGGGTGTCGTCCTCTTCGATCGCGAATTTTTCAAATCCCGCCAGGCCCTTGGCCATGACCGGGTGGTCAATCGAATAGCCCAGCGTATGGAGCGCCATTAACGAGTACACCCAGGGCGGCTGTATTCCGCCCCAGCTACCGTCGGCCTCCTGGTGGTCGATGATCCACCGCTCGGCCCGCTTGAGTGCCTGGGCCCTGGTTGGGATCCAGGGCAGTTTTTCAAGATGCCTCAGTCCCGTGTCACCGGCGTAGAAGAACGTCTCCCACCCCAAAAGCTTCTTGGGCCTGATGACTGAGTAGTCGGTCTTGTTTCTCGGCAGGGGGTACAGCTCATCGATGGCGGCCCATTCCGGAACGGCCTCTACCGGTTTCTTGTCTATCAGGATCAGCATGGGCACGATAGTGGCCCTGGCCCAGCTTGCGAAGTCGTAGATGTTGAACGGGAACCAATGGGGAAGAAACATCACCTCCGGCGGCATCACGGGGACGCCCTTCCATTCCCATTGGCCGAACAGGGCGAGCCATATCTTGGTGAAGACCCTGGCTTCCGGGACACCGCCTTTGGAGAGGATGAACTCCCTGGCCTTACGCATTAACGGTCCTTCGGGTGAGACTCCGGCCAGCTTCAGGGCGAAATAGCACTCGATAGTAGTGCTCAGGTCCCCCGGAGCGCCGTAGAACTGACCCCAGGTGCCGTCCTCCCGCTGCCGTTTCCGGATGCCGTTGGCCAGCTTCTGCCAGCGTACCTTCTCCCCGACGCCCAGGAAATGGGTCAGAAGAAGGAACTCCGCCTCCATTGTGGAGTTTGACTCCAGCTCTCCCCACCAGTAACCCTCCGGGTACTGGACACCCAGCAGGTAATCCTGACTGCGCTGGATTGTGGTGGCCAGCGCGTCTTGGCTGCCTCGGGGCTCGTTGTTGTTCCCGGAATTCACTCTTCTTTTCCCCTGTATGGTTTGGTTCTGCGGTATCCTGTGAAACTACTGGTCCGTCACAGCCAGGGTCGACAGTAAGCCTCCCAGTGACGCGCTGGCCACGCCCGACTGTTTAGCCAGGCGCAACATCGTCGAGGCCTCTCTGGGCCTCCTCATCACATATCCCGCCGCTCTTACCCATCTTCGCCGGTTGGAGTCGTCAAACGCCTCACCGACGAAGGCGGGTAGCGTCTGTTCCAGCGGGTCCAGCACAGACCTCACAACCACGTGTCTAATACCCTCTGCGGCCGCGGCCTTGCTAACCCAGTAACTCTCCATATCGATTATATCTACCGGAAAATTGTCCCCTATCCACCCTTTCATCAAGCTGCCGGAGGCCAGGTCCGGCACCGACAGGCACCCAGCCACCTTGTAATTCACGTCGCCGTCCCCGGCCGTCTTGGTCAGGTGATTGATCACCGCCGCGTCTCCAACAGACCTCTCCTCGGCCGTGTCCAGCCCCCAGAAAGTGGCCGGCCCTTCCAGAGAGTAGAGCCTGTCACATAGGAACAGGTCGCCTGGGCCGATACCCTCTCGCACCCCACCGGCAAACCCGGCGCAGACAATGTAGCTGGGTGGGTACCTGTCGATTAGCAGACCTGTGGCCGCCTCGGCCCTATCCTTCCCGATACCGCCTACCGCCACGGTCACGTCCGGCGCCGAGATAGATTGATAAAAGCTGATCGAGTCCACCCGGTCAACCATCTTGAACCGGCCTTCTCTGAGATAGTCCTCGACCTCCTCCTTGAACGCAGCGATTATTCCCAGCAACGATTACAGCCCTGTCTTCGGGTTTTCCAAGCTATCCGGCCCCGATACCCGAGTTCTGGACCGCCCCCTCTTTGATCATCTTCAAGGCGTCCCTCGGACTCTTCAACGCTCCGAACACCGAGGCGGACTCAAACCCGCAATGCATCATGCAGTTGGCGCAGCGAGGGTCGTTGCCCACACCGTACTTGTCCCAGAGGTTTTCGTCGTAGAGGTCGTTTACATTCTGAGTGTGCCGGTCGCCCAGAAGGTAGCATGGCTCCCTCCAGCCCATGACCGTGTAGGTCGGGTTAGACCAGGCAGTGCACTGGTATTCACGGTTGCCCCTCAGGAAGTCCAGATAGAGGGGATTGTTATAGAAACGGATCCCCCGTTTGGGGTCCAGTACGTTCTTGAATATCCGCCTGGCGTTCTGCCGGGAGACGAACAACTCCTGGTTAGGGACCGTCTCGAACTTGTATCCGGGCGATACCATGGCGCCCTCGACCCCCATCTCGGTGACCATGGTGAACATCTCGATCAGGTCGTCCTCGTCGCAGCCGTTGAACACCGTGGTGTTGGTGGTGACTCTGTATCCCTGTTCCAGCGCAGTCTTGATGCCCCTGGTGGCGATCTTGAACACACCCTTCCGGTAGACCGACTTGTCGTGGATTTCCTCCATACCGTCCAGGTGGACCACGAAACAGAAGTATTTGGACGGCGGGATCCTCTTCATCACCCTCTCCATCAGGAGGGCGTTGGTGCACATGTACACGAACTTCTTCTGTGCCGTGATGCGGTTGACGATCTCGTGAATCTGGGGGTGAAGGGTGGGCTCGCCACCGGCTATGGACACGATGGGTGCCCCTGAGTCCTCCACCGCGGTGAGGCACTGTTCCACCGTGGCCATACGGTCCAGTACCGGCTCATACTCCCGGATGCGTCCGCACCCCTCGCAGGCCAGATTACATGCCTCCAATGGCTCAAGCATGGTGACGAGTGGATAGCGTCTGCGGCGGGTAATCTTGCTCTTGAAGATGTACCACCCCAGCCGCAAAGCTAGCTCCATTGGTCTAGCCATCAATTGCTCCTTCTAACTAATGATCGAGTCGTTGTCAGGCCACCTGACTCCCAGGGCTCCACTCTTAATGCTGCCTGACGAGCAGGAAATGGACAAGTTCTTCCATTTGCTGGTACGTGCTTGGGGTCAACTCGACACTCTCCAGTGCCGCCAGGGCCGTCTCGCAGTATTCTGCCGTGAGGCTCTGGGCGTGGTCTTTCACACGTACCCTGTCCATCACATCTAGGACCTCCGTGACGTCTTCGTCGTTCAGGTCTTCCTTCCTGTAGATGCCCTCCAGGATAGTCCGGTCGTCCGCCGCTGCCTGGGACATGGCGTACACGACGGGGAACGAGTTCTTCTTGCGCCGTATATCCGCCCCCACCGGCTTTCCGGTGGCGTCCTCGTCTCCCCAGACGCCCAGGTAATCGTCCCGGATCTGGAAAGCGTATCCTAGGGCCCTCCCACAGGTGCGGAACGCCTCGATGGTCGCCACGTCCCTCGTGCCCAGGAGTGCGCCCAGATTCAGGGAGCCTCTGATCAGGGCTCCGGTCTTGAGAGAGATCATGTCCATATAGTCGTCCAATCCGATACCGGGTCTGCCCTCATAGGACAGGTCCAGGTACTGGCCCTCGATCATATTAAGGTAGGCCTCGGTCAGCAGACCGACCACGGCCAGCGCCTGCTCGACGGCCACCCCTTCATATACGAGCCCTTCCAGAGAGGTGTCCGCTAATATCCTGAGCACGTTCCCGGCGACCACCGCTTTTGGTATCCCCCAGACAGCCCACAGGGTGCGACGGTGATGGCGCGTCTCGTCCAGGTCCTGGATGTCGTCGTGGATAAGCGAGAAGTTGTGGATAAACTCGAGGCCGACCGCTGCCGGCATCGCCGTCCGCACAGAGCCGCCGGTCGCCTCGCAGGCGAACAGGCACAATGTCGGACGCAAGGCTTTGCCTTCCGTCGCCACGCATGGAGTTCCATCGGTATCTACCCAGCCCAGGTAGTACCTGAGCATGTCATAGACCCGGTTGCCGTCTCCTGACAGGCCGTCCCGAAGTGCCTGGCTGACGTCAGCCCTGTAGTGGTGGAATATCTCTGGTAGTCCGGTCGGCTGGCTGGCTACGGTTTTTAGGGAAGATTTGCTCACACGAAAGACCTATTTGGCGGCGATTTGTCCCTGGTTGAGCGATGGTTACTTGGGTAAGGGCTCAGCCGAGGCCGAAGAACCCTACGACAACCGTGTTCTCCGCGATTAGCCCTCCCTGACAGCACCAAACAGCACCAAAAGGACTACATCGTAATACGATGCTCAATGCTAGCATCGACGGTGCCTTGTGTCAATAAAAAATCCGAGAGTTTATAGGACGTTCAGACGGCTCGAAACAAAACACTGTCGGCCTCACTACGATGGGGAATTGTGGGATTTTACACTTGCATTACTTGAGACCGCTATGCTATATTTCAGCGAGCTTCCGCACCCGGACGCGAGCCTGTTTATGAGGCCTGCGCCGGGTCGGGCCTGCTCTAGGCAAGCATCTAATGTAAATAGGCTTCGTTCGGATGGGCTTAGGGTTGCCGAAAACAGTGCATCCCGGGCACCCAAAGTAATTTCTGGTGGGCAAAGCTTGGAAGACGACTATTTCCGCCAGTACGGTCTGATCGCCATCTTCGCGGCCCTGGCCGTCGGCGTCCCCAGCGCCATGCTCCTCATGTCCTGGATGCTGTCCCTCTTCAAGATACGACCCCAGCTGCCCAACGCTATCAAGCAGAGCATCTACGAGTGCGGCTTTGAAACCATTTCGGGCAGGTGGAGCCAGTTCAATTTCCGATTCTACGGCATCGCCCTGCTATTCGTCGTCTTCGATGTCGAGGTGGTGTTTCTTTTCCCCTGGGCCGCCAGCTTCGGCGTGATGACCAGGGAGTTCGGCGGCTTTGTACTCGTCGAAATGGCCGTGTTCATAGGCATCCTCGTCGTCGGTTGGCTCTACGCTTGGCGCAAGGGCTCACTGGAGTGGAGTTAGACGTGACTGCCCGTGATTTGGACGCAAGTGTAGTCAAGATTCCGCTTCGCTCCACCACCTGGGGCCTGGACCGTGAGGAGGGGAGTGCTGTAAACCTGCTCAAAGCCACCCACTCCGAGGCCATATCCGAGCCTATAATCGAAGTACCCGACGAACTCCAGCGTAACCTGGCCATAACGTCTGTTGACGCATTGATCAACTGGGGGCGTAAATCCGCTGTATGGCCGCTGGCCTTTGGGCTCGCCTGCTGTGCCTTCGAGATGATGGCCAGCGCGATGTCCAGGTTCGACCTGGCCCGCTTTGGCATGGAGGTCTTTCGGCCCTCTCCCCGACAGGCGGATCTGATGATCGTTGCTGGGACCGTTACCTGGAAGATGGCCCCCGCCATTCAGCGCGTTTACGAGCAGATGGGCGAACCCAAGTGGGTCATTTCCATGGGCGTCTGCGCAACCAGCGGCGGACCCTACTATGGATCGTACAGTGTCGTGCCCGGGGTGAACCACATCGTACCGGTGGACGTGTACGTGCCGGGATGTCCGCCGCGTCCGGACGCACTGCTTTACGGGATCATGCAACTGCATGAGAAGATAAAACGCCACTCTATCGTGGCCGCCAGAAAGTAACGCTGTTGGCGAATCGGAATGACTAGGGCCCTATCTGGAGAAGAGACCGCCCGCCGGATTAACGAGGCCTTCCCGGGTTCGGCCCTCCAGCACAACGAGACCGACGTTTGGATTCGCCCTGAACGCCTCCTCGCAATCGCCCGCTTTCTAAAAGAGACCCCGGACCTGGACTTCGCTTTCCTTAGCGCCGTCACCGCTGTGGACTACGTCGAGTACTTCGAACTCGTCTACCATCTCGTCTCCCTGAGATTCAACCGAAGCATGGTCCTTAAAACTCGATGCTACGGGAGGGCGGAACCCACGATCCCCTCGGTAGTAAGCCTATGGCAGGGCGCCGATCTCCAGGAGAGGGAGGTCTGGGACCTCATGGGGGTCCGGTTCGAGGACCATCCCAACCTGAAGCGCGTTCTCCTTTGGGAGGGCTTCCCGGGACATCCGCTGAGAAAGGACTACCTGGGCTAGCCCGGAGACAGGCCATAAGCCAATGCCTATAAAGACCGAGCCGGTAACGATAAACCTGGGCCCTCAGCATCCGAGCACCCACGGGGTGTTCAGGATGAGGGTGACTTTCGACGGTGAGGTCGTGATCGACGCGGAGCCCATCGTCGGCTACCTGCATCGCGGGACCGAGAAGCTGGCCGAGTCCAGGTCCTACGTCCAGATCATCACCCTTACCGACCGTCTGGACTATGTGGCCAGTATGTCCAACAACCTGGTGTACGTCCGGGCGGTCGAGAAGCTTGCCGGCATCGAGGTGCCCGAGCGGGCCATGTATCTTCGTGTGATCAGCGCCGAGCTACAGCGAATCGCCAGTCACCTGGTAGCCACCGGCTTCCTGCTCAACGACCTCGGCGCCTTCGCCACACCTCTGATGTACTGTTTCCGCGAACGCGAGCGCATCCTCGACCTCTTCGAGATGCTCTGTGGAGCGCGAATTACCCTTAGCTACATGCGGCCGGGCGGGCTGTTGCAGGACGCACCCGAGGAGTTCTGGCCCGCTCTCGATGCCGTACTGGACGACCTGCCAGGGTATATCGACGAGTTGGAAGGGCTCATCACCGGGAACGAGATAGTGCTGGCCAGGACGCGCAACGTCGGCCTACTGTCCGCTGAGCAGGCTATCGACGCCTCCGTCTCCGGACCGGTCCTGCGGGCGTCAACTGTATTGTGGGACCTGAGGAAAGCGGACCCGTATGAGGTCTACGACCGCCTGGACTTCGACGTTCCGATAGGAGCCACCGGCGATGTCTTCGACAGGTACCTGGTGCGGGTCCAGGAGACGCGTGAGAGTGTCGAGATAGTCCGGCAGTGCGTGAGAGATATACCAGACGGTCCTATCAGGACCGATCTACCCTACATATTGAGGGCTCCGGTAGGCGATGCGTACTCCGCCATCGAGGCGCCCAAGGGCGAGCTGGGATTCTACCTCGTTAGTGACGGTGGAATATCTCCGTACAGGTGCAAGATCAGGGCCCCTTCGTTCATTAACCTGTCTGCGTTACGTGACATGGTCGTCGGCGGTAAGATGGCCGACCTGGTAGTCACCTTGGGCTCGTTGGATATCGTCTTGGGAGAGGTGGACCGCTAGTGGAAACGGTGCACTTAGCCGGGGTACTGGACTTCAAGAGCATATACGACTTCTTCGACGGCTTCCTTCCCGAGGGCCTCGATTGGCTGGCTTTCGCCCTGGCCGGGGGTTCGCTGGCGTTCCTTGTCATTAACACAGTGATCATGGCGACCGCGCTGAACACATGGTTCGAGCGGCGCGCCATTGGCCGATTTCAGGCCCGGCTGGGACCCAACAGGTGGGGTCCATTCGGGCTGCTCCAGCCCATCGCCGACATCCTCAAGTTGATTACCAAAGAGGACATTATCCCCGAAGATGCCGACCGCCCCGTTTTCACAGTGGCGCCTATCGTTCTACTCGTACCCGTGCTCCTGGTGGTGGCGGTCGTCCCCTTCGGAGAGGACTCGTTCCTGGGCAGGCTCAACGTCGGCCTGCTTTTCATTGTCGGCGTTACGTCCCTGGGCGCCATCGCGATATTCATGGGAGGTTGGGCCTCCCGCAACAAGTACGCCATGCTGGGCGCCATGCGCGGGGTGGCCATGCTGGTCAGCTATGAGGTGCCCATGGCCCTGGCCATGACCGGAGTTATCCTCGTCTCAGGCTCGCTGGCGCTCTTCGACATCGTACAAGCGCAGAACGTGCCATTTCTGCTGGTACAACCCCTGGGCTTTCTCGTCTTTCTGGCCGCCGCTTCGGCCGAGATGAGCCGTACCCCCTTCGACCAGATCGAGGCCGAGTCGGAGCTTGGCTCCGGGTACCATACCGAGTACAGCAGCATCAAGTTCGCCATATTCCAGTTGGCCGAGTTCATGGCCCCGGTGGTCACCGCCATCATCGTAACGACCCTCTTCCTCAGCGGTACCCGGGGATTCTCGCCGGTCCCCGGACAGTTCTGGTTCGTCGGGAAGGTAGTGGCGGTGGTGTTCCTGATGCTGTGGTTCAGGGCCACCTGGCCCAGGCTGAGAGTCGACCAGATTATGGGATTCGCCTGGAAGGGCCTGTTCGCCCTGGCGATCCTGAACCTTTTCCTCGTGGCCGTCGAGGTACAGTGGCTGCAGGACTCCGATGGGGAGCTGTCCACCGACGCCATGTGGCTGATGGCTGGTATCAACTGGGCGGTCACGGTAGTATCGGTGGTAGTACTGGCCAATGTCCTCGGACAGCGACGGATACAAAGGCGGGAGCCCGTGCCGTCGCCTCTGGCCAACATGGACGCGGAGGCCGACTGAAGTTGTACGGAACAGGCTTGATCAAAGGGTTGGCGGTCACCATGAAAAACATGGTCCTGCCCGGCCGTTTCTTTACACATCACCAGTACCCCAACAGAAAGATCGGACTGCTGGGTTTGGCCAAGGCCTCTGGTACCAATGTCATCAGCTATGTGATCAGGCAACCGGCGATGGCGGCCAAGGCGCTGGTGGGAATGGCGGAAGTAGAGGACAGGTTCCCGCAGCACCCCAGGTTCAGGGGAGAGGAGTTTGCCTGGTACGAGGAACGGTGCACCGGCTGCGCCAGCTGCGCCAAGTACTGCCCCCTCGGAATCATCCGCATAGTGACTCACCCCAGCGGACAGGACACGCTGGAGGGTGACAAGTACGCCATCGACGTCTTCGACATCGACATCGGTCGCTGTATGTTCTGCGGCCTCTGCGTCGAGGCATGCCCCTACGACGCCATACACATGGGCAGCGGCTTCGAGCAGGGCACATACCGGCGTAGCGAATTGGTAATAGACGTCGATAAGCTGCGCAAGGCTCCCAAACGACCGTCCACGTGGTTCCGGCCTCAGATTGAGGCCCGACAGTACCGGCCGCAGGACGGCGAACAGGCCACCTGGAGGGAGGTGGCCCGCCACGAGAAGCCGACTGTCGAGCAGCAAGAGAAGAGATGGGCTAAAAGATGATTGGCCACGGCGTTGAGAATTCGCTTTTCACGGACATCGTCTTCTGGGCTATAGCCGTGTCGAGCATCGTAGCCGCCATCGCCGTCGTTCAGCTACGAGACGTGTTCCGGGCGGCCCTTTTCCTGATCGTTTCTTTTCTGGGCGTGGCCGGAATATTCATACTCCTCAGGGCCGAGTTCCTGGCAGCCGTTCAGGTGCTTATCTATGTCGGCGCCATCTCGGTACTGATCATCTTCGCCATCCTGATGACCCGCGATGTAGAGGAAGGTAGCCCCTCCAGCCGGTTACGTATACCGGCGGGCATCGTGGCCGCCTTGTTCGCCGCGGTGGCCATCTTCGTCGCCCTGGACACCGACTGGAAACTCCTGCAACCGGCCATCGACGGGTCAACTCTCAGCGCCGGAACCGTCGATAGGATTAACGAAATATTCTCCAACACCATCCCTTGGATCGCCGGGCTACTGATACGGGATTTCGTACTGGCTTTCGAGGTCGCATCCGTGGTGTTGCTGGCAGCCATTCTTGGCGCCCTGGCGCTGATTCGAGAGGGGTAACGGCTTGAGCCTGGAAAGCGTACTGATAGTCGCGGCGATAATATTCGCCATCGGCCTGTACGGCGCCCTGTCCAAACGCCACGTCATCACCGTGCTCATGTGCATCGAACTCATGTTCAACGCCGTGAACATCACCGCGGTGGCCCTCTCCCGTTACATCGTTCCTTCAACGCTGCGGGCTGATCCTCAGGCCGTCGGCGACGACATCGTCCAGTTCCTTCTCACGGGCCAGATCTTCGCGATCTTCATCATCACCATAGCCGCCGCCGAAGTCGCCTTGGGTCTCGCCATTGTGATCGCAATTTACCGCAACAGACAGATCGTGTTCGTCACTGACGCTAACCTGATGAAGAAGTAGAGGCCGGCCCTGTGTGGGTGGACTACAGAAGAGCGCCTAATCTAATTATCGCCGAGATGTGGAAGGACGTCCTGGAAGGCGACGGGCTTCCTACCAAGATAATCCCGGATGGAGATATCCTCACCTGGGGTGAGCGTGTCTCATTCAGGGTCCGGGTCCCCAAGGGCCGCGAGCACGTGGCTGACGAAATTCTGAGGAAACTATAGATGATTTCGGAACAGGCGGTATGGTCAATACTCTTCCTGCCCCTGGTGTCCTTCGGGATCATCGTCTTCTTCGTTCGGCCGTTTTTTAACCGCTATTCCAAGGTAGCGGGCTATCTCACAATCCTGGCTGTAGGGGCCTCTCTGGTCCTGTCCTTGTGGGCGCTTGGCAGCGTCGCCGGCGAGGAGGGTGGGATCGCTTGGGACCCGCACTCCTGGCTCACCGTCGGGAGCCTGGACATCTCTGTGGGAATTCTGATGGACCCCCTCACCGCCATCATGCTGGTGGTTGCGACCGGGGTCAGCCTGATGGTCCAGGTCTATTCGGTGGGCTACATGAAGGACGATCCGGGTTACGCTCGCTACTTCGCCTATATGTCCCTCTTCACCGCATCCATGATCGGGCTGGTCATGGCCGGCAACATCATTCAGCTATTCGTCTTTTGGGAACTGGTGGGGCTCTGCTCCTTCTTGCTCATCGGCTTCTGGTACCATCGTCCTGCCGCGGCGGCCGCAGCCAAGAAGGCCTTCATAGTGACCCGCCTGGGCGATTTTGGATTCCTGTTGGCGATACTCTACTTCTTCTTCAATAGCGACGGCTTCGCCGCCGAAGGCCTCAATCCGCTGGCAATAACCGATATTTACTCGGCAGTCGCCTTGGGCGGCGTCCTCACGACGGGCGTGGCCACATGGTTGGCTGTCGGTATCTTCGCCGGCGCCGTGGGAAAGTCGGCCCAATTCCCGCTTCACACATGGCTGCCCGACGCCATGGAGGGCCCGACTCCGGTCAGCGCACTGATCCACGCAGCCACCATGGTCGCGGCCGGCGTGTTCCTGGTCGCCCGGTTCTTCCCCGTATTCGAGGTCTCCACCACCGCAATGAACGCCGTCGCCATCATAGGTGGTTTGACCGCCATGTTCGCGGCATCCATGGGGCTGGTCATGAACGATATCAAGCGAGTCTTGGCCTACTCGACCATCAGCCAACTCGGCTTCATGATGCTTGCTTTGGGGGTCGGGGCCTACGGGGCCGCTATCTTCCACCTGTTCACTCACGCCTTCTTCAAGGCCCTGCTCTTTCTGGGTTCCGGCAGTGTCAGCCATGCTACCGGGACCTTCGACATGCGCTACATGGGTGGTCTCCGGAAGGTGATGCCCTGGACCTACGTCACCTTCCTCATCGGCGGACTCAGTCTCGCCGGAATCTTTCCCCTTGCAGGCTTTTGGAGCAAAGACGAGATCATGGCGCACTCGTGGAACGGTGGTGAGTTCGTTAGCCAGTTGGTGTTCTGGCTGGCGCTGGTCGCGATCTTCATGACCGCTTTCTACATATTCCGTGCACTTTTCATGACTTTCGAGGGCGAGTTCAAAGGAGGTGCCGAGGCAGACCCCGCGGTGGCTCATGGGGGGGAGAGCCATCTCGCCGAGTCTCCAGCGGTCATGGTCGTTCCCCTTGTGTTGTTGGGGATCGCGGCGGTGCTGGCCGGTTTCCTGGCCAATCCGATCACAGACCTGGGCCTCATCCCGATCCACTGGATGACCCACTTCCTGGACGAAGGACCGGTGACCGTCGCGACCGAGCATTTCAATACCGGTCTGGCCGCACTTACGAGCCTGATCGCGGCCGCCGGTATACTCCTGGCCTACCTCATGTACGGCTCCAGGCGCATATCGGCCCAGCGGCTGACGGAACGGCTAAAGGCGCCCCACGTCCTTCTCTCACGTAAATACTACTTCGACGAGTTGTACGAGGATTACCTCGTCACTCGTTTTATATATGGCACGCTCGCACGCGGTCTCGATTGGGCCGATAAGTCCATCATTGACCGCCTCGTGAACACCATCGGCTGGCTGGGGGCCAACATCGGCGGGACTATCCGCCAGGCCCAGACCGGTCAGCTTCAGGGATACGGGGTGGCCATCTCCGTGGGAATCCTTTTTATCTTGGGTCTTTACCTGTTTTTCCTGTAAAACGCGTGCACTTAACTATTAACGGGCTAGCGAGGAACGGTGGGAACAGAGGGGTGGGGGATAACCGGAATATCGGCGACGCCCCCATTTCAGTTAACTATCCGTTCAGGAAGGCGCAAAAGTGGACCTGGTGAGGATATTTAGTTGGAGGCTATAGGCTTCTCCGGCTGGCTGACGGCGACGGTCTTCCTGCCCCTTGCGGGAGCCATCGTCATCGCTCTGGCCGTAAGGGGGGACAGGAACGTACGTCTGGTCGCGGGCGCCGTGGCGCTGGCGGAGCTTGTCCTGTCCATCATCATCTTCGCCAAATACGATCTTGGGGCGGGTAGTGGCGCTATCCAATTGGCCGACCGGGTCGATAACTGGATCCCCATCGAGTCGTTCAGGATCGACTACTACCTGGGTATAGACGGCCTCAGTGCGCCTCTGGTGCTTCTCACAGGCCTCCTGGGGGCGGTCTCGGTCTACGCCTCCTGGGGTATCAAGCATCGCGTGCGCGAGTACTTCGTTTGGCTCCTCGTCCTGCAGACCGCTGTGCTGGGCGTCTTCACCGCACTCGACTTTTTCCTCTTCTTCATGTTCTGGGAGCTTGAGTTGGTGCCCATGTACTTCCTCATCTCCATCTGGGGAAGCGGCCGTAAAGAGTACTCGGCCATGAAGTTCCTGATCTTCACCATCCTTGGAGGCGGTTTCCTTCTGATCGGCATCCTGGTGCTTTTCTTCTCCGCCGGCACCTTCGACATGACGCTACTTCCCGGGCTCATAGAGTCAAGCTCTCTACTTCTGCCCATCGGGATGATATTCACGTTCTTCTTCGTTGGATTCGCCATAAAGCTCCCGGTCTGGCCCATGCATACCTGGCTGCCAGACGCCCACACCGACGCGCCCACCGCGGCCAGCGTGATGCTCGCCGGCGTCCTGCTAAAGATGGGCGCCTACGGGATGATACGCGTGTCGGTTGGAATGTTCCCGGATGTCCTGACCAACGTCGCCTGGCTACTGGCCGCCATGGGTGTGATCAACATCCTCTATGGAGCTATAGTAACCCTGCGGCAGACCGACCTGAAGCGGCTCATAGCCTTCAGCAGCATCAGTCACATGGGATTCGTCCTGCTGGGCATCTCCTCCGTCGTCGGAGTCGCGGGCTCGGTGTCGTCTGTCGGACTCACCGGGGCCTCCCTCCAGATGTTCACCCACGGGACCATCACCGGCCTGATGTTCCTGCTGGTCGGGTTTATCTACGAAAAGGCACACACCCGGTACATCCCCGACCTCGGCGGCCTTGCCACCCGGATGCCTTTCCTAGCCGCCACATTCGTTTTCGCCGGCCTGGCCTCGCTGGGGCTTCCGGGGACCAGTGGGTTCGTCGCTGAGATACTGGTCTTCCTGGGGACGTTCCCGGTATGGAGCTGGCTCACCGCGGTGGGCGCTCTCGGCGTTGTCCTGACCGCCGGATACATCCTCTGGATGATCCAGCGCTCGCTCTTCGGCCCCCAGGTTGAGCGGTTCAGAGACGTGAAAGACGCCTCGGTGGCCGAGATGGTGCCGGTGGTGGCGCTGGTCATCGCGGTGGTCGTGGTGGGAGTCTATCCGGCGGTCGTCGTAGATGTGTTCGCCGATGGCGTAGAGCCGATAGTGGATTCTGTACAGCGAATCGTCCAGTTGGGTCCCGGGTAGGAAACCTTTGGTCAGACAAAGATGACATCGCACGACGTATGGCTGCTGTCGCCCGAACTGAGCGTGGCGGGGATCGCCTTGCTGCTGGTTATTGCAGACCTGGCTGTAAAGCGAAAAGGCTTCCTGCCGGGTCTCGCTGTGATCGGCCTGGCGGTGCCGCTGGGTCTCAGTATCGCCCTCTGGTTCGAGCTGAACACCGACGGACTGGCCGCCTCCGATGGAGTGTTCGGGACCCTGGTGGTCGATAAGTTCAGCCTATTCTTTAAATTCCTGTTTGTGGGAGTGGCTGCGATCATCGTCCTGATCTCGGCCGATTACGTGAAGAAATTCCAGAGGTTCCAGGCAGAATACTACGCCCTGGTCCTCTTTTCCACAGTGGGCATGATGCTTCTGGCATCCACCACAGAGCTCATCACTATCTTCATCGCGCTGGAGCTGACGGCACTGCCTATTGCCGCTCTGGCGGCCTTCCTGAGGGATAGCCGCTCCTCCGAGTCGGGCATGAAGTTCCTCATCTTGAGCGCGATAAGCTCGGCGGTGCTGCTCTACGGCATGGTTATCGTGTATGGTTTCACCGGGAGCACAGTGCTCGAGGACATCGCCGGCCAGCTGAACACTTCCGGTCTTGACGCCGGCACGCCCTTCGGTGGCAACTCCCTGCTTTTCGGTATCGTCCTGATAATCGCGGGCTTCGGGTTCAAGATAGCCAGTGTCCCCTTCCAGATGTGGGCGCCCGACGTGTACGAAGGCTCGCCGACGCCGGTAACCGCCTATCTGTCAGTGGCCAGCAAGGCGGCAGGCTTCGCCGTCATCCTCCGGGTGTTCTACGTCGCCTTCCCTATGGAGGTCCTGAGTCTGGACTGGAGCGCCGTATTCGCGGTCCTGGCCGGCCTGTCCATGACCTTGGGCAATCTGGTGGCGATACGGCAGGACAACATCAAACGGATGCTGGCTTACAGCACCGTCGCTCACGCGGGCTATCTTATGGTCGGGCTGGCGGCCATCGCGGCCAGGGCTCCCGCGGCTGACGCCACCTCCGGGCCCTCGGCGGTGCTGTTCTATCTGGGCGGCTATGCCGCTACCAACATGGCCGCCTTCGCCGCCATCATCGCCATATCCAACCGCATCGGCAGCGACCAGATCAACGATTTCGCCGGTATGTCGCGACGTGCGCCGTACCTGGCAGCAGTGTTGGGATTCTCGATGGTGTCGCTTATCGGCCTCCCGCCGACGGTCGGCTTCATGACAAAAATATATCTGTTCGGCGCAGCAGTAGACTCCAACCTTGATTGGCTCGTGGTGCTGGGCGTGCTGAACAGCGTGATATCGGCCTACTACTACCTCAGGGTCGTCAGAGTCATGTACCTATCGCCTCCGGCCACCGAAGAACGCGTCAGCACCGGACTGAACATCCGGTTGGCCATGTTAGCCGCATTCGCAGGCGTTGTGTTCTTCGGCATATATCCGACGCCGCTGCTCAGGCTCGCCAAGACGGCCGCTGACGTGCTGCTCTAATGGAGTAATTCAATAACGCGGTGTGAAGGCCAATCGGGCCGGGAACACAGTGGAACCGCATAGAAAAGGCCCCCGGATGACTCAGGAGGCCTTTTGACTATTGCCGGGGACCGTGAATTCCTACCGACACGTCCTGACGTCGGGTGGGACAGAAAAAACCCTGGCCACTCGCCGCTTGAACACGACACGATCCAAGATCAACGGCGCGGGCCCTGACCGCTCCTACGCAGGCTGGGCGACTTCTCTACCGGCCTCTTCCTGTCTATGACGCATACGGCTTGATCTGGGTCCCATGTCCAGGTCCTTAGAATACCCGCAGTGCAGGCAAAAAATGAACCATCCGTATACGTCCTGGCTCAGGGTTACGTCCCCGTTTGTGCACCTCGGACATGATTTGAGCCAAAGCATCCGGCGTTACCTCCTCAAGACCTCATCGACAAGTTCTACAAGGTGGGCCATGTCAAAAGGCTTGGGTATGAATCGCTCCACCTTGTGGTTTCTTAATTCCGACCGGCTTACCGGCTTGGATGACACCAGTATGGCGGGTACGTGCTGGTCGCCGTATCTCTGACGGATCGTCTCCAGCAGGGACAGTCCGTTGCCATCTGGCAACTCGACGTCCAGGACCAGCAGCGCCGGCATCTCGTCGGACGCAATTGCCAGCCCCTCGGAGCAAGTGTTGGCTACACGGGCGCTGTAGCCTCCGGTCTCAAGGACAGTCTGAGTTACCTCTCCGAAAGCCTTATCGTCCTCCACGATTAGGATCAAGCCCTCGGCCATCGGGCCTCCCAAAAAGTTTCACCGGGACCGCAAGGTCCTCGCTGACTCATCGTCCGAACGGGCCTTCTCCGATACATCGCCCTGCGTCCCGGATCGGGCGCCGAACGCCCTGGTACCAACTGGGAATCGGATAACCTCGAGGCCTGAGTATCGTATCTACGACGTGAGGAAGGTGTGAAGAAACGGCGGCAAGACGTGAGGAAAACGTGAGGATACTCTGACGTAAATGTGGTAGGCCGGGCGTTAACCGGCCGTCCGGCGGCCCGAGGCGGTCCGCAGGACGGACTGCTGAATAGCTAAAGAATGGGGTGTGCGGTCCCTGACGAGTCGGGAGTAGCCGGGCGTCTGAGAGCCAGCCCTGACCATCGTCGAAGGTTTGTCCCTCAGCTATAAATACTTCCCGCTTCCTTGATCAAGGCTTGTCCTGAGCCTGCCGAAGGGAAGGAGGACAGGGGGATGGTCTCGTCCGCCTCTGGTGGATCAGCACCATCCTAGAGCCAGCGGCGAAACCACTGCCACTCGTACAGTACCCTGGCCAGGTGCCAGGGCCGTCCCGGCTTCTTGTAGGAGACCTCCGGTACGGGCTCGGCGTAGAAGTTCCCCGATGCCATGGCTGCCTTCCGGTAGCCTATCTCCAGTAGTCAGCTGCCATGCCCGTCAAAGATGGACCTTCGTTCTTTACCGTGGGCGTCGGCGGCGATGTTCTCTGCCACCACCTCCGCCTGCTTGTGGGCGAACACCCCCGCCTTGGGCAGGGGTAGGCCGGAAGCCAGCTTGATCGAGGTAACGTCCCCCAGCGCATAAACGTTGGGCACGGCAGTGGCAAGCGTTCCCCGGTCCACCTCGATCCAACCGGACTCGCCCACCAGCCCGGACTCCCGGATCACGGCCGGGGCCCGATGTTGGGGGATGGTAACGAGTAGATCGTATGCTTCTCGGCTCCCGTCCTCGAAGGTGACCTCTTTGGCTCCGGCGTCTACGCCGGTGGGCTTCGTACCCGGGGTGAATGCGATACTCCGGCTGGCCAACAGCCCTTCCACAGCGTCTCCCAACTGGGGACCGGCGACCGGCAGCGGCGCCGGCTCGGGTGTGAAGAACTTGATCTCGACCCTGTCCCTCATCCCCCTGTTACGGAAGAAATAATCGATGAGCAGGGCGCCTTCGTACGGTGCTGCGGGACACCTGTAGGGGAGACCGGCGACCATAACCACCACCTTGCCGCCGGGGAATTCGGCCAGGGCATCGCGGAGCCTGGTCGCACCCTCCAGCGAATAGAACAGGTGGGAGTCTTCTGCGAGACCGGGCACGCTTTCGCATGTCATTTCGGTGCCCAGGGCCGTCACCAGGTAGTCCCACGACCGGTCTCCGGTATCGGTATGCACCGTGCGCCCCTCCAGGTCAATTCCTGTCACGGACCCCTGGACGAACTCGATACCTTTTCTGGATAACACTGATAGTTCTCGGTGGGCAACGTCGGGTTTTCTCCAGTCCACCATCACCCAGGGATAACTGGGAGGAAAATAGTGCCTGTCCTCCCTGTCCACCAGCACGACCCGGTGCCCACGGCCCAGGCGCTGCCGGAGCCGCCTTGCGGCAACCACGCCCCCAATACCTCCTCCCAGAACCAGGACCGTCGAATCTGCCATGACAGGTCACCTCCGAAAAGACTGGGGTGGGCGTGTAGCGAGTGCCGGGTCGTCAAATGGGGTGGGAGCACGCCCTCAAGGCTGTGAACGAATCGGAATGCCCCAATTCTACACTGGACGGCAACCCGGGTCTATTTAGCTTATTTGGTCGAGACTCTGGCGGCGTCTGGCTCGAATACACAGCACGGTTCCTGAGCCAGATAATCGCCCGTGAATGCGTACGCCCGGCTTCGGGAGCCTCCGCAGATGGCGCGGAAGGGGCATTCACCGCACTTGCCACGTAGGCGGTTGTGGTCGCGAAGTATCTGGAATACGGTGTCATTGCGATAGATATCGAGGACCGAGTGTTCTCTCACGTTGCCTCGCGGCAGAGGCAGGAACCCGCTGGGCGACACGTCCCCCAGGTGGGAAATAAAACAGACGCCTTTGCCGTCGTTCGAGGAGGCTCGGACCAGTCTGGTCAGCTCTTCCTTCGATCCGTTTCCCTCTTTGAAGGCGTTTTGCAGGACCACCCTCCGGTAGTGCTGGCCCAGGGTCGTCTTGATACCGAACGACACAGAACGAGACAGGCTGTGCATCCACTGGAAGACCTCTTCGTGCTCCTCCGGCGAGATAACGTCATCGCGTTGTCCACGCCCGGTGGGAACCAGGAAAAACAGGTCCCACAGCACCATCTTAGGAAAGGTCTGGAGCAGAGCGGCGATCTCAGGAAGCTCCTCGCGGTTGGGCCGGCTGACCGTCGTGTTGATCTGAAGAGATAGACCCACATCCAGGGCGTCCTGGATGCGTTCCAGTGTCTGGTCGAAGGACCGCCGGACGCCCCTGAACGCGTCGTGGGCCTCCGCGCTGGCCCCGTCAAGGCTAAACGACAGGCGGGATAGCCCGACGTCCGTTAGCTTTGCCAAAACCTCCGGAGTGACCAACTTGGTCACGCTGGGCGACAGGGACATCCTGAGTCCCAGCTTCAGTCCGAAGCCCAGCAGGTCGAAAATGTCCCGTCGCATGAACGGGTCTCCGCCGGTCAGTATTACCACCGGGGGCGGGCTCACGGTCGCCAATTCGCTGAGGAGGCTAAAACCCTCCTGGGTGTCGAGTTCATTGGGGTTTCGACGAGGTTGGGCGGTCGCCCGGCAGTGGAGGCACCTCAGGGCGCACGCCTTAGTCGTCTCCCAGAAGACCACAACCGGCGCGTTGGAGAAATCCGGCGGAGGCCCCAGGCTCTCCAGCATCTCCTCGACTGATTTTGGTTGGGTCGTGCTGGTGGCCTGCGTCATATGCCCACCGCCATGTAGGAGTTGGTGCGCTCATCGTTGGTCAAGAAACAGGCTGGGTCCTCGCCCCAGGGGTCGCCTGAATAGGCCTCGGCCCTGGCCCGGAGGTTCCCATTGCAGACCGACAGAAACTGGCACGTCGTGCACATCTTCGACAGCAGCGATTTCCGCGACCGGAGCTGCCTGAGCAGCGGTATGCTGTCGTCCTGCCAGATAGCGCTGAATGGACGCTCCCGGACCTGGCCCAGCGTCCTGGTCCGCCAGAACTGGTCGGGATGGACGAATCCCCGCTCATCGATGCACCCGATGCCGGTGCCAGAGCTGTTCCCACCGTTGCGGGATAGCAGGTGCTCTATCTCGGGCACCCGGTCCGGAGCGTGATCCCTGGCCCAGAGCAGGAGGTAAGCGCCGTCGGCATGGTTGTCCACGGTCAGGACCTCCAGCTCCTTACCGCGCCGGTGAATGTCCACCGTTCGCTCGAAAATGGTGTCCACGGCCCTCCGCCGCCTGTCGGCGTCCAGGTCGTCCGGCAGCAGACCGCGGCCTCGGCCGGCGTAGGCCAGGTGGTAGACACAGAAGCGCGGCACGCCTTCCTGCTCCACCAGGTCGAAAAGATTGTCCAACTCGTCGACGTTGTGCCGCGCCATGGTTAAGCGGACGCTGACCCGGATCCCCGCGTCCTGGCAGCGCCTGATCCCAGCCAGGGCGTCCTGAAAGGCGCCAACCTTTCCCCTGAACTCGTCGTTGGTGGACTCCATACCGTCCAGGCTGATGCCCACCCGGTTCACGCCGGCCTCTACGAGCTGTTTCACCGTATCTTCCGTGAGCAATGTTCCGTTGGTGGACAGGACCGGCTTGACTCCCTGCGAGGCGGCGCTGGACATTAGCTCGAAAATATCGGGTCTGACCAGTGGCTCGCCGCCCGAGAACAGCACGACCGGCAC
>CAZEDC010000171.1:0-9964 GCA_964510985.1 uncultured Dehalococcoidia bacterium
CCCTCCCCGCCCCCCCCTCCGGGGTCGGGGGGGGGGTCCGGGGGGGGCCCCCCCCCCCCGGCTGGGGGTTTGGGGGTACCCCCCAAATACCTTTCGAGGGCGGGGGGAGGCAAAAAGATTTCTGAGTTAGGCGATGTTAAAAAAGCCATTCCCATTTGAGAGGTACGAACACATGACGACCGACAAGCCGTTTTTCGCCAACCGGCCCAAACAGATGCTGAAACGGGGCGAGCCGATAAAGGTATTCAACGTCTTCGAGTGTCTCCGCCCTGCCATCGTCAAGATCGTTGCACAGGCCGGCTATGACATGATCCTGGTGGACACCGAGCACGTCCTGCACAACCAGGAGTCGCTGTTCAACTTTTTTGTGATGGCGCGAGACAACGGGCTCTGTCCTGCGGTGACGATCCCGACACCCGAGCGGCAGATAGTGTCGCGGGTACTGGACGCAGGAGCCATGGGAATCGTACTATCCCACTCCAGAACGGTCGAGGACATGGAGGAGCTGGTACGCTGGACCAAGTACCCACCGGAGGGCGAGCGGAGCCTGGCCCTCGGCGCCAACGCCGACTATCGCGGCGAGGACGGCGCCCGCTACTGCCGTGAGGCCAACGACGGGACGCTGCTCCTCCTCAAGGTCGAGGAGTACCAGGGGGTGGAAAACGCCGAGGCGATGATGTCCAACGAATGGGTGGACGGGATCGTGTTCGGCCCCGGCGACCTGGCGGCGAACATGGGTTTCCACGGACATTGGGAGCACCCGGAGGTCCTCGCCGCCATGGAGAGGGTCATCGAACTGGCGCTGGCGCGCGGCCTGGCGGTGGAGCCCGCCATCGTCACGACCGACGGCGAGGATTATAAACGGCAGCGGAAGCGGGGCATCCAGATCTTCGGCCCCACCAGGCGAAGCGAGTGGGACCTGCTCAGAGATGCCGCCCGCGACTTCATCGCACCGTTCCAGGAGCCCTAAAAAGGGGAGTCCAGACCCCGACTCACCCACCACTGTCATTCTGAGCGGTAGCGAAGAATCTGGTGGTGGGGTTACATCTCCCCAGATACCATAACCCTTGCGAGTGGGTGGGACAAAAGTATGATGTCGATCAATCCCTCTGCCCGCAAAGATAGAGCACCATTTATCTATCTCAGGATTATCGCAGGGGGAGTGCCCCGACATGTCGGGGCAAGAACAAATACCTATGAGGGAGGGTGGAGGGGTGTAACTCACCGCCCTTTTTTGAGATGGTTTCTCAATACCCTTCAGGCATGTTATCCATGGCGAAGATAGTTGATCTACTCAAGAAAGCCAACGGTCGTCCATTCTTCATCTGCGACGTCTCGCCGCCCCGTGGTGCCGACCCGGACCTGCTGGAACCGGCCCGATTTCTGGACGCAAACGTCTTGTCGGTGAACTACAGTCCCGGCCGTTCGGCCAGGGTCAACTCGGCCATCGCCGCCGGTTGGATCAAGGCCAATACCGGCAAAGAGGCGATGTTCGCGCTGGCCACCAGGGACATGAACAGGCTGGCGCTCCAGAGCCTGCTCCTGGGCGCTCAGTTGCTGGGACTGGAGAACCTGGTGGTGCTCAAGGGCGACAGGTCCGCAGAACGCGAATCGTTGGTGAGGGAAGTCGATGACCTGAGGCCGACAGAGCTGCTGCGCTCCATCGGCGATATGAACCGCGGCGTGGATTTCAAGGGTCTCAAGCTACGGGCGGCCACCGACTTCTGCGCCGGGGCGGCCCTCGACCTGGGCCGGCCGCTCGACCGCGAGGTGGCGCTGACCCGGCGCAAGGTGGAGGCCGGGGCCCGCTTCTTCCTCTCCCAACCCACCTTTGATACGGTCCGTCCCAGGCAATTTCTGGACCGGTACGAAGAGCTGACCGGAGAGAAAATATCGCCGCCCATCTTCCACGGGGTCCAGGTAATGGCCCCGGACAGCCTCGTGTTCGGCCGGTTGCCGGACTGGGTGACGGTAGACCTGGACAGGGGCAGGTCGGGACGGGACATCGCTCTACAGGTTATCCAAGAGTTCGCCGACGCCAGACTCAGTTCCATCTACCTGGTACCACCGGTGAAAAAGGGAGGGCGTAGGGACTACGAGGCCGCCCAGGCGGTCCTCGAGGCGGCCCGTGGTTAGGGGTTTTGCGGCGCTGTCGACTTCCTCTGTAACGGCAGTGTCCAGTGGGTATCCAAGGATATCGACAACAATGTTGACTGCTCGCCATCATGTCATTCTGAGTGGAGCGAAGAATCCGGGGTGGCTGGGCACAATAGACGGCTCCAACATGAGCCCCGTCCATCCAGTACAATGGCCACCAATCAGGCCGATCCTCCCGCCCTGCGACAGCATAGGTAGGGGCAGGTTTGAAACCTGCCCCTACCGCCGGCCCTGTCGACCCTCATGTGTCATTCTGGGGTGGTTGGGCGCAACGAACGGAACCAACGAGGGTCCCACCCCGGTTTTGCGGGACGATACTCATATCTGTGGGTGGGATTAAAATTATGATATCAACAAAGCTAGGTCTTACCTGAAACAGAGAAGGAGCCGAGAGAAATGGGTGTGTACGAGGAGTTTGGTGTACGGACAATCATCAGCGTATCGGGCACTTCCACGCGTGTGGGCGGCGCCCTGATGCCGCCGGAGGTCGTGGATGCCATGGCCGAGGCGGCCGCCGACTCGGTGTCGATGACGGAGCTGCAGGCCGCAGCCAGCAGGTACATCTCAAAGGTGACCGGGGCCGAGGCCGGGTACGTGACGGCCGGTGCATCGGCGGCCCTGACCCTGGGTGCGGCGGCCATCATGGTCGGTATGGACCCCGCACTTATGGACCAGTTGCCCCGTACCCGTGGTATGCGAAACCAGTTCATTATCTCCCGGGAGCACCGCAGCGGCTACGACCATGCCATACGGTTGGCGGGAGCCCGGCTGGTCGAGGTGGGGATGGACGAGCAGCGTTCGGGGGCCGGCGTCAGGCGCACCGAGGCTTGGGAGTACGAGGCCGCCGTCACCGACAAGACCGCCGGCATCGCCTACACCGCCACACAGGACAGCCAGCCTCCACTCGAGCAGGTCATCGAGGTCGCCCAGGCCCATGAGCTGCCGGTCCTGGTGGACGCGGCGGGGCAGCTCCCGCCTATTTCGAACCTGCGCGCCTTCGTGGAGGCCGGGGCCGACCTGGTGGCCATCAGCGGGGGCAAGGCCATGAGAGGTCCCCAGTCCAGCGGTATCCTGTGCGGACGCAAGGAGTACATCGCGTCGGCGGCCCTTCAGCAACTGGACATGGACGAGCAATTCGACATCTGGGAGCCCCCCGAGGACTTCATACCAAAGGGCAGCCTCGCAGGCATCCCGCACCACGGCATCGGCCGGGGATTCAAGGTCTCCAAAGAGGAGGTGGTCGGACTGCTGACGGCGCTGAAGCTGTTCTCCGAGGGCGGGTACGGGCCCAGCTACGAGGAGCAGCGGGGACACCTGGAGTTCATCGCCGACGGCCTCAGCGGCCTGCCGGTGGAGCCGCGCGTCATCGTTCCCCTAGAGGAGGGCTATCCTCTCTTGCATCTGGTCCTGGACACCGAGACCCTGGGCATGTCCGGTTTCGAGTTCAGCCAGCGATTGAAATCGGGCACCCCCGGCATCTTCGTCAACGAGAGGCTGCTGGCCGAGGACACACTGGTGGTCCACCCCCTCAACCTGGGCCAGACAAGGACCGAGGTGTTGACCCGGAGGCTGCGGGAAGTCATGTCCGGCGATCAATGACCTGTAGCTCGTTGACGCTCTACAACCCCAGGGCTATAATCGATTCACTCGGTCGTCAGTGAGGTAGTTTGATTTGGCCAACGAGACGGGAAAACGATATCTTTGCTCCAAGTGCGGCTCGGAGTTCGTGGTGACCAAGGGCGGTGAAGGCTCCATTACGTGTTGTGGCGAGCCGATGCCCAGGAAGAGTTGACACCTGAGAAGATTCGCGTCGCAGCGCCGGTCTTCTCTATCCATTCGAAGAAATCTACGCGGAGTTTAATACGTAAATGGCTAATCAGCTAGGAAGACGATACCAATGCGAGGCCTGCGGATCCACGGTGCTCTGCACCAAGGCCGGTGAGGGCTCGATCATGTGTCACGACGCCGAGATGGTGGTACAGCAGCCCCGGAAGCTGCCGTCTTCAGACTAGCGGCCCGGTACTCCCCTGCCCGCTTTCGACAGACCTCAGCCCGGACCCCCGGCCGGCACACAACGTTCAACCGTAACTTGTATATGCCTACCGTTGAAAATCTGCGCAAACACGCCACGTTCTAAGTCCCGCTCATCCTGAGCACTGTCGAAGGACATTAGCGGGGCTCCTCACTCCGCTCGTATGGTTCGACAAGCTCACCACGAGCGGAGTATTGTTATCCGCTACTTCGTAAGCAGATACTACGCAGTCACCTTGCTGGCCGCCCGGTGCTGCTCGTCGGCGTGGTAGGAGCTGCGCACCAGCGGGCCGGACGCCACGTTCCTGAAGCCAAGGGCCTCGCCCTCCCTTCGCAGCTCCTCGAACTCCTCAGGTGTGTACCATCTGGCGATGGGGGCGTGCTTCTGGGATGGCCGGAGGTACTGGCCTATGGTCAGTAGCTCGCAGTCCACAGAGCGCAGGTCGCGCATGGTCTCGATGACCTCGTCCCAGGTCTCGCCGAGGCCCACCATCATGCCCGACTTGGTGACGCCGTCCGGCACAAGGGACCTGGCCCGGGCCAGTAGCTCCAGCGACTGGTCGTAGTCGCCCTTGGGGCGGACCGCACGGAACACACGGCGCACCGTCTCGATGTTATGGTTCAGCGTATCGGGCCGTGCGTCCATCACGGTGGCCAGGGCGGCCCAGTCGTCGCAGAAGTCCGGGATCAGCACCTCGACCTTGCAGTCGGGGAGGCGCTTGCGTACCTGGACTACGCACTGGGCGAAGATGAAGGCCCCGCCGTCGGGGAGGTCGTCCCGGTTCACCGAGGTTATCACCGCGTACCGGAGTCCCAAACGCTCGACGGTCTCGGCCAGACGCACCGGCTCCTGGAGGTCCAGTCCGGTCGGGGAGCCCGTCGTTACGGCACAGTAGGAGCAGGCCCGGGTGCAGATGTCGCCCAGGATCATAAAGGTGGCGGTGCGACGGTCCCAACACTCGCCGATGTTGGGGCAATGGGCCTCTTCACACACGGTATGGAGCGCCTCTCTACGGAGGAGCCCCTTTAGCTCGATATAGTTAGCGCCTCCGGGCATCTTGACCTTGAGCCATCCGGGGAGTTTTCTCTGCGCTGCCATTCTACCTCCGGTAACTAGAACTCATCCCAGATTACTTGAAGGGGGGAGTCCAGAGGGGGAATTCCCCCTCTGGTTGGGGGTCTGGGGGAACCCCCCAGATATCAAAAACCTTTGCGGGTGGGTGGGTGGGAAAAAGTCACCTTGGTTCTTGGGATAGCCTATAGTCCACCTGAAATGATACCAGAACCTGCGGGCCCACGTCCCTATCGGTGTACGTCACTCGGCCTCCACCGCTCGCCGCCACGCGGGTACGACGCCGGATTAACGCCGTCTATGCTATAGTAAAAATAATGAGGTCGCCTTACTTGAAGGGTGCCCAAATCAACGCGATGATCCCCACCGGCGTGCCCAGGATAGTCCCGGCGGCCCTGCCCATCCTATTCCACGTCCATCCGCCCCACGCAAGCCGGTGCCGGGTCACGCCTTCTCTCCGCACCGGTGACCGCTGATGGAAGCCTCGATACAGACCTTCGGCCTGACCAAGTACTACGGGACTCACCGGGGCATCGAGGACCTGGACCTCACCGTGCAAGCTGGGGAGATCTTCGGGTTCCTCGGCCCCAATGGTGCGGGCAAAACAACGACCATCAGACTGCTGCTGGACCTGCTGCGCCCCACCAGCGGACGCGCCGAGGTCCTGGGGTTGGACGTCAGGACCCGATCGCTGGAGGTCAGGCAGCGCATCGGCTACATCGCCGGCGAGGTGGCATTTTTCGAGTCCATGAAAGGCACGGAACTCCTCCACCTGCTGGCCAGCCTTCACCGGGATGGCTCCCGAACGGACGAGGTGGCCCGGCGGCTAGAGCTGGAGGACGACCTGGACCGCCCTATTCGGACCTACTCGCGGGGAATGAAACAGAAGCTTGCCATTGTCCAGGCCCTGGCCCACGATCCCGACCTGCTGATCCTGGACGAGCCGACCGTCGGACTGGACCCGCTGATGCAGCAGCAGTTCTACAACCTGATGGAGGAGGAGAAGGAGAGAGGGAAAACGGTATTTCTCTCCTCTCACAGGTTGAACGAGGTGGAGCGGATCTGCGACCGCATCGGGATTGTACGAGACGGGCTGCTGGTGGACGTGGAGGACGTGGCGGAGCTGAAACGCAAGAAGGTGCGGAAGCTGGAGCTTGTTCTGACCCGCGACGTGCAGCCGGAGGACCTGTCCATCGACGGAATCGAGGTGATCAGGGTCCAGGGACGGAGCGCCGAGCTGGCCGTCAAGGGCGACCTGCGCAAGCTGCTGGCCCACTTGGCCAGACTGCCGGTGGAGGACTTCGTGTTCCCCAAGGCTACGCTCGAAGAGACCTTCATGGGATACTACGCCGGAGAACCGGAACATGAGCCCGACCCTGTATCTTAGCGCACTCAAACTGAGCCGCACCGCCATCATCACCTGGGCGGTCATCCTGCTCCTGTACTCGCTGATGGTGACCTACTTCTATGATTCGATCAAAGACATCTCCGCGATGCAGGAAACCATGGAAAGCCTGCCCGAAGGGATGAAGCAGATCATCGGGACCGCGGACCTCGAGTTCGACGCCTTCGCCGGCGGCATCTACGACGTGCGAGTCTATTTCAATACCGAGTACCTTAGCTGGCTGCCGTTGATGCTGGCCATCTACGCCGTCTTCTACTGCGGAGGCATCGTGTCGAGAGAGGCTGAGCGGCGCACGCTGGATCTGCTCCTGGCCCAGCCGTTGGCCCGGCACAGGTTGCTCCTGTCCAAGTTGGCGACCTTCGTCTCCATCGTGGGAGTGCTGCTAGCCGTGTCCTGGATAGGAACGGTGATTGGGCTGGCCCTGGTCGGTGCCAGTATCGATCTGCACAAGCTGGTCCTGGCCCACCTGATGATCCTGCCATTGCTCCTGTCCGTGGGCGGTTGCTGCGCCGTCGTATCCTGCGTGTACCTGGACCCCCGACGGTCGCTGGCCGTCGCCGGCGTTATCACCGCGGTGATGTACCTCCTCAACATGTTTGGGCCCCTGATGGGCGATTTCCAGTGGTTGGAGAACCTTTCCCTGTTCCACCACATCAACACCCTCGATATACTGCTCGAAACATCGATCGACTGGGTGGGTTTGGCAGTCCAACTTTTGGTGGCCGCGGCAGCCATCGCCCTGGCCCTGGTCGTGTTCGAGCGTCGCGACCTGAGCTACTGATGGACGTCGAGCAAGAGCGGGAGACGGCCCGATTGACCCTGGAGGAGATGTGGCCACGGGGCGACACTTTAGCCCATCTCGACGAGGAGACGGTCAACGTCTTTGGCGGCATACCCGGCGAGGAGGTGGTGGCCGAGGTCTTTCGGTTCCGGCGGCGACGACAAAAGATTGTTTCGGCGCGGGTCATTGAAGTGCTGACCCCGTCGCCTTACCGCGTATCACCGCCCTGCCCGTATTTCGGTCCGTGCAGCGGCTGCCAGTGGCAGCACATCGAGTACTCCCACCAGCTCGACCTCAAACGCGATGCGGTGCGGGAGCAACTGGACCGGTACGATACGCTCAGGGATGTCCCCGTCTCTCCGACCGTCCCCGGACCGGAGCAGTTCAACTACCGCAATCATGGACGGTTCACGATACGCGGAGAGGGGTGGCTGGGTTTTGTGAACCGGATAACCCGCAGGTTCGTCAGAATCGACGAGTGCATGCTGATGGCCCCGGGGGTCAACGGTATCATGCACCGGCTCCAGGGCAGGTGCCGGGAGACCACCCAGCTATCCATCAGGTACGGGGTGAACACGTCGGAATTCCTGGTCCAGCCCACGCTGCATAGCGAAGACATACCGCTGCTTACCGGGCAGACGCACTACCGGGAGAGGCTGCTGGACAGGACCTTCCGGGTCGCATCTCCGTCGTTCTTCCAGGTGAACACAAAACAGACCGAGCGACTAATCGAGCTGGTGCGCGCCAGGCTGGAACTCGCGGGCGGCGAGCTGCTGGTGGACGCCTACGCTGGCGTGGGCACCTTCGCCGTTGCGTACGCCCCGGCCGTACGGCGAGTGGTCGCCATCGAGGAGTCGGCGGCGGCGGTGAATGACGCCGCGGTCAACACGATCGGCCTGGAGAACCTGGACTTCATCGAAGGGAAGACCGAGGAGGTACTGGACGCCCTGGACGAGAAACCCGACGCCGTGATACTCGACCCCCCGCGCGTGGGCTGCCGGCCCGCCACCCTGGACGCGCTGGTCCGACGTCCGCCTGGACGGGTCGTATACGTGTCCTGCGAGCCCGAGTCGCTGGCCAGGGACCTGCACACATTGGCCGAGGCGGGATTCACCGTCGAAACGGTGGAGCCGGTGGACATGTTTCCTCAGACTTATCACCTGGAATGCGTGGCCACACTGACCTGTACCCGGTAACCTGCTGTGAACCCTCCTGCTATTCGGTGCCGTCCCGTGGCTGTGCCGCACTCTAAAGCCGCACTCTAAAGCCGGACTCTTCCGCCGGACGGGCCCGAAGATGGAGTGGCCCTGTTGACCTCTTCGGAAACGGGGTGGCCGGAGAGGGTTTCCTCGCCTGCCCCGACAAGTCGGTGACGAGATTGGGGCAAATACAACTAAGTAATTGGTCATAAAGAGTTTGACATCTGTCACCCTGAGCGCAGCGAAGGGTCTGGGGTGGTGGTGTCCCATCCCAGAAACCGACCGCCGCCCACCCCCAGATACTTCGTCGCTCCGCTCCTCAGCATGACGGTGTGTTAAATCAATATTGATCGGGTACATAAAGGGGCGGGTAGGCGGGATCAAAAGTATGATGCCAACAAAGCCTGATGGTGTAAAATACGAGTAATGCGATGAGCGATGCAGCGGCCCCGAGGGACAGGGCGACAAGCCCGGCCGGGGTGGCGTATATCGCGCACGAGAACATTCGGATGGAATCCACCACGACCGACCATAAGACAAGGCGGACCAGACACGTTGTCCTGGCCTCCAGCTCTCCCCGCAGGCGAGAGCTTATGAGGGCACTGGACATCCGGTTTGATGTGGTCGACTCCAACGGCGAGGAGGGTCCTCCCCTTCCCGGCGAAACCCCCGAGGAGTTCGTGGTCAGACTGTCCTCTGAGAAGGCGAACCAGGCGTCCGATGGGACCGGCCCGGCCATCGTGCTGGGTGCGGATACGGCCGTGGTGCTGGACGGCGAGGTCATGGGAAAGCCGGCCACGGGAGCAGAGGCGGCCGTGATGCTCCAGAGACTCAGGGGACGGGTCCACAGGGTGGTATCCGGTGCGACCGCGATAGACAGAGAATCGGGGCGGTCGGTCTCGGCGTGCAAGAGCACCGAAGTGGAGATGCGAAACTACTCCCGGAGCGAGATGGCGGCCTACGTCGCCTCGGGCGAACCGATGGACAAGGCCGGCGCATACGGGATTCAGGACGAGACCTTCCGCCCGGCCCATAAGGTCAGAGGCTGCTATCTTAACGTGGTTGGCCTGCCCCTGTGCGAGGTCGTGGAGCTTCTCGAGGCCCTGGGGACACCGGTGTCTCTCAAGCCGGACTGGCGGGTACCGGCCCAGTGCGACGACTGCCCGCTCAGGGAGCGCCCGCCGAAATTTAAACCGGAGGTCTCGCGACCATGAACATCGGAGGGATGGGGACACTGGAACTCATCATCGTGTTCCTGATCGCCTTCATCTTCCTGGGACCCCAGCGTATGAGCGACGCCGCTAAGTTCCTCGGCAAAC
>CAZEDC010000172.1:0-13501 GCA_964510985.1 uncultured Dehalococcoidia bacterium
GGAGCTGTTGACTCGTATCCCGGTCGATACTTTCCCATCAGGCTTGGCGCTGAGCCGGGATGGCGACCGCCTGTTGGTGACCCATTTTTTCACCGGACGGGTCACTGTTATTGACCGACCGACAGCCACCGTACGTGGAACGGCATCTACGGGAACAGATACCAACCTTTCGCAGTTTGTCATTATGAGTGTAGACGGCTCTTTGGCATATATCCCCCAAACCCGTTTCAATGTCGGCAATACCGCAAGGCTTTTCGATACCACGGTATTCCCCGTTGTTAATTTGCTGGACATGGACAACCTGGCGTTGCTTCCTCGAAAAAGGATTACGTTGGATACGGCAGACGAGCCCGTCAATATGCCTTTCTCAGTAGCACTGTCACCTGACGAAGAAACACTCTATGTGGCCAATGCTGGTAGCGATGATATTTCAGTCATAGACCTAAATACCAACCGAGGACTAGCACACATTCCGGTAGGTTCGAACCCACGAGGCATAGCAGTTTCACCGGACGGCTCTCGTGTCTACGTCAATAACGTGTTGGATGGGAACTTATCCGTGATAGACACTGCCACTCTCACCGTCACGAATCTCGTAACCGTCACAAACATACCCCTGTCAGCGACTTTGCTAGAAGGGAAGAAGATATTCAACTCAGCGGCCTCACCCTCTCTCACCACCGACCACTGGATCTCCTGTGCCACCTGTCATTTCGATGGGATGATGGACGGAAGAACCTGGGTGGGGTTTCCGGACGGCCCCAGGAATACTCCTGCTCTGTTCGGCATACGTCAGACACTCCCGATGCACTGGTCTGGAGACTTAGATGAACTTCAAGACGTGGAAGTCACAATAAGAGACATCCAATTTGGGACTGGCCTGATAGCTGGTTCCCCACATGACACGCTCGGAAAGCCAAATGCAGGAGTATCACATGAACTGGATGCTCTCGCAGCTTACCTTGGCACTATCGAGGTACTTGATTCACCTTTCAGAGTTAACCTCGCAGAGATCAATATCGGGGAATCAGTATTTGAGAACTTGGGATGCAAGTCGTGTCATATCCCACCTCTATACACTGACCATGAGCTCCACGATGTGGGTACAGGAGACCCAAGCCTTGAGAAGAATTCGCATGGTCGAGGGACGAGTTTTGATACACCTTCACTGATTGGCCTTTGGTTAACTGCACCCTATTTCCACGACGGGAGCGCAGCTACACTCGAACAGGTGCTCCAAACGGAAACCGTCCACAACGTTCTTGACAGTATCAATGCTAAAGAGCTAAAGGCTCTAATCGCCTTCATGAGAGGCCTACCAGATGACAATAGTGATCCGCATTAACATTTCTCATACCCCACAACAGCCTTATAAGCCTTAACAGCATCCTCGCTACCCACCTGCTAGCTGATAAATGTTTTGAGTTCATCACACTAACACAGTCAACTCCACGCCCACCGGTACAAGAAAAGGAATTGCTTTTCAGAAGGGGGCGGGTGTCCACTTGCCAACAAATGACACCACTATTGACACCAACGACGGGGAATCTTGGGGTATGACGGGGAACGGAGACTGTCAGGGAGTTAGTCTACAAGGCTGCACAGAGACGGCGGGGAATGGTGGGACACAGCCCGAGTCGGCTTACGAAACCGCTGCTCTACCGCTGAGCTACGTTGGCCTGAATGGCGCCGAACCGCCTGATTGCCCCGGGTATCGTCTCCCTACACCCTCTCACGACACTTCATAGGCGTTGCCAGGGTACGATCGGCCACATCCTATTTTACACGCCGAAGGTCGTGTGTCCAAGTGAAGCTGACCCAGACAACCCAGGACGCCATCCCAATAATTACTACCAGGGGGAGCCGCGCGGCGCCGACGTCGTCTATGGTGCCTATTCCCGTGGCCAGGGCAACGAGAAAGACGACGACGTAGGCCTGTCGAGTGGCCCCTGCGTTGGCGGAAACCTCCTCGTACAGTTTTCTGTCGAGCCAAGCGGCGCGGTACATACGCTGCAAAGCTATGCGGAAGCTGTTCATGGTCGATTGCACGACCAGGGACCTCCTTATCGGCGACTGCCAGTAGAGCCGTTCCCTAGCGCAGGGCTGGGCACACAGTGGAGCACAGCCAACCAGTCGCACCAATCTACCACGCGTCGCGGAAGCAGGTCAAAAGGAAAAAGGGTCTCTTGCGGACAGATTTGGCCCCCGGGTTACTCCAGCTCGATGATGGGGTCTCCATCGAGGACCTGCCGGCCCGGCTGAACGTGGACCGTCCTGACTATGCCGGACCATTCTGCCCGCAGGCTCTGTTGCATTTTCATGGCTTCGAGCACGCAGATCTCGTCGCCGGTGACCACCTGGTCTCCTTCTTTGACGGACACGGACATTATGACGCCCGGCATGGGGGAGTGGAATACCTTGACGACGGCGGGCGCCCTGGCCGGCGAAGGCGTCGGCTCCGCCGGCCCGTCAACGGGGTCTATGGCCGCGGGTGTACCAGGCGGGTCCCCGTTGGGGATCCGTCCAAGGTCCACTTCGACCAGCTCCCCATCGACCAGTACCTGGACGGGGTCGGAATCCAGGTCCTGGACCTCGACAGAGTACCAGTGGTCGCCGATTCTTACTTGTAGCTTCTTGGACATGAGCATGTATCTTTTGATTCGTATTTAACGGTACACGTTTGTGGATTTCAACGCGCCCGGCCACCCCAGATTCTTCGCTCCGCTCAGAATGACATGATGAAGCTCTGCCACTCATTTATCCGATAACAGTATGCCCCGCCGAAGCCCCCGCTAACGATGCCTGCTATATCAGGGCGATGAATACCCCGGCAACTACGGCGGAGCCGATTACTCCAGCCACGTTGGGGCCCATGGCGTGGCCCAGGAGGTAATTCCGTGGATTGGCCTCCTGACCGACGTGGTGGGAGATGCGCGCGGCCATCGGCACCGCCGAGACCCCGGCCGAGCCAATTAAGGGGTTGATCTTCTCCCTGGATACGAGATTCATCAGCTTGGCAAACAGCAGACCGCCGATGGTGCCGCAGGAGAAGGCGACGAGTCCGAGGCCGAGGATAACCAGCGTGTCTGTATCAAAGACCCTCTCCGCGGTCAGCTGAGTCCCGACTGTGATCATTAGAAAGATGGTGGCGATGTTGAGAATCTCGTTGGAAGCCGCGGCGGTCAGCCGGGGCACGACGCCGCTTTCCCTGAACAGGTTGCCGATCATGAACATGGCGATGAGCGGAGCGGCGAGAGGGACCACGAGTATGATTAAGATCATCGCGATGGAGGGGAACAGGAGCTTCTCGATGCGGGGCACCTGTCGAAGCGGCTTCATCTCTATCTCTCGCTCCCGTTTTGTCGTCAGGAGGCGCATGAGCGGAGGCTGAATGAACGCTATAGTGGCCATGTAGGAGTAAGCGATCACAGCCGTGATTCCCAGCAGTTCAGGGGCGAGACGGGCAGAGAGGAAGATGGTGGTGGGCCCGTCGGCGCCGCCTATGATACCGATGGCGGCCGCCTCAGGCAACGAGAAAAGGCCTGTGGCCAGTGCGCCCCAGAATGCGACGAATATCCCGACCTGGGCCGCCGCTCCGAGCAGCAGCATCTTGGGATTGGCGATTATGGGCCCGAAGTCGGTCATCGCCCCCAATCCAAGGAAGATAATGGGGGGCAGGATGTTCCAGAAGGAGAGCCCGTAGTGAAAGACGATGCCGAAGAGGCCCGAGACCTGAGCGTCATTCGCACCGGTAACGAACTTTGTGAACCCGGTGAACGGAACGAGGTTGACGATGATGATTCCCAGGCCTATGGGAAGGAGTTCGTAAGGCTCAAGGCCCCTGCTGATGGCCAGAAAGATGAAGACCAGCCCAATGCCGATCATAATCGCGTTGCGCCAGTCTATGTTGTTCAGCCCGGTTGAGCGTAGAAATTCCAGGAACTCTGACAAGGTACCTCACTCATCGGCAATCCACCGGCGAGGATGGGGTTACTTCGGTATCGACGGCGCTGGTAGCCAAGGGCGCAGTCTGCCAGGACTCAAAGGGGTGTGGGCCTCCGGCGTCCCACGGGACACGGGCGCTAGTCGTGTCCTGTGCCCGGCCGCTCACCGGCATCAGGACGGTCTAACAGAGCGGTGACCGCGACGACCGCCGCCCGGGCCTTCTGTCGCATCTCTGATCCGGCGGGGGCGACTTTGCCCGCCACGGCCTGCTCCACCGGGCCCATAAAACGCATGGTGGACAGGCGAACCAACCAGATGACCACCATCAGCAGAACCAGCAGGCTGAAGGCGGTGAGGATACCGATGCCTGTCAGAATGGCAGCCTCTTCTGCTAGCGCCTCGTCCATGTCGTGGTCTCCCAACCTGGTCTCGGAATTCTCAGCGCAGGTGATTGTACAATAACGGGAAGCTACAGGCTAGAGCTTCGCCGTATAGAAGCTCAAACCCAGGAGTTCGATGTTGCCGGGAGCCGGACCCCGCCAAGGACTCGGTCCGTGGTAATCCTCTGGCATGGCACCGGTGGAGTCGATATAATTGGGGAGCCGCAACGGCTAGCCACAACGGCGGGAGTGCCACATCCATGTCAATCAAGATAGACCTAAACTGCGATATGGGCGAGAGCTTTGGGATGTACAAGATGGGGCTGGACGAGGAGGTGATCAAGTACATCAGCTCGGCCAACATCGCTTGCGGTTTCCACGCCGGGGACCCCATGTGGATGCGCCGTACGGTCCAGATGGCCGAGGAGCATGGGGTCGCGGTGGGCGCGCACCCCAGCTTTCCCGATCTCGCCGGGTTCGGCCGGCGGAACATGGCGGTGACTCCGGAGGAGGCGAGGAACGACATCGTCTACCAGATAGGCGCTCTCCAGGCGTTTACTAATACCAAGAAACTGCAGCACGTCAAGCCCCATGGAGGGATGTACAACAGAGCGGTCAACGACGAGTCTCTGGCCCGGGCCATCTGCGAGGCGGTGCTGGAGGTGGACCCGGAGATGGTACTGGTGGCGTTGGCGGGCTCCAGATGCGTGGCTGTCGCCGAGGAGATGGGCGTCAGGGTGGCGCGGGAGATTTTCGCGGACCGGGCCCTGAACGCCGATGGCACACTGGTGTCCAGGTCGCAGCCGGGCTCTGTCCTGCATGACAGGGCCGAGGTGGTGAAGAGAAGCCTCAGGATGGTGATCGAAGGCAAGGCCACCGCCATCACCGGTGAGACTATCGATGTGAAGGCCGACAGCCTGTGCATCCACGGCGATACGCCCGGGGCAGTGGAGATGGCCAGGTCGCTCAACGAGGAGCTGACGGCCGCGGGGGTCGAGATCGTCCCTGCCTGGAAACTGGTCTGACCCGAAAGACGCTGTAAATTGGAACGCAAACCTGACAGGGCCCGGATAAGATGAACCGGCGAGCGAGGTCGCATGTACGATAAACCGTTGTATTTACCGGCCGGAGACCAGGCAATGGTCGTGGAGTTCGGGGACGGCATCGACCCCGAAACCAACCGGAAGGTCAGGGACCTGGTACTGGCCATCGAAAGCTCGGATATCACCGGGATATACGACCTGATGCCGACCTACCGGTCCCTGCTCGTCTACTACGACCCTCTCACGCTGTCCGATGCCGAGCTGAGGGCGCGCCTGGAGGAGGTCGGACAAGACCTGGAGGAGACGCCGGTCGAGCAGTCGGTGGTGGTAAACCTCCCTACCCTGTACGGTGGAGAGTATGGGCCGGACCTGGGGTACGTGGCGCAGAACGCCGGGACCAGCGAGGAAGAGGTGGTCAGCACCCATTCAGGCACCGCATATATCGTCTACATGATAGGGTTCAATCCGGGGTTTCCATATCTGGGCGGCCTGGATGAGTCTCTCCACACCCCAAGGCTGAAGACCCCGAGGGCGAAGATTCCGGCCGGGTCCGTGGGGATTGCCGAGGGCCAAACGGGGGTGTACCCCCAGGACAGTCCCGGCGGATGGCAACTGATCGGCCGGACGCCGTTGAGGCTGTTCGACTCTTTGCGGGAGCCGCCGGGGCTTCTGGCCGCCGGGGACTACGCCCGTTTCCAACCCGTGGGATCGGAGGAGGAGTACCTGGAAATCCTGCGCCAGGTTGAAAGCGGCGAGTACGAGGTTGTGAAAGAGGCCGCACCATGAGCATCGAGACGCTAGAGATCAAGGAACCCGGCCTCCTGACCACGGTTCAGGACCTGGGGCGGTACGGCTACCAGAGGTTCGGCGTGCCAGTCTCGGGGGCGATGGACACGTTCTCGCTGAAGACCGGGAACCTGCTGCTGGGCAACGACGAAGGAGCGGCCGGCCTGGAGATGACGGTCCTGGGCCCGCGAGTGAGATTCCTGGCCGAGACCTGGATCGCCATCACCGGCGCGAACCTGTCTCCCGCACTGGACGGGGAACCGATCCCACGGTGGACGGCGGTTAAGGTGCCGGCGGACTGTGATCTGAGCTTCCAGGGAGCCAGCGACGGGATGCGCTCGTACCTGGCAGTAGCCGGCGGCATCGACGTGCCCGTGATCATGGGGAGCCGTTCCACTTACGTCAAGGCGGCCCTGGGAGGACTGGAGGGCCGGGCACTGAAGGCCGGCGACGTGCTACGGGTGCTGGAGCCAGGCTTCGAGCCGGTCGAGCGCGGACTGCCCGAGCACCTCTCGGCCCCTGTGTACGGCCACAACCACGAGATAAGAGTGGTTCTCGGACCTCAGGACCGAGCATTTACCGCTGACGGGACAAAGACGTTTCTGGGGTCTGTATACACCGTTTCTATACAGTCGGACCGTATGGGGTACAGGCTGGAAGGCCCCGCGATTGAAAGCGCCGACGGTCCGGACATCGTGTCGGACGGCATCCCATTCGGGGCCGTCCAGATACCGGGCGACGGACGCCCGATCATCTTGCTGGCGGACCGAGGCACAACCGGAGGGTACGCCAAGATAGCGACCGTCGTAAGCTCGGACCTGGGGAGGCTGTCGCAGGCGATGCCCGGGGATACCATCACGTTCAAGAATGTCACTGTCGAGGAGTCCCACCGCCTGTTGCGCGAACAAGTCGAGGTATTGTCCTCCATCCATGGAAAACAGCCAGACCTCAACGACGCCGGGGATGAGAGCGCTGCCCTCATGGACGACGGGACCGTGGAAGTAAGGACCGAAGAGGGGGACTCCATCGCCTTCCCCAAGGTAACCGACGGGCCGGGTAGCGGAAGGGGCCGGCAGGTCCGGGCGCGGGTTGATGGGCAGGACTACGAGTTCGAGGTCGAATAACGGCACAGGCCCGGATCGAGTTTTCCGACAATCACGGTGGCTGGGGGGGTCAGGGTGAGGGGTCGGAAAGATCCCCGAATGATCGGGACAGGGGGAGCGGGCTCCACCTGTTAGATTGTATATCCGCCGGTTGGCCCCAGGCCGTATCGAGCTTATCCCCTACCCTTTTCCCATCCGTTCCCGGCGATTACCCCCAGTACGTCTTATTTCGTCGGTCCTTCCGTTCGTCGGCGGCTGTATCGACGACGGCAGCCGATTGTGGCACCGTTACCTTGCCATCAATGTGGCAGTACGCTAACTTATGAAGCCAAGCACAGGTCTGGACAGGAGTGAATCATGGTCGGAAGGATAGCGATACTCGGCGTGGGCGCGGTCGGCAGCTACCTGGGCGCGTTCCTAACCCGAGAGGGTCATGACGTCACGCTTATCGACACGTGGGGAGAACACGTGGAGACCATGAGGACCGACGGCCTGCGGGTATCGGGCACTCAGGGCGACTTTACGGTGCCGGTCCAGGCCCTTCATCTGTCGGATGGGCAGGCCGTGCGGGACCCATTCGACGTCGCCTTTATCTCGGTCAAGTCGTACGAGACCGAGTGGGCGGCCCACTACGTCAAGGGGATGGTGAGCGCTACGGGGGTTGTGGTGAGTGCGCAGAACTGCATGAACGATGTCTTGATCGCGTCGATTGTCGGCGTTTCACGTCATGTGGGGCTGGTGCTGTCAGCAATAGGTGTCGCACTCTGGGAGCCCGGCCACGTGAGCCGAGGAGGCCAGCCGGGCCGCGAACGGGGCCACGACGTGTTTAGAGTCGGTGAACTGCACGGAGGGATCACAAGCAGGGTAGAGGAGTTGGCCGAAATTCTCGACTGTATAGACAGCTCCAGGGTGACATCGAACATATGGGGCGAGCGCTGGTCCAAGCTCACCACCAACGCGTCGACCAACCCGGTGGGCGCCATGGCCGGACTCGGCTCCGGAGGGATGGGGGAACTCCCAGCCGCCCGTCTTCTCCAGGTGCACATCGCCAAGGAGTCGGTCCAGGTGGGCCTGGCGAGCGGCTACGATATAGAGCCGGTCCGAGGCGTGGAAGCCGAGGTATGGGCGGACGCAGACAAGGGAGACGTGTTCGAGGAGCTGGACTCCCGGCTTCGGGACGGCGCCGGGACCTCGCAGTGGAAGGCGTCCATGGGCCAGGACGTGACCAAGGGACGCCATACTGAGATCGACCAGATGAACGGACACATCGTGCGGGTTGGGGAGGAATTGGGAGTCCCGACTCCAGTTAACTCGGCGGTGGTGGCCATGGTGCGGAGCATCGACTCAGGTGATACAAGGCCGGACCCCGGAAACGTGCAGCGGGTGCTGGATGAGGCAGGCCTCTCCCGTTGACATCGAAACAACGGAAGCGATGAGCCGGGCGGGCCCGCTCAGCAACACTACCAGGAGATAACCAGCTTGTTTGGAGAGCTGTCAGAATGGATCGTCGGGTTTTCCGACAGCGACTGGTCTGCACTGGCCCTGGCGCTGACATCGTTTTCGGAGGCTATCTTTTTCCCTGTTCCGCCGGACACCCTTCTCATCGGGATAGGGATCATCCATCCGTCGTCGGCGATCTGGCTGGCGGCGATAGCCACCGTATCCTCGGTGGCCGGGGCCGTGGTTGGGCACTGGCTGGGCCGCCGAGTCGGCAGGCCCCTACTCTACCGATTCGCCTCCCGTAAGAGGATCGATTCGGTGGAGGGCCTGTTTAAACGGTACGGGGCCTGGGCAATCCTGGTTGCGGCGTTCACTCCGATACCGTACAAGGTGTTCGCCATCTCGGCCGGTGTGCTGGACCTCAACCTGCGAACGTTCGTCATCGCGTCGGTGGTGGGCAGGGGCGCACGCTTCTTTATCATCGGCGGCCTGCTGTTCGCCTTCGGCGATGAGATAGAGGACTTCATCGATTCGAACCTGGAGTTCATCACCGGCGGCGGAGCTATCCTGCTGGTGGCGGGCCTGATCATCGCCGCCCTCATAGTCAGGCGGCGCCGAGTGCGGGCGAGCGCAGGGTGAAGGTGTCCTGGTGACTGGGGTCGAACCGCCCAAGCTGAGGCACTTCCTCTTTACTGTGCTCCGATGCACGGGGGCCGGGGCCACGCTTTGTCCACACGGGGCTACATGCCGGGATTCCTCGGATTGTATCTGGAGTCTCGCTCTATTTTCTTCAGGACGGTCTCGTGGACTGATTCGTTTCCGTGAGTCAGCTGTTTGATGGGCCTGTAGTACCTGCCCTTTCCCAGAAGCTTGAGAACGAGCCGGTAAACGCCCAGCAGGAAGTCTTTGAACGAGTCCGAGATCCCTGGTGCGGAGGTATATATCGCCCGGGTCGGGAATACGACCGGGATCGAACTCCAGACCCTGACCATCCAGCTGAGCCTTTTCCTGCATCCAGCGCATGGTGATGTCCGAGAACTCCAGTTTTTTTGATCCTCCACCGACATCGGCGTGCGCCCCGACGAACCAGACCTGCTCCATGTGCTGGCCGTTTTTTGGGGGCGAGTCCCACAGCGTCGTGGCGTAGTCTTTGCGGTGCTCGTCAACCGCGACGGCGTGGTAGGCGTTCTCGATTATCCCGCTCAGGCCCGTGTCGTGGAAGGCGTACCGGCTCTCGTTCAGGTTTTCCAGGATGCCGAATGGTAGCCCCAGGGCTCCGACGGTGTCCCATACCCCCAGGAATTTTATCCTGATGTCTTGCCGGCTATAGGCCGCCTTGAACTCATCGGCGGCCCGAGTGTCAGGGGTCTTGTCTCGCTCTCGGTATATTTCATAACCGGTTACGATCAGCGGGTTCTGGTCAGGGTTGTCCCGGGGTGCGTGTTCTTTCTTTAACAGGCCGATCTTTCGTATCAGTCCCGCCAGGCTTCTGGCCGTGTATGCCCCGCGGCTGAACCCGAAGATGTATATCTCGTCCCCGTCCTCGTAATTGTCCACCAGGAACTTGTATCCTTCGCGGATATTGAACGAAAGCCCGTAGCCGAAGACGCCGCCCCGTATTTTTTCTCCCCATGCAGTGCCCACACCATAGTCATACCACTTGATGGTCGGCACCGTGGGAGCCTGCGCCGGTGTACCCTCCGGGATGCCTCGCCTGTCCTCGCCCAGTATGGAGCGGAAGAGCCCCGCGACGTTGGTCGCCTTTTCACCGCGTTTAGGCTTGTTCCATGTTCCGTCGAAGCAGACGACTATCTTTTTTCATTTTATCGCTCCCCGCCTATTAAGTGAGTGGTCATAAAGAGTTTGACTTCTGCCCCCCCGAGCGCAGCGAAGGGTCTGGGGTGGTGGTCTCCCATCCCAGACACCGACCGCCACCCCTCCTCCAGATTGCCACGGCCCTCCTTCGTTGGGCCTCGCAATGACATTGGCCGTGGATTTCGGGGCCTCGTACTCTAACACGCACCTGGACGGAGTCTTGACGAGTGCAGCCCTTCAGTCGATCTCCTCGTAGACCTCGGTCACGTGGGTGGAGGCGAGGATGGGGTAGATGCGGCTGAAGATCACGGTAATGGACCCGGTCTGACGTACGCGGGCCCTGGACTCGTCGTAGACGGCCAATGAAGGCCAGCGCTGTACGGTGACCATGGTGCCGTGGGGTCCGAGGACCTTACGGTAGACGGCAAGCGGCGGGAAGCCGGCATCGACGGTAGCTTTTTGGAGGTCTTTGAGGTGCCCGGTAAGCCCTCCACCGCCGGGCCGCGGGGTGTAGGTGCGTCGAACCAGGATCATTCTTGCCTCCATTTCGTCTGTCCGGAGCAACTTGACTGCGTTCCAGAGCGATACTAACATGGCTCCCATCCAAGAGGTACCCCGACAGATCTCCTATCGATGGATGTGGGAGACACGAGTCGGGATGAAGGAAGGAGTCGGCGTTGAGTAATCACGAAAGCTCTGAACTGACCGGCCAGGTCGTGCTGGTCACCGGCGGAGGCAGAGGACTGGGACGGGCCTTCGCACAGGCCATGGCGGCCGAGGGTGCAGCCGTAGCGGTGACCGCCCGCTCGGCTGACCAACTCGAAGAGACTGTGAGGCTGATCGAAGACTCGGGCGGTCGAGCGATCGCGATACCAGGGGACGTGAGCGATAAAGGCGCCGTGCAAAGCGCTGTCTCAGCCACCGAAGAGCAGCTCGGACCGGTGGACCTGTTGGTGAACAACGCCGGTGTTTCTGGCCATAATGGACCGGCATGGGAAGTAGACTTAGACGAATGGAAGCGGGTTATCGAGGTAAATCTGTTCGGTCCGTTTCTATATACGCGAGCGGTGCTGCCCGGCATGGTTGCCCGGCGTCGCGGGCGGATCATCAACATCTCCAGTGGCGCAGGCTGGCGTCCTGCACCCTATGGCTCGGAGTACGGGGCCTCCAAAGCGGCGCTCACGCATATGACAAACACGATCGCCCGTGAGGTGGACGAGTACGGTATCAGCGTCCTGGCCTACTCTCCGGGGTTCGTGCTCACAGCCATGGCGGACTCCGTCCTGTCGCCCAACGCCCATGCATTTGTGAGAGAGAAATTCAACAAGATCGTCGAAGATGGTCAGGTGGTACCGATGGAGCGGACGGTGGAGAAGTTCATGTTCCTGGCATCTGGGAGAGCGGACGGTCTGTCCGGATGCCTTATCTCCGTCGCCGACGACGAGGCCGATCTGCTGCGACGAGCGGAAGAGATACGTCGAGACGACCTGTACACGGTGAGGCTGCGTACACAGCTCTGACGGGGCGAGAGGTGTTTGAGCGTTCGGGGTAGGCGGGCTTCGTCTGTGCCCGAACTCCGAAAGGAGGACGCAATGCGAATAGGGGTTACGCTCCCCCAAAGGGAAAGCGGCATGGGTACCGACCTGGGAGCCGTACGGGAGTACGTGCAGGCTACGGAGTCTCTGGGCTACGACCACCTGAGGACCGGTGAACACGTGCTCGGGGCCAACGTCGCCAGCCGTCCGGACTGGAAAGGCCCGTACGGTCACACCGATCTATGGCACGAGCCGTTCGTCCTCTTCGGCTACCTGGCCGGAATCACCCAGAAGCTGGAACTGGTTACCAGTATTGTCATACTCCCCCAGAGACAGACGGCGCTGGTGGCGAAGCAGGCGGCAGAGGTTGATGTCTTGAGCGGCGGGCGGCTGCGGCTGGGCATCGGCGTAGGCTGGAACGACGTTGAGTTCGAGGCCCTGGGCGAAGACTTCGGTAACCGGGGTCGGCGTTGTGACGAGCAGATCGACGTTATGCGCGCCCTCTGGACCCAGGAGCTCGTAACCTTCGAGGGACAGTGGCACAAGATTACCGACGCCGGACTCAATCCCATGCCGGTCCAGCGTCCCATCCCGATATGGATCGGTGGAGGCCCAGGGTCAGTAGGTGGTTTGTCCGCCCCCTCGTCGGACCGCGTGCTGAGGCGAATCGCCAAAAGGGCCGACGGGTGGTTCCCATCGGTCGGACTGGATGGCATCCGCCCAGTTGTCACCAGGCTCCACGAGCACATGCAAGACGAAGGACGGGACCCGCCGGAGGTGGGCGTCGAAGGGTCGTTGCCAATAGCGGAGGGAACAACGGAGGACTGGGTCCAACAGATGTCGGCGTGGGAGGAGGCCGGTGCGACCCACATCTCGGTGAACTCGGCGGGCGGCGGTTTTTCCTCCGCAGGCCAACACATCGACGCGCTCAGGCGCTTCAAGGAAGCGACGGCACACGTCACGGGCTAGGGCCGCTCTCATCGCCACGGCCATCCGCGCCAACTGAACGCGCGGAGGCTGACTACCAAAAGACGTGTCCGCCCACGAATCCTATTCCGAAGACGATATATGTGAAAACCGCCCGGCCCCAAAATTTCCGAGGTAGTTGCCACCCGGAAATGAATATTACCCCAATCGCCGGGATGGAGTAGGTCCAGGGTTTCTCACGCATTATGTCCGTGAACTGCTGTTGGGTGGTATTTGTCCACAGCACGACATAGGCCGCCTGAAGCCTCGTCAGGTAGGTATCGCCTGGAAAGTACGCTGAGACAACCAGGAAGGTTACCCCAAGTAATCCCGCAACCAGTCCCAGGGACAGTACCCATCTGCCCAAACCGCCGAAAACAGGCATGATTCGACCCCCATGCGCTGAATTATTTACTCCTATGAACGCTCAGGACCGCCGTGACTCTCAGGCACCAGAACCGGGCTCAGCGATTCTGTTCGCTACGGTC
>CAZEDC010000173.1:0-4366 GCA_964510985.1 uncultured Dehalococcoidia bacterium
GAGGTCCACATCTTCTACATCGACGTACGCGCATCGGGTTCGTACGAGGATTTCTTTAGGAAGGTGGAGCGGGACAAGGGAGTGACCCTCGTGAAGGGCAAGGTTGCCAAGATTGAGAAGGACCCGGCGACCGGCGACCTGACGGTCGAGGCGGACGACATGGTCAACGGCCGTAAATTGCGTGTGCCAGTCGACATGGTGGTCCTGGCCACCGGGATGGTCCCCAACGCCGCCGACACGAGGATACCGGGTCTTGAGCTGGAGTTCGACGGGTTCGGGTTTGCCGTGGAGAACCCGGGGGGTGGAGTGCATGTCGCCGGCGTTGCCAAGAGGCCCATGGATGTGGTCTCCACCGTCAGGGACGGAACGGGCGCGGCATTGAAGGCCGCGCGGACCGCGGAGGCGAAGTAGGCCGTGGCCGAGAACATCCGCACCTACGTGTGCACAGGCTGTGGCATCGGCGAAAGCGTCGACGCTCAGAAGCTGGCCGACCTCTCGGCCGAAGAGTTCGGCGTTCCCGCCAAGGTTCACACGCCGCTATGCGTGCCCGAAGGTGTCGAGTTCCTTCGGAAGGATGTGGCCGCGGCGGGCGCGGACCAGGTCGTCATCGTTGCTTGCTCGCAACGGGTCAACTGGGACGTTTTCTCCACAGATTCGCTCGAGGTCAAAAGCGTGGAACGGGTCAACGCCCGCGAGCAGGTCGCCTGGAGCAAACGGCCCAAAGACGACGAGACCCAGGCGCTGGCTGAAGACTACGTCCGTATGGGTGTGGTCCGGACCCTGAAGAGCGAGCCGCCCGCCCGGAAGGTGACGGACGCCGAAACAGCGGTGCTGGTCGTCGGTGGCGGCGTCAGCGGGCTCACGGCCGCCATCCAGGCGGCGGACGCGGGGTCGGAAGTGGTACTCGTTGAAAAGGAGCCGGATCTGGGCGGTTGGATGCCGCGCTTCGATAAGGCGTATCCCACCCGATGGCCCTACAGCGAGCTGGAACCGATAGGCGCAGAAGCGAAGGTTCGGCAAGCCAAGGACGACCCGAAGATCAGGGTGATGACCTCGGCGGAGGTGGAAAGTATCTCCGGCCAGCCCGGAGCTTTCGAGGCCGTCGTCCGCCACGACGGGAACACCGTCTCTGTCATGGCCGGCGCCATCGTGCTGGCCACCGGATGGAAACCCTACGACCCTTCCCACCTGAAACACCTGGGCTACGGAAAGCACTCCAACGTCGTCAACAGCCTGACCATGGAGGAGATGGCGCGGAACGGAGCCATCGTCCGGCCCTCGGACGGCAAGCTGGCCGCGAGCGTTGCCTTCATCCAGCGGGTGGGCTCCGGGACCAACGAGTCTTTCTCGTACGGCTCGAGCGTCGGCGACCTGGTCGCCCTGAAGCAGGCGGAGTACGTCCGAACGCTGAATCCTGAGGCGGTTTCCTACATTGTCTACGAGCACATGATCACGCCCGCCCATGGGGAGCTGTTCTATCAAAAAGTCCAGGAAAACGGCCGTACTTATTTCACCAAGGGTGACGTGACGCAGCTGTCCCAGGATGACGCCGGGAATGTCGAGGTGGAGATCGAAAACAGCCTGATTGGCGGCGACTTGCGACTCCAGGTGGACGTGGCGGTCCTGGCGACTGGGATGGTCCCAACGACGCTCGATGAGGAGGTCCTCCACCTGGACTACAAGCAGGGAGGCGACGTGCCGACCGGCAAGCATGGGTTTGCCAACTCCAACTACATCTGCTTTCCCTACGAGACACGCAGGACCGGTATCTACGCCGCGGGCTGCGTCCGAGAGCCCATGGACGCCGGGGCCAGCGTCGAAGACGCGACCGGCGCGGCGTTGAAAGCCATCCAAAGCATTGAACTATTAAAGTCAGGCGCCGCTGTCCACCCGCGAGTCGGCGACCTCTCACTCCCGACCACCCGCCTTCAGGGTTGTACCCAGTGTGGGCGGTGTACTGAGGAGTGTCCCTTCGGCGCCATCGAAGTAGACGAGCAAGACTACCCGATGCTCAATCCCGGCAGATGCCGGCGCTGCGGCATCTGCATGGGCGCATGTCCGGTACGGGTCATCTCCTTCGAGGACTACAACGTCGAGCAGCTTTCGTCGATGATTCGGGCTATCAAGTTTCCGGATGACGACGCGAAGCCACGCATCGTCGCATTCGTCTGCGAAAACGACGCCTATCCCGCCATCGACATCGCCGGTATCAACCGACTGGACTATGACGCCAGCGTTAGGATCATACCGCTGCGATGCCTGGGGTCGCTCAATGTCGTACTTATCACGGACGCCCTCTCCCAGGGTACCGACGGGGTCTTGCTGATGGGATGCAGGTCCGGCGAAGACTACCAGTGTCATTTCATCCAGGGGAGTGAGCTGGCCGAGAAGCGGCTGGCGAACGTGCAAGAGGTCCTGGAACGACAGATGCTGGAGCCGGAGCGTGTGAAGTCCCTCGAGATAGAGATCTCCGACTATGACAAGATCCCTGCCCTTATCGGCGAGTTCGTTGAGGAGATGAAAGCTATTGGCCCCAATCCTTACAAAGGTTTCTGACCGGCCAACCCCCATGAAGCAACTCCAGAATCTCCTCACAGCACCGAACCCCGATCTCGTCCGGCGAATCTCCGGTCTGGGAGCCAACGAGCTGACCCGGTGCTACCAATGCGGCACCTGCTCTGTCGTGTGTCCTGTAACCCCGTATGAGAGCGCCTTTCCCCGCCAGCAGATGGTTTGGGCGCAGTGGGGGCTCCAGGACAAGTTGCTCCAGGACGCCGACGTCTGGCTGTGCCACCAGTGTAACGAGTGCTCCACCTATTGCCCCCGCGACGCCAGGCCCGGTGATCTGATGGCCGCGGTGCGGGCCTACCAGATAGAGCACTACGCCGCTCCAAGGTTCTTGGTCAAAGCGACCAGCAGCCTGAGATACCTGCCGCTAGCCTTCATACCACCCGTGCTCCTGACCTTCTTCCTGGTGTTCTTCGCTGTGATCATTCCCGAGGGCGGCCTGGTCTACCCCGCAGGCGAAATTCATTTCAGGGACTTCATCTCGCCGACCTACATCGACATCTTTTCTGCCATCGCGGTGGGCTTCGCAGCGACGGTGTCGTGGATAGGGGCGCGAAGATTCTGGAAAGCGGTTCACCGATCGCGGGCGGACGCTCCCCGGGTACAGAAAGGGTTCATCATCAGTCTGCTACTCACCCTGGTGGACGTCGCTACCCACTCCTACTTCAGGATGTGCAAGGTCAACAAGCCCCGGGGCCGGGCCCACCTGGCGATCTTCTATGGCTTCCTATTCCTTTTTGCCGCCACCACCGGGTCCTTTATTTATCTCCTCCTCGGAAAAGACCTGTCCCTTCCCATCTCGGACCCGGTCAAGATCATAGGCAACGTGGGTGGCATTGCGCTCTTTCTTGGCCTGACGTGGATATCGTGGAGGCGGCTGACCAGGCGGGATGAAGCCGGCAGAGGGCGCTACTTTGACTGGTATTTCGTCGGTGTTCTCTACGTACTTACCATAACCGGATTCGTAGTGGAGGCTGCCAGGTACGCGGACCTCAGAGATTGGGCTTACCCACTCTATGCGTTCCACCTGGTCTTCTATTTCATGCTGTTCACGTACCTGCCCTTCACAAAGTTCGCCCATGTCATCTACCGGACTCTGGCGCTAACCTACGCGAGGCAGACCGACCGCAGGCCCGGGACCCACCAGCCGGTGGTTGAGGCCGCCTGAGCCAAAGTCCCTCACACGGCTGCAGGTCTGGTTTGGCAACAATTCGAGATATCGTATTGAACGACGAACATCCCAATGAGCTCGCCAGACTGCTGAAGGCGGAACTCAAGGGCGCCAATCATCGAGAGAGCTCGCACTCTGAAACCCTCGACCGCGAAGCCAAGGGGGCAATCAACGGCTGGATACACCTTGCGAGGCTCTAGAAACCGGGATGCTGGCTGTGAAGGGCCGGGCGCCTCGGATTCAGGCCCTACGACAGTGCCAGGAACAGATCCAGACGTCCAGGGCTGACTTGGCCGATGGGCATGCTCACCTCAGACGAGACATGATGACCTTTGAGGCCGTAAGGTGCCAGGTCGAGGACTTGCAGACGCTGCACAGTGAAGGAACTCTTGCCGAACAACGGCAGTTCATCAAATCGTTCGTGAGTGAGATTGAAGTTTCGGAGGGCCGGGCGATACTGCGATACACAGTACCGGTAGCTACTGCCAGCAGCCCAGAAGGTAGGCGACCCGTGGTCCTCCCTATTGCACCGTCAAGTGGAGATGGGGGACTCCTCCAAGCTTCCCGATGCGGAATCGGGACGCTCTCCAGTTGAGCGGTGGTGGAGATGGGGGGACTCGAACCCCC
>CAZEDC010000174.1:0-14242 GCA_964510985.1 uncultured Dehalococcoidia bacterium
CGATTAAGGTGGCGGACAGGATGAGCGGTAACGCATGTCGTGTCCTTCCACGCGCTGACTTACGACAGTAGGTCTAGGCCCCTCTCCGTTGATTTGGCGGCCGCTTCACTTTATAATCGTTCAGACCTCTGAGGGTACGCGACGTTATGAGTGTAGACTACTCCAAGCTGATTCCCGGGCAAAAAATATCGGGCCAGAACTATGTCCTGGACGCCGATACGGTTTCCCGATATGTCGACGCGGTGGACGACCGCTCCCGGCTGTATTCGGAGGGCAAGGGACGTGGTCTGGTCCCACCTATGGCTGTGTCCGCCCTCAGCCTTCGAGGGGTGATCAACGCCCTGGAGATCCCCGGAGGGACCCTGCATGTCGGGCAGGAGTTCGATTTCAGCCGGGCCATCGAGGTGGGCGAGAGCCTGGAGTGCACGGCCACCCTGACCCAGAACTCGGTCAGAGGGGAGTGGCGGTTCATGGTGGTGGAAGTCGAGGTGGATGACTCCAAAGGTCGCAGGGTGATGGACGGCAAGAGCACGATTATGGTACCCGCTTAACACCGAAGGGTAAAAGTGAAGATACAAAAAGACGACACCCTACCCACAGTGGAAAAGCGCGTGACTCAAGAGCAGATTGAGAGGTACGCAGAGGCCGCCGGCGACTTCAACCCCATCCACATTGACCACGAGTTCGCCGCGACGACACAGTTCGACGGCACTATTGCCCATGGTATGTTGATAGCGGCGTTTCTCTCAGAGATGCTGACGCACACTTTCCACGGGGACTGGCTCGAGAGCGGGAGGCTGAAGATCAGGTTCAAAGCGCCGGTGTTACCGGGGGACCAGATCACCGCCTTCGGCCGGGTAAAATCGGTCAGTGAGAAGGAAGGCGCAAGTCAGGTTACCTGCGCGGTGGGAGTCCGTAAGCAGGACGGAGAAGCGGCCATCACAGGCGACGCCACCGTCGTAGTCTCTCTTTGAGGTCAGCACTACTGAGGACAAAACGTGACGGACGAGAATAAGCTTATACGGGTCGCTGTCGACGCCATGGGCGGCGATTACGCTCCTGCCGAGATCGTCGAGGGAGCGGTACTGGCCGCCCGGCAGGGCGACGTGCAGGTCATGCTGGTGGGAGACCCGGACAAGGTCCAGACCGAGCTGGCCAAGCACAATACCGCACGGCTTCCCATCGCCGCCATACCCTCGGAGGGCGCGATCTCGGAGGGTGAGCAGCCGGTGCTGGCGCTGCGCCAGAAACCGCGGGCGTCGGTCCTAGTCGCCACCGGCATGGTAAAGCAGGGCCACGCCGACGCGTGCGTAACGATGGGGTCTACAGGAGCGGCCATGGCCGCCGCCGCGGTGGTCCTGGGTATGATCGACGGCATCGACCGCCCGGCCCTGGGCGGACCGATATTCGGCCTGGCCCCGCGCACGGTCGTCATTGATCTGGGCACCAACGTGGACTGCCGCCCGGCCCAGCTGCTCAGTTTCGGCGTAATCGGCGATGTTTTCGCCCGCCAGTTCTGGGACGTCGAACGGCCCAGGGTCGGAATCCTTAGCGTGGGTGCCGAGGCCGGCAAGGGGAACCGGCAGGTCAAAGAGGCCTCGGAGTTGTTCGCAGGAAGCGGCCTTAACTTCGTCGGTAACGTCGAGGCCAACGAGATAATGCAGGGCAAGGCAGAGGTCGTCGTGTGCGACGGCTTCGTCGGCAACGTCGTTATGAAACTTACCGAGGGGCTGGGCCAGGCCCTGTCGGACTACCTGCGGACCATGCTGAAAGACAGGCTGTCCGAGTCCGAAGTGGAGGAGATAGCCGGAGAGGTCTACGGTCTGAACAACCAGCCCGAGGCCAAAGGTGGAGGACCGCTTTTCGGCGTGAATGGAGTCAGCATCGTCGGCCACGGCCGCGCCAGGGCTGGTGCGGTCCAGCGGGCCATCGGTACGGCCAAACTGCTGGTGGAGCGCGACTTCATACCCAAACTCAATGAAGAGCTTGCACAACTTCGTACAAGGACGGAGGAATAGTCACGAGGCGTCGATACGCTATTGGGCGCCCGGCAAGGGCCGGCGAGGAGACAAGATGGCAGACTCCGATTCAGGCAACAAGGTGGCGGTCGTCACAGGTGCTGCGAGGGGCATTGGACGCGCATCGGCATTCGCCCTGGCACGGGACGGCGCCGACGTCGTCATCGGGGACATAGACAACGAAACCGCCCAGCAGACGGCCGAGGAAATAGCCACCGAGACGGGCGTACAGGCGATCGCACGCAGGCTTGATGTCAGAGACCTGGAGAATGTCAAAGGCCTGGTGGCCGAGGTGACCGACCTGTTTGGAGGCATCGACATCCTGGTGAACAACGCCGGTGTTATCGACGACACTCTGCTGGCTCGGATGTCTGACGAGCAGTGGGACCGGGTATTGACGACAAACCTGACCGGAACATTCTACTGTTCGCGGGCGGTGATTCGGGACATGGTCCGAAGGCGGTGGGGCAGGATCATCAGTATCAGCTCCATCGTGGGGCTGAGGGGTAATCCCGGACAGACTAACTACGCCGCTTCCAAGGCGGGGCTCAATGGGTTCAGCAAGGCGTTGGCGAAAGAGGTCGCCAACAGGAACATTACCGTAAACGCCGTGGCGCCGGGCTATATAAACACCGATACGGTGGAAGTGCTGCCGCAAAAAATAAAAGACCGTGTCCTCTCGCTGATACCCGGGGGCCACTTCGGCGAGGCGGAAGACGTCGCCCACCTTGTAGCGTTTCTCGCCAGCGAACGGGCCAGATACATTACGGGACAGGTGATCAGCATCGACGGAGGCCTCGCGATTTAGGCCCTCCGGTCCCGATGTTGGGCCGACCGGTCACGCCGTACCGTCTCCGGCACTGCCCTGTAGCTGAACGGTCCTCCCGACAACCTGACGTACTGTCCTGCTAGCTACCACTGGCCCAAGTTACTTGACGCCACCCAAGTCCTTTCGTACCATTTCTTTTTTATGGTCGCACTGTGTGAATCATTGCGCGGATCATGGTAGGAGAGAGATTGGGAAATTCCGGGTTAGAGGGCAAGGCCGCGTTGGTGACCGGCGCTTCGAAGGGGATTGGAGGCGCGGCGGCGCTCGGCCTTTCCGAGATGGGAGTGAAGGTAGCCGTCAACTACAACACCTCGGCCGAGACCGCCCAGGAGTTGGTCACGTGTATCGAGGGCCGGGGCGGGGAGGCCTTCGCCGTACAGGCGGACGTGGGCCGGCTCGACCAGGTGACGGCCATGGTGAACAGGGTCAATGAGACCTGGGGCGGTGTGGACATCCTGGTGAACAACGCAGGCATCATCAAGGACAACCTGCTTGTCAGGATGACGGATGAGCAGTGGGACGACGTACTGGACACCAACCTCAACGGCACCTTCTATTGCACCCGGGCTGTGCTCAAGGACATGCTGCGTAAGAGGTGGGGCCGGATAATCAGCATTGGCTCCATAGTCGGGTTGAGGGGCAATCCCGGGCAGGTCAACTACGCTGCCTCCAAGGCCGGGCTGAACGGATTCACCATCGCACTGGCCAAAGAGGTTGCCAGCCGTAACATCACCGTCAACACGATCGCCCCGGGCTATATCAGTACCGATACGGTGGGCGTGTTGCCGCAGAAGCTAAAGGACCAGATCCTGTCCCTGATCCCCGGTGGACACTTCGGCGAGGTCGATGACATAGCCCACATGGTCACTTTCCTCGCCAGCGAGCGGGGCAGGTACATCACCGGACAGATCATCGGCATCGACGGCGGCCTGGCGCTCTAAATACCTGATCGACAACAGGCTAACGCACCGTCATTGCGAGGAGTCCTTTTTTGGGAAGGACGACGAAACAACCTGGACGAGGGGTGGATCCCACAGCCAGATTTCCACGGCCCGCCTTCGTCGGGCCTCGCAATGGCAATTCGTGAGTGTATTTCAAAGACGGGACACTAGGTGGTGGTGTCAACGAAATCCCCTTTCGAGCGATAGCTGGACTCCAAGCGTCTCGGTGATCCTTCTTGGCGCTTCAAATGGTTTTCTGGCCGACCCTCCTTCATTGACCGTCCCCTTCGGCCGAGGCTATACTGGCGCCATCTGAACCGGGAGGTAGCCCCATGGGTGGGAACGGTGTGGACTGGCACGGCTCGTTCGCGGTCATCGTGACCCCGTTCACCCGAGAGGGGCACATCGACGAGGACGCCTACCGCCGCGTGGTGGACCTGGTTATCGAGGCCGGATGTCACGGCGTAATCTCGGCCGGCAGCACCGGCGAGTTCTTCCTGATGACCGACGACGAGCGCCGGCGCGTCTTCTCCATAGCAGTGGACCAGGCGCAGGGCAGGGTGCCGGTGCTGGCGGGTACGTCGGCCACCCGCACCGAAGACGTGGTTAGCCTGAACAGGTACGCCGCCGAGGTAGGGTGCGCCGGCGCCATGGTGCTGCCGCCCATCTACATCGGCGTGGACGAGCGCGAGCTGGTGGAGTTCTACACCCGGGTGGCCGAGGAGGGCGGCCTGCCCATAATGCTGTACAACAGCCCTCGGGCCGTGAGGACGTTTCTGACGACCCGAACGGTGGAGAAGCTGATGGGCCTGGACAACGTGGTGGCGATCAAGGACAGCTCGCTGGACGTACGCAACCTCACGGAACTGGTCAGGTACTGCGGGCAGGAGATCAAGGTCTTCGTGGGACTTGAGGACCTGCTGCTGCCGGCCCTGGCCGTGGGAGCGATCGGCGCAGTGGCTATGGTGCCCCAGGTCGTCGGCCGCATGGCGGTGGAGTTGTACGCCGCCGCGGTCTCGGGCGACATGGAGCGAGCGAGGGAGCTGCACTACAAGATCGTACGGGTCTACGACCTGTTCAAGGTGGGCAGCGGCTACATCGCCATCAAAGAGTCCATGAACCTCCTGGGCCGTCCGGGTGGGCACTCGCGGCCCCCGATGCTGCCGTTCACCGAGGAGCAACGGTCCCAGCTACGGAAGATATACGAGGACGTCGGGCTGCTGGTGCCCGCGACCGGCTCTTGAGCGGCCTTCTAGCGTTCGGCGGTGTACCGGGTAGCTACACGACTCTACTAACCTCTTCGGTAACGGGGGAGTCCAGAGGGGGTTGAACCACCCCTGGTAAGGGCTTGGGGGTACCCCCCCAATACAATTTGGGGCGGGTGGGTAGAAATGCGACAGCAGGTGACGATGCCAACGGGGCCGGTTTGATATTCAAGTCTTTGGATATTTATGAGTCTAAAACAGGCGGTTGTGAATGTCGTTCAAGGGTAAGATAGCGCTGGTCACCGGCGGCTCCAGGGGCATCGGCAAGGCCATAGCCCTGGAGTTCGCCCGGCGCGGCGCCGACATCGCCTTCAACTACCTTCGCAACCACCGGGTGGCCGCCGAGACCCGGGAAGAGATCGAAGCCCTGGGGGTGAGGTGCCTGCGCATCCGGGCGCACCTGGGCGATACAGAAAAGATCAAAAAGCTGTTCGCCGAGGTCGAAAGCGGCTACGGCCGGCTGGACATACTGGTCAACAACGCCGCCTCCGGAGTGCAGCGTTCCGCCGCGGAACTGACTGAGAAACACTGGGACTGGACCATGGCGATCAACGCCCGCGCGCCCTGGCTCTGCGCCATCGAGGCCGCCAGGCTGATGACGAACGGAGGCAGCATCGTCAACATCACCAGCCAGGGCTCTCAGAGGGTGCTCCCGTACTACTTCTCGGTGGGGACGTCCAAGGCGGCGCTGGAAGCGGTGACACGATACCTGGCCGTGGAGCTGACCCCCAGAGGTATTTCGGTCAACGCCGTGTCGGGCGGATACGTCGACACCGGGGCGTTGGACCACTTCCCCAACCGCGAGGATATGCGGGCCGCCGCTGCGGAGACCCCGGCTGGGAGGGGGCTGACGCCGGAGGACGTCGCGCGGGTCGTGGCTTTCCTCTGCACCGAGGAGGCCGAGATGATACGGGGGCAGGTGATAGTGGTGGACGGGGGCCAGACCCTTACGGGCTGATATTCAGGTCCCGGACCAGCGCGGAAATTTCATCTCTGGGCGTGGCTATCGTCAGCCGCACACCGGGCCTGGCGTGGGCCTTCGCCACGTACCCCAGGCCGATGGCGCGTCCACCTTCCGGTAACATGACGGCCGAGGTGATTTTGCCCACCTTTTTACCGTCCGCAAGCAGGTCGGTGCCCGGAGGAGGGACGGCATCGGAGTCCCATGTCAAGCCCACCAGGTATCTCTGCACCTTCTCGTAGGTGTCCAGCCTGGCGACGACCTCCTGACCTATGTAGCAGCCCTTGTTGAAACTGATGGACTCCTTGAGGTTGGCCTCCAGAGGATTGACCTCCTCGCTCATCTCTCTGCCGTAGAGGGGCACTCCGCTCTCGACACGGGCGATCTCCAGCGCCTCCAGGCCCACAGGCCGCAGGCCCTCCGGTGCTCCTTGTTTCAGTAACTCCTGCCACAGTCGGGTTCCGTTTGGCGCGGGAACGATCAGCTCGAACGCCGGCGGGCCGGCGAAGTCGGTGCGGACGACCACGGTCTCGGTGTCGCCGATGGCCGTGGACACGGACTGGTATCGGTCCTGGGTGCCGATATCGCTGACACCCAGTGACTCGAGCAGACCGGCCGCACCGGGGCCCATCACCGCCAGCATCGCCGTGTCCTCGGTCACGTCCTGGACGGCCACGTCCTCGGTGAAGGTGTAGAAATCGATCCAATCCGCCACCTTCTGCCGGTTCTCGGGCGACGTAATGACTAGCAGGTGGTCGGACCGCCTGAGTACCAGGAGATGGTCCAGGATGCGGCCCTTGTTGGAGGTCAGCACCGTCGACCGTCCCTGGCCCACGGTAAAGTCTGCCAGTTCGTTGGTTGACAGGCGGTTGAGGAGGTCCAGCCCGTCTTCGCCGGTGAGCCGGAGTCTCCCCACGTGGGAACGGTCGACCAGACCCATGCCCCGGCGGGCCGCTTCATACTCATCGGCGACCGACGAGTAGACGCTGGGAAGCTGCCATCCGTGTTTCTCTCCCAGGGTGGCCCCGGCCTCTTGTTGGAGGTCCAGGATAGGGCTGGCGGGCATTGTTTCGCTCCGATGGTGTGTTGGAAAAGCTGTGTGAAGCACGGCCGCCGCCCCGTGGGGAGCGGCGGGCCTTCCGGACGGGTCTCCGCGAGAGTCCGGCTAGACGCTGAAGGAGGTGCCGCAGCCGCAGGTGGTCTTGGCGTTGGGATTGTTGAACACGAACCCCTTGCCGTTCAGTCCGCCCGAGTACTCCAGGACCGTTCCGGCCAGGAATATATAGGACTTCCGGTCAACGAACAGCTTCATGCCGTGCTGCTCGATGGTCTTGTCGCCCTCGTTGGGCTCGTCTGTCAGGTCCAGGACATAGGTCAGGCCTGAGCAGCCGCCGCCTTTGACGCCCACGCGGAAGTTGGCGTGGGGTTTACCCGCCTGAGACGCGAAGTCGCGGACATGGTCTGCCGCATCTTTGGTAATGGAGATCGTGAGCGGCTCCGGTACAGTCGTCTGCATATATTGCCTCTCCACGGGGCGAAGAGGCCGTTAGACGACCATCTTCGCAAGATAAAGGCTATTTTACTGATAATGCGTGTATACGTCAAATAGAGTAGGAAGAGTTGAGTACATAATAATTATCTCAAAACCCTCGACGGGAGAGTGCAGAGGTCTGGGGAATGTGCCTCCAGGAACAAAAACCGATGAGGGCGGGCGCGTGGGCGTAAGCACCTACCCTTTGAGATAGGTTCTTAATCAGTCCTCTCAAGCCACTGGGCGATGTGCTCCGTGTGCTCGGCGTAGTGGGCGAAAGTGTCGACGCGGATACGGTTTTCGATCTCAGGGACTGTGAACTCATCAGGGCTCAAGGCTTTCACGAGTTGTATCAGCCGCCGGTGAGTCTCGTCGGAATCCAGCCTCATATCTGTCAGCGCGTTGTTCCGCTTGGCGGCGACGGTCCGTTCGTTGAGGGCGTCCACGTCCGGCCAGGCAAGGGCCTCGACATCGCCCTGGGCCGTGTAGGCACGGAGGCTCTTGATAGCCTCGTTCTCCCAGGTCGTGACATGTCCAATCAGGTCCTTGACCGACCAGCGCTCTACGACTCCGGGTTCCTCTATCCACCCTCTCGGAACCCTGGCCAGTGTATCCTGCAAGGCCTTCCAGGCCGTATCGATCTCGGCCAGCGTCTCGTCCTTAATTGCGGACATTACGGTCCTCCCGCCTAGCGCCTGTATCACGTCGCGTCTTCATCGTGGCTATACACCGGTGGCTGGATGTGCTCAGGCGACGGTACGATGGGGGATGAAGGGACGAACTGGGTATTGGAACGGCGTCTCATGCGGCTTTCAGGTACGAACCCTAGCCGCCGCTGTAAATCCTGTTCCTGCCGCCGTCCCCGCACTCGGCGTTGGTGCAGAACCAGAAAACCCCGGGCATGGGCGGGTTGCGCACACCGTCGAACTCTCTTCTCATCGGTTGCCCGCACTTGGGGCAGGTGGTGTCCTCTGTCTTCTCTCGGGCAACTGGAGTGGCCAAGAACGATCACCTCGATCGCAGGCCGGTCAGAGCCGACCGTGGGTGTGGCACATTATCGTCGGCGCCGTAACACAACGCAAGGGATGCCAGTGAAACGGCGCTCCCCAGAATTGGGAATAAGACGGGGATACGCGCTCCGGCTGTGGCACTGTCCAGGCATGACAAGATACTTCGGCGGCACGTGCCGATGAGTACCTGGGACGCGTTTAGCTCAGGAGACCGGCTAGGCCACCTTTTTCTTTCTACCCGGCTTCCGGTCTGTCGTCAGGTAGTTAGGGAACTTCTGGGGTTCCTTCTTATCGACGTCCACGAAAAATCCGCACTGGAGACACTCTTCGTACTCGCCGTACATGTCTTTGTTGATGTTCATGTCGCCCTGACACCTGGGACACGATTTGAACTGTACCACCTCCGGACCTCCCTTCCTCTCTTGTCGCTTCTGAGACGGCCCGCTCAGATCGATCTGACCGTCCCTGTGTAATTGAACCGTTGTCGGCGTTGACATACGCTCCACGATGGGCGCGGGAAACCGAGCCCATCCAAGCGCAAACATCAATTATAGCGGAATGCCCTCTCATAGTCAACTTTACATGCAGTTTATGCGTTAAAATGGGTGCGGTGCTCCGGATGCAGCCGGTGGGCGGCGGCGGTCACCGTACCTCGACGCTCAACGGCCCTGCGCTCAAAGGCCCGACGGTCACATTGAGCTGGTAGGTCCCCGGAATTTTATATGTGTGTTCAATCTCGAACAGGCGATTTATCTCGTCGTCGGGCGACCACGGTATGCAACCGGGCATCATGGCCACTCCCATCCCGTCGCCGAAATCCCATTCCGTGCCGATGCAGTACAGGTCCTGGTTGTTGTCGGGTCCCCCTACAATCTCGACCACGAACCGCATGACCAGTGGTCGGCCGGCGATGGGACTGGCCCGCAGGAGCAACCCCACTGGCCCGGAGACATCCTGATCGTCGTCGCCGGTGCTCCCGGCGGTGGCCAGAGAGACGACGAATGTGGCCGTGTAGTCCGGCGGCTGGTCGCCGCCGCCGGTCTCGGCGGCTACCGGATGAGGCTTCAGGTCCAGGAACTCGACCGTGTACCGGCCGAATGTCCGGGTCGGCGAGTCCTCGCTTCCGCCGCCGATGACGAGCTCGCCCTGGGCCAGTTCCTGGCCGTCGCCGATCAGGCTGACCAGGACCACCGCCCGTCCGGCCCAGATGCAGACCACGTCGGTGGGGCATCGGGAGTCCTCCAGGATCTCGATGAATCCCAGCTCGATTCCCTGGTTCGTGATTAGTGCCGTCTCGCCGGCTTTGAGCACGAACGGCACGTCCAGGGCGGTCGCCGTGACCGGGCCTCCGGGGGGCGCCTCGCCACCGGTCCCCTGGGTGACGAAGGTCGTCGTGAAGTCGTTTATGTTTATCGTGTACGTCTGGCCGGGCTCGAACTCGGAGCCCAGAGCGATGCGAGTCTCGACCGTCTCGTAAACGTCGGTGCACGGTCTGTCTTTGTCGGCCGGCTCAAGGTTGGTGACGGTGATCTCGATAGCGCGGTCCAGACGGCTGACCTCATAGCTGTCGAACTGTACACACCCGTTGCGCAGTCCCGATGTAACGGCGAGGAAGTACTGCGGGGGATGCGATTCGGCTATCACGACTTCCACGGCGTCGATGGGAGCCTTTACAGGCTTCATATCGTCGCCGGCTCCGGTGCCGGCGGGCGCGGGTGTCGGCGTCGGAGCGGGGCCATCGCACGGGGAGTCCGGGTCGATGGCCGTGACGCGAAACGTCTCGCCGTTGACGGTGACCTTGTATTCCTGGCAGGCCACGATGCCGCTTTCCAAGGGAATTCGGGTGATGAACCTGTTGTAGCCGCCCTCGCAGGGGCCTCCATCACTCTCGCGCTTCAGGATTATGACCTCGACGCTGATCGTGTCCTCGTCCTGGGCCAGGTTCCTGTGGCCGGCGGCGGCATAGCACCTGTTGGGGAGTCCGGCGAGAACGACCAGAGATGCGTTGGGAGGCTTGGCCGCCACCTTCTCGATCTCGACCGCCTCTATCTGGGCGAATTCCTCGCGTTCAGCCAGGGGCGTTACCGGAGTCGGCGCCGCGCCGCCTCCACTCTCGCATGCGACCGCGACCGCCAACAGGGCGACGGCGGCAGCTAGCATCATCGTTGGGGCAAGGGGTCTCATCTCAGTGAAATCTCCTCAACACTTATTGTAACCTCTACCCGTATATGACGTGCGGCGGCCAGGATTTGTTCCCGGTTGGCCCGAGATGCCCGCGTGATAGAATACCGGCGGCGAGACCCGAGTCCCGTGACCGGACGCAGACTGAAAAGGAGGGTGACCGTGGCCGAATTCAGAGGGGTGTTCCCCGCGATAATAACTCCCATGACACCGGACGGCGAGCTGAACGAGGCGGCCTTCAGGGAGGTTATGGAGTTCAACATCCAGGCCGGTGTCCACGGATTCTGGGTCGCCGGCGGGACCGGCGAGAGCGTGCTGCTGGAAGACCGGGAGAACATGCGCATCGCCGAGATTGCGGCCGACCAGTCCCACGGCAGGATCAAGAACATCATGCACGTGGGCGCGGCCACGACCGCCAGGGCCGCTCGCCTGGCCGAACATGCCGCCAGGGTCGGCGTAGAGGCGATCTGCTGCGTACCGCCCTTCTTCTACCGCCAGACCGACGAGGCCATCGTGGATCACTACAGGGTCGTGGCCGCGGCGGCCGACCTGCCCCTGTTTATCTACAACCTGCCCCAGTCCACCGGCGTGGAGGTCACGCCCGAACTCATGTTGAAGATACAGGAACGGGTGCCTCAACTGTCGGGGTTGAAGCACTCGGCCCTTTCGTTCTCCAATGTTCGCGACTTTGCCAAGATGGGCCTCAACTGCCTCGTCGGCAGCGGCATGCTGATGCTGCCGGCGTTGACAATTGGGGCCACCGGATGTGTTGACGGGCCGCCCAATGCCGCGCCGGAGATCTGGGTGGAGATCTGGAACGCTTACAACGACGGAGACATGGCCCGTGCCCAGGCGGCTCAGGACAGGGCCAGCGAGCTGACGGGAATAGTACGAGACCTCGGCCTGCATCCGGCCATGAAGGAGCTGCTCAGCCAGCGGCTGGGCATCGACTGCGGAGCGCCGCGTCCGCCGGGGCAGCCACTGTCCGCCGAACAGAAAGCGTTGATCCAACGGAAGCTCGCCGAGTTGGAGTTGGCCGGAGTGGCCGTTGCCCAGTCCGGAGACTGATCGTCACTCGGCCCGGGCGCATCGATTACTACGTCGGCCACCTGGGCACACTACCTGGAGTAGCAGCATGTCTGAAAATCCCATCGACACGATAACCACGTTAACCTTCGACGTGTTCGGCACGGTCCTGGACCTGTCGGGGAGCCTGGTGCCCCCCGTAAGCCGCTTTCTGACGGATAAGGGAGCGTCCGTAGATGCCGCCTCCTTCTGGGTCCGGTGGCGCGAGCGCCAGCGCGTCGAGCAGTACCAGGACAACCTGTTAATGCTCGGCCACAGCGGTTATCTGGAGACCTGCCGGCGTGCATTCGTCTACTGCCTCAGGACAGAGGGCGTCGAGTTCACCGACGAGGAGGTAGCCGAGCTTATGAAGGCGTACCAGGGGCTGAGTCCCTTCGACGACGCCGTCGAGGGCCTGAAACGGCTCGCCGGGCACTACCGGCTCGTTGCGCTGTCCAACGGCGAACAGTGGTACCTGGAGCACCTGGTGAAAAATCGGATCAAAACCCACTTCGACGCCATTATCTCGGTGGAGAGGGCCGGGGCCTTCAAGCCCCATCCATCGGTCTACCGAACGGCGGCGACAATCCTGGAGTCGGAACCCCACCGGATTATGATGGTGGCGGCCCACTCCTTCGACATCATGGGGGCCCGCGTATCCGGCTACCGCGGGGCCTTCGTGAACCGGTACCGGCTGCCCTTCGAGGAGACCCCGTACCAGCCGGATTTGGTGGTGAACGACTTCGTCGAACTCGCCTCCCTGTTGTTAGGGGATTGAGCCGCGCCTGACCGGAGGAAACGATGTCGATCAGAATAGGCGTCGGGTTCGGTGGCTGGCCCTTTCCCGCCGAGGACCCCGAGGCGCTCTGGGAGTACGTGGACGCCGCCGAGGCCCTGGACATCGACTCGATCTGGCTCAGCGACCGTATAGTGTCCTCGGCGCTAAACCTGGAGCCGGTGGTCGCGCTGTCGTTCATGGCGGCGCGGACCAAGCGGCTAAAGTTCGGCACCAGCGTGCTGGCCCTGCCCCTTCGTAATCCCACCATACTGGCCAAGGAGATCGCCACCCTGGACCTCCTATCTGAGGGCCGCATTTTCCCCGCCATCGGCCTGGGAACCGAGGACGAACGCGAGTTCGAGGCCTGTGGTTCCCGGCGGTCTCAGCGGGCCGGACGAACCGACGAGGCTATCCACGTGATGCGCCTGCTGTGGTCCGGTGACAACGTGACCTTCCACGGTGAGCACTTCACGCTGAACGACGTCTCGGTACAGCCAAGGCCGGCGCAGGCGAAGATGCCGCCCATCTGGATTGGCGGCCGAAGCGACGCCGCGTTGCGCAGAACGGCCAGGCTGGGTGACGGTTGGCTTGTCTCCCAGGCCACCCCCGAAGAGGTCCGGACGGGTATCGAGACGATCAACGGCTGGGCGCGGGAGTACGGTCGGGAGATAGAGGACGACCATTTCGGGGCGTTGTTCAGCTTCTGCCTCGCCGGCAGCCGCGAGGAGGCCGAGCGTCTTTCCGGGCCGTCCCTACTGAGGCGTCGGGCCGATGTAGACCCGAGAGAGCTTTGCGCGCTCGGTACGCCGGACGATGTCGCGGACTTGATCGACGCCTATATCGAAGCCGGCGCGACCAAGTTCGTGGCGCGGCCCGCCTGCCCCCCCGGACTGATGCAGGAGCAACTGGACGTGCTGGGCCGAGAGGTGGTGACCCGGTACCATTCGGCCAAGGGCTCCCTTGCCGATCGGGCCTCCTAGTCCCACAATGCATTACGCCGGTGGTATACTAGATACTCCGTTTTACAGCGCCGCTTCCTATGTTGCGGAGCGATCAAGAGAAAAAAACCGGAGAAAAAATGTACCCCATCGACCTGTCGGGCAGGACCGGTTTCGTGTTCGGGGTCGCAAACCACCGGAGCATTGCCTGGAGCATCGCCCAGATCCTCCACGAGGCGGGCGCCAGACTGGCCATCGCCTACCAGAACGAACGGGTGCGGGAGAGCGTCGCCAAGCTGGTGGAACCCTGGGGCGACACCCCGCTGATCGAGTGCGACGTGAGTTCGGACGACAACGTGGCCGCGGCATTCGATAGCGCGGCCGCAGAGTTGGGGCGGTTGGACATCATCGTCCACAGCATCGCCTTCGCCAACCGAGACGACCTGGGCGGGCCGTTCGTGGACACCGCCCGCGAGGGGTTCCTGCTGGCCCTGGACATCAGCGCCTACTCGCTGGTCTCCATAGTACGACACGGCGCGCCGCTGATGGCCGAGGACGGGGGCGCCATCCTGACGCTGACCTTCCAGGCGTCCAACCGGGTGTTTCCTGGGTACAACGTCATGGGTACTGCCAAGGCCGCCCTGGAGAACGAGGTCAGGCAGCTTGCGTCGGACCTGGGTCGGCAGAATATCCGGGTCAACGCCCTGTCGGCCGGGCCTCTCGAC
>CAZEDC010000175.1:0-31242 GCA_964510985.1 uncultured Dehalococcoidia bacterium
CCCCACCCCAGACCCTTCGCTTCGCTCAGGGTGACAGACGTTGAACTCTTCTTTACTCAGAATACCGCGGAGAAAAGCAGGTGAATAAAATGCTGCTGGGTTGCGACTCGATGGTGGCGCTTCCGAACTCGACCAGGGGGAGGCAGATGCTGTTCGCCAAGAACAGCGACCGCCCGGCAGAGGAGTGCCAGCCTCTCGTCCAGTTGGACAGGTCCCAATACCCACCGGGCACGAATGCCGAGTGTCAGTTCCTGGAACTCCCGCAGGCCGACGTGACCTACCGGCATGTCGGCTCCCGGCCCTGGTGGTGCTGGGGGTACGAGCACGGGTTCAACGAGCACCAGGTCGTGATCGGTAACGAGGCCCTGGCCTCCAGGTTCCCCGAGTTCCAGGAGCCCAAGCTAATCGGCATGGACCTGAACCGGCTGGGCCTGGAGCGTGGCAGGACGGCCGCTGAGGCGGTGGATGTCATCACGTCGGTGGTCAGCAAGTACGGCCAGGGGCTGGTCAGGAACGACCTGGGCGTCCGCACCTACGACAACGGATTTATCGTGGCCGACCCGGCAGAGGCCTACGTAATCGAGACCGCAGGCCACGAGTGGGTGGTCAAAGGGGTCGAAACGGCGTTGGGGATAAGCAACGTACACTCGATCCGGACCGACTGGGACAGATTATCGCCGACGGCCGAGTCTCGCGCGGTCGAAAACGGCTGGTGGCAGGCCGATAGCGGTCGCTTCGACTTCGCCGGGGCCTACTGCGATTTCGCCGCCGCCGAGCCGGGGCGCGGGGTCTACCGACGGGCCAGGTCCTGCGGCGTGATGGACAGGGAGCGAGGAGCCATCGACGTCCGGACCATGATTTCGACGCTGAGCGACCACGCGGACGGCACCAGCCCGGGCGAGCCCTTCCAAAGCGAAATCACGCTGCCCCGGTCGATTTGCATGCACTACTGGGGCGAGGGCACCGGCAACACGGCCGCGAGCCTGGTGGCCGACCTCTGCTCCGACGGCTCCAGGTTGCCGGTATACTGGTGCAGCTTGTACTCACCCTGCCTCGGCATCTTCCTGCCGACATTTATCGAGGGCGAAGTCCCGTCCGTGCTGGCCGTCGGCGGAGAAAACCCCAGCGACGACAGCCCCTGGTGGCTGTTCAGGAAGCTGGGCAATATCGTGAAGAACGATATGAAGTTCGACCCCGGTCTGGTCTCGGCCATCCGGGCCGAATGGGCCGGCTTCCAGGAGGAGTTGCTGGAAAGCGCATACGATATGGCGGCCGGGGCCCAGCGCTTGATAGCCGAGGGACAGGCGGACCAGGCCTCCCGGAGGCTGACGGAGTACATGAGGCTCAACACTGATAGGGCCCTGAAAACAGTGAGGGAGCTGGTCTCACGGCAGAGCGTAGCGGCAACGCCTAGCTGACCGTTTACTCCGGGTCAACACGCTGCCATCATCGCCCGATCATAGCTATTGTCTGGGGCCCTTCTAGCAGGTTACTGATCCGTCTAAGGCGGACGACCATCCGCCTGTCCCCCTTCCCGGCCAGGAAGAGGGAAGAATATATAGCTGAGGGACACCCCTTCGGCTGCGCTCAGGGACAGGCCCTCAGACTCCCGGCAAAGGGGCTTCGCCCCTCTGCACACCCCATTTTTCGGCAGTCTGCTGGGGCAACGGTGGTGGGCCGCGTCCGGTCGGTTTTTCCACTTGTTGAAAGCCCCCGGATACTCCGATTGACAACCCTCAGCCGACGCGATACGCTCAGGTTGCGGCATCCCCGACACACCCCCGCCCATGCTCCCCATTCGGCCGCCCGGCACGTTTCAGAAGGAGGTAAGGCCCCCGTGAGCTACACGAAGTTAGGCCCCTGGCTCGAAGAGGAACTCCAGGGCATCCACGACGCGGGTCTATTCAAGCAGGAGAAGATCATCAACGGCCCCCAGGGGTCACACGTTGACACCCGGGACGGGGCCTTTACAAATTTTTGCGCCAACAACTACCTTGGGCTGGCGGACCACCCCGAGATCATCAAGGCGGTGGAGGAGGGCTTGAAAAGCCATGGCTTCGGAATGGCATCGGTCCGGTTTATTTGCGGCACGCAGGATATCCACAAGGCCCTCGAGGACCGCATCACCAGGTTCCTCGGCACCGAGGACACGATCCTCTACACCTCCTGCTTCGACGCCAACACGGGCCTCTTCGAGACCATACTGGGCAAGGAGGACGCGCTCATCAGCGACGCGCTGAACCATGCCAGCATCATCGACGGCGTCAGGCTGTGCCGCGCCCAGCGCAAGGTCTACGCCCACGCCGACATGGCCGACCTAGAGGAGAAGCTGAAAGAGGTTCAGGACGCCCGTTTCCGCCTGATAGCCACGGACGGCGTGTTCAGCATGCAGGGAACCCTGGCGCCGTTGCGGGAGATCTGCGATCTGGCAGGTCGCTACGATGCCCTGGTGATGGTGGACGACTCGCACGCCACGGGATTCATGGGCCCTAACGGCAGGGGTACACCCGAGGAGCTGGGGGTCGCCGACAGAGTGGACATCGTGACCAGCACGCTCGGTAAGGCGCTGGGAGGCGCCTCCGGAGGCTTCACCTCGGGCCGCAAAGCCATGGTCGAATACCTGCGGCAGCGCTCCAGGACCTACCTGTTCTCCAACGCCGTGGCCCCGCCCGTGGTAGCGGGCGCGCTGAAGGCCCTGGAGATGGCCCAGGAGCGCCCGGAGCTTCGTAAGACCCTCTGGGACAACACCGCCTATTTCAGGGGCCGCATGTCGGACCTGGGGTTCGACATCATCAAGGGCATCCACCCGATCGTGCCGATCATGCTCCGCGACGAACTCAAGACGGTGGAAATGGCGAAGGCGGTCAACAAGCGCGGAGTGTTCGTGGTGGGGTTCACCTACCCTGTCGTGCCGAGAGGCGAGGCGCGTGTCCGCGTCCAGGTCTCGGCGGCCCACACCCGCGAGCAGTTGGATACCGCCTTGAACGTCTTCGAGGAAGTCGGCAAGGGACTGGGCTTGATCTGAGTTTTTCCTGTAAACAGACCAAGCGAAGACCGGGGTACGTGATTACCGGTGAGGGGACTATGACCTATGAGACTGAGTTCCAGGACAGGGTGGCCATCGTGACAGGAGGTGGCCGGGGCATAGGGCGGAGGGTGGCTGAGCGGTTGGCGGCCGGAGGCTCCCGCCTGGTCATAAACGACCTGGACCCCGGCCTGGCGGAAGAGGCCGCCGAATCTCTTCGGGCCGGCGGCGCCGAGGCCCTGGCTATCCCGGGGGACGTTACCTCCGTCCATGACGTGCGGCGGATGGTAGACACCACCGTCGAACGCCTCGGCACGGTCCACATCCTGATAAACAACGCCGGTATCCTGCGGCCCACCCCGGTAATCGACATCGAGGAGGACGAGTGGGACCTGGTCATCGGTGTGAACCTCAAGAGCACCTATCTGTGCTCCCGGGCTGTGCTGCCCGCCATGCAGAAGACTGGATGGGGACGCATCGTCAACTCCTCCTCCACGGCGGGCAAGAACATCAGCACGGTGGGCGGCGCCCACTACACGGCGGCCAAGGCCGGTATTCTCGGCTTTACGCGGCACCTGGCCAAGGAGGTCGCCGGCTTCGGCATCACCGTCAACTCGGTGTGCCCCGGCCTGATAAACACGGAGATGGTCCGCCAGACCATCGACGCGGCGCGGACCAGGGCCTACGCGGAGAGCTTCCCCATCGCTCGGTTGGGGGAGCCGGAGGAGGTGGCGGAGCTGGTCGCCTTCCTGGCGTCGGACCGGGCGGCCTACATCACCGGGGCATCGCTGGACATCAACGGCGGGGACCTCATGATCTAGCGCCCGCCGGCTCCGTTGCTTCTCTTACCGCACGACGAGCCGTGCGGTCGCCGACAAAACCCAATACTCTTTGACCCCACGGTCAACACCCCTATTCTGAAAAAACACGCAGGAGGGAACCTCGATGCAAGACTACCAACCCCTGGACCTCTCGTCGTGGTGCAACGCGGGGATAGAGGCCCTGGGCGAAGGCTCGGAGGCCCCGGTGGGCCTCCAGTCGTTCCGCGGGCTGCCCTTCCTGATTGGGGGCGAGGCGCCCCGGCAAGACCGCTGCCTCATCGCGCTGGACGGCTCCTCTTCCAATGTCACAATACCGGTTGGAGGGACGGCCCGGAACATAATATTCGCGCACCGCCTTCTCGAATCGAACCTGCTGGAAGGCGGCCCTGTCGGGAACCTGGTGGCCGAGTACGTAGTGCATCTGTCCGGGGGCGGTGAGGTACGGCTGCCGATCAGGGAGCGCCTGGAGATCGGGGTCTTCCCCAACAAGACCACGGAGGCCATCGGGTCGGTCGCACAGATGGGGATGCCGTTGCTGGCCCTCAGCGACCGAAAGAACACCCTCCAGCCACGGCACGAGGGAAGCTGGGGTAACGCCGGTTGGCGTTTGACCGAGCTGGAGTTCCTGAACCTCCCGCATGGTTACAGCCTGTGGGTCTGGCCGAACCCCCGACCCGATGTGGCCGTCGAATCGGTGGAGATCATCCCAGGGGGGCAGCGCTTCATCCTCGCCGCCATCACACTGGGGCACCTGGACGAGCACCCGTTCGTGCGACAGGGCCGGCGCGAGGCACGCATCACGCTGACCGACCCCGCCGATGCCGGGAAGCCCTTCTCGGTGGACGTGGAGGTGGACCGCGGTGTCTCAACCTACACACAGCCGCTTCCGACGGCCACCGACGAGGAGTTCATCGGCGACCCGCTCAAGGGATGGGGCGAGGCGATGAATACGCAGTCCAGCCCGTTCTACGCCAGAATAGCCGCTACGCCTTCTGCCATGGTCAAGGTCAACCAGGATGGTGCGGCCGTCGATGAGGTCCGGTGGGCCGATGTGGAGGAGAAGGGCGTCGTCACCACTCCCCGCATGCGGGTCGAGCTGCTGGACAGGGGCAAGAACTGGGTCCATGTGACCGTGCTGGACGAGGACACCGGCAAGCCCGTGCCCTGTCGGGTCCACTTCCGCTCGCCGGAGGGCATACCGTTCCAGCCCCACGGCCACCACGATCACGTCAACTCCAACCTGGGCACCTGGCACTACGACGTGGGGGGTGACCTGCGGCTGGGCCAGATCAGCTACGCCTACATCGACGGCAAATGCCAGGGGTGGCTGCCCCGCGGCGACGTCATCGCCGAGGTCGCTCGCGGTTACGAGTACGAGCCACTGCGGACCAGGGTCCGCATCGAGCCGGGGCAGCGAGAGCTTACGCTGCGGATAAAACGCTGGACCGACATGAACGCCCAGGGCTGGTACAGCGGCGACTCTCACGTCCACTTCCTCTCAACCCAGGGCAGCCATGTCGAGTCCCAGGGCGAGGACCTGAACGTGGTCAACCTCCTCCAGTCCCAGTGGGGCAGCCTGTTTACCAACACCGAGGAGTTCACCGGACAGCCGAGCGTATCGCGAAACGGCAACAACATCGTCTACGTGTCACAGGAGAACCGGCAGCACGTCCTGGGCCATATGATCCTCTGGGGCCTCAAGAAGCCCATCATGCCCTGGTGCAGCGACGGGCCCAGCGAGGCGGAGATCGGCGGCACCATGGAGACGACCCTAAGCCACTGGGCCGACGAGGCCCACGCCCAGGGGGCCACGGTGATCAGCCCCCACTTCCCCACACCCAACGGCGAGCCGGCCACTCTGGTCGCCACCGGCAGGCTGGACGCAGTGGAGATGATCCGCCACACCAGAGTCAACCACATTGAGTACTACCGCTACCTCAACTGCGGCTACCGGGTGCCACTGGTGGGCGGCACCGACAAGATGTCCAGCGAGGTCTCGGTGGGCATGTACCGGACCTACGTCAGCATCCCCGGAGAGGAGGAGTTCAACTACGACAACTGGTGCAGGAACGTCTCCAGGGGGCGTACGTTCCTCAGCGGCGGGCCCATCATCCACTTCTCCGTGGACGGGCACGAGGTAGGCGACACGGTCGGTCTGTCGGGTCCCGGAACGGTGGAAGTCGAGGCCTGGGCCGAGAGTATTTTCCCTATCCACAGCCTGGAGATAGTCCAGGACGGCCGGGTCGTGGCCTCCGCGGAAGACCCCAAAGGGACCCGCCGTCTGGAGCTGAAGGACAGCATAAAGGTGGACGGCCACACCTGGCTGGCGGCGCGTTGCGGCGGCCCGGACTACTTCGACTCCATACAGCACCACGACGTCTGGAGCCGGGGCGTGTTCGCCCACACGTCGCCGATATACGTGGCGTGCGGCGGCGACTGGGAGATGTTCGATGAGCAGGCCGCTCAGTACATGCTCACCATGGTCGAGGGAGGCCTGGCCTACATTCGCGACACCGCGCCCTTACACGCCCCCGGCACCGTTACCCACCACCACGGTGAGGACGACCATGTTGCCTACCTCCAGCGGCCCTTCCTGGAGGCCCGGGATGCCATCCACCGCCGCATGGACCGGCTTGGATTGGCACACTGACAAGCTCCTTATATTACCTGCGCGTGGAGGGCTGTGATGAGCGGACCTGATAGACAGAAAACCCCCGGGATGAACGAGTATGAGCCTCTGGACCTGTCTCCGTGGTGCAACGCCGGCCTTGAGGCGCTGGGCGAGGGCGAGGAGGCGCCGATAGGGCGCCAGGCCTTTCGCGGACTCCCTTTCCTGGTCGGTGGCGATACACCGGACAGCGGCCGTTGCTTCGTAGCGCTGAACGGCTCCTCAGACAGTGTCACCATCCCCGTCGGCCAAACAGTCCATAAAATAATTTTCGCACATCGGCTCCTCGAGTCGAAAATTCTCGAAGGCGGGATGGTAGGCATCCGGGTGGCGGAGTACCTGGTCCGGTACGCCGGCGGCGAGGAGGTGCGGCTGCCTGTCCGGGACCGCTTTGAGATAGGGTCGTTTTCCACCGACCCGGAGGAGGCCCTGGGGGCGATCAGACTGCTGAGGGCCCCATTAGGGGCGTTCGGCAACCAGAAGCACTCCCTTCCGCCGCGTAACGCAGGGAGTTGGGAAGAGGCGGGCCGCCGTCAGACCGAGCTGGAGTTCTACCCTCCGCAGAGTTACTACCTGTGGGCCTGGCCGAACCCCCGGCCCGATGTGGCCGTAGAGTCGGTGGATATCCTTGCCAAAGGGCCGCGGTTCGTCGTCGCGGCCATCACGTTGGGCCATCTGGACGAGCACCCCTTCGTGCGCCAGGGCAGGCGCGAGGCACGCATCACCCTGACCGACTCCGCCGATGCCGGGAAGCCCTTCTCGGTGGACGTGGAGGTGGACCGGGGCGTCTCAACCTACACACAGCCCCTGCCAACGGCCACTGCCGAGGAGTTCGTCGGCGACCCGCTCAAGGGATGGGGTGAGGCGCTGAATACCCGGTCCAGCCCGGTCTACGCCAGAATAGCCGCTACGCCTTCCGCTACAATCAAGATACTTCAAGACGGTTCGGCCGTCGACGAGGTCCGGTGGGGCGATGTTGAGAAGAAGGGCGTCGTCACCACCTCTCGCACGCGGGTCGAGCTGCTGGACAGGGGCAAGAACTGGGTCCATGTGACCGTGCTGGACGAGGACACCGGTAAGCCCGTGCCCTGCCGGGTCCACTTCCGCTCCCCCGAAGGAGTTCCCTTTCAGCCCCACGGGCACCACGACCACGTCAACTCCAACCTGGGCACCTGGAATATTGACATGGGCGGAGACCTGCGGCTGGGCCAGATCAGCTACGCCTACATCGACGGCAAATGCCAGGGGTGGCTGCCACGCGGCGACGTCATCGCCGAGGTCGCCCGCGGCTACGAGTACGAGCCGCTGCGGACCAGGGTCCGCATCGAACCCGGACAGCGGGAGCTTACTCTGCGGATAAAACGCTGGACCGACATGAACGCCCGGGGCTGGTACAGCGGAGACCCCCACGTCCACTTCCTCTCCGCCCAGGGCAGCCACACCGAGTCCCAGGGCGAGGACCTGAACGTGGTCAACATGCTCCAGACCCAGCTAGGAAACCTGTTCACCGACACGGAGGAGTTCACCGGCGCTCCCAGCGTATCGCAGATCGGGAACAACATCGTCTACGTGTCCCAGGAGAACCGGCAGCACACCATGGGCCACATCATCCTCTGGGGCCTCAAGAAGCCCATCATGCCCTGGTGCAGCGATGGTCCGAGCGAGGCGGAGATCGGCGGCACCATGGAGACGACCCTGAGCCACTGGGCCGACGAGGCCCATGCCCAGGGCGGGACCGTGATCAGCCCCCACTTCCCGTCTCCTAACGGCGAGCCGGCCACTCTTATCGCCACGGGCCGCCTCGACGGCGTGGAGATGGTCCGCCACACCAGGGTCAACCACGTCGAATACTACCGCTACCTCAACGGCGGCTACCGAGTGCCGCTGGTCGGCGGCACCGACAAGATGTCCAGCGAGGTCCCCGTGGGGATGTACCGGACCTATGTCAGCATCCCCGAGGACCAGGAGTTCAACTACGACAACTGGTGCCAAAACGTCGCGAGGGGGCGTACGTTCCTCAGCGGCGGGCCCATCATCCACTTCTCCGTGGATGGGCACGAGATCGGCGACACGGTCGGCCTGTCGGGTCCCGGAACGGTGGAGGTGGAGGCCTGGGCCGAGAGTATTTTCCCCATTCACAGCCTGGAGATAGTCCAGGACGGCCGGGTCGTCGCCTCTACACAAGACTCCAAAGGGGCCCGCCGCCTTGAGCTGAAGGACAGGATCAAGATAGACGGCCACACGTGGCTTGCGGCGCGCAGCGGCGGCCCGAATTATTTCGACTCGCTGCGCCACCACGATGTCTGGAGCCGTGGCATTTTCGCCCACACGTCGCCGATCTACGTGGCCTGCGGCGGCCAATGGGAGATGTTCGACGAACGGGCCGCCCAGTACATACTTACCATGGCCGAGGGAGGCCTGGCATACATCGACCAGATAGCCCCACTGCACGCCCATGGCACGGTTACGCACCACCACCGCGAGGACGACCACGTCGCCTACCTCCGGCGGCCCTTCCTGGAGGCCCGCGACGCGATACACCGGCGTATGGACCGGATGGGGATCGCCCACTGACGACTGCCCATCAAGCGGAGCCAAACTCGGCAACTCTCGTTAACAGGCGCAACCGTTGAATCCGAAAAGGGATGGAAAAACACCCGATGCCCTGGAGGGCATCCGCGTGGCGGACTTCACCTGGGTCTTGGCCGGCCCCCACGCCACCAAGATCCTGGCCGACTTCGGCGCCCAGGTCATCAAGATCGAGGACCGGGACGGACGAGACCTGGCCCGCAGGCTTCCTCCCTACCCCACCGAGGAACGTGGAATCAACCAGAGCGGTTACTACATCAACCTGAACCGCAACAAGCTCAGCGCCACCGTGGACCTCAGGGACCCGCGAGGCAAGGCCATCGCCGAGGAGATAGTGTCCGCCAGCGACCTGGTCATCGAGAACTTCAGCGCGGGCGTGATGAAACGGCTGGGCCTCGACTACGAGTCGCTGATCAAGATCAAGCCCGACGTGGTAATGCTGAGCATGGCGGGACTGGGCCAGGTGGGCCCCATGAGCAGCTACATGAGCTACGGCCCTATCATCCAGGCGCTGTCCGGTATCACCTATCACACCGGATACCCCGACCGGCCGCCGGTCGGAATCGGCTACTCATACTCGGACTTCGTGGGCGGAATCAACGGAGCCTACGCGGCCATGGTGGCGCTCCACTACCGCCGCAGGACCGGCCACGGCCAGTTCATCGACCTCTCACAACTGGAGACCAGCGTCGCCTTTCTGGGCCCCGGACTCCTGGACTGGACCGTCAATGGGCGCACACCTGGGCGCTACGGCAACCGCCCGACCCACGTCAACGTCGCTCCTCACGGCGTGTACCGTTGCCTGGGCGACGATCGCTGGTGCGCCATCGCGGTCTTCACCGAGGAGGAGTGGTCTGCCTTTCGCCGCGTCATCGGCGAGCCGCAGTGGACCCGCGAACCTCGCTTCGAGAAGGCCGAGAGCCGCGCTAAACACGCCGACGAACTGGACCGGCTGGTAGAGGAGTGGACTTCCACACAGGTGGCCGAGGACGTGATGGAGGCCTTGCAAAAGGCAGGCGTGGCGGCCGGGGTCGTTCAGAACGCCCAGGACCTGATCGAACGCGACCCCCACCTGAAGGAGCGCGGGTTCTACGTGGAGCTGGAGCATCCGGAGGTGGGTCCCAAGCTGTTCGAGGGGACGCCCATCAAGATGTCGGAGACGCCGGGAGGACCACGGCAAACGGCGCCTCTGCTGGGCCAGGACAACGAGTTCGTCTACCGCGACATCCTGGGTATGCCGGACGAGGAGTTTGTCCAGTACATTATCGACGAGGTCGTGTAGTTAACCGGTGAACGACCCTCGTTGCCTACCAAAGTCCCATTGAGAACCATGGCGGGGTTGGGGTTAAATTGGGTATTCAATCCTATATTAAGGGTATTGTCCCCACCGGCCGATCGGACAGGGTTGAGTTGGAGACAAGACAAGGGGTGTAAGGAGGACGGGGAATGATGAGATTACCGATTTTAGTTGTTACACTGCTGGCCGGGGCACTGCTCTTTGTGTCTCTGGCGGCTGCGGGCGGTCAGGGCCAGGGTGCGGGTAGCCCGCAAATAGTAGCCGCTCTGGGAACGGCGACTGTACAGGGTGAGACCGTCATCGTCGAAGTAATCGTGGCGGTGCCCCCTGGCGCCAACGCCAGCGATGCCGCCCGACAGGCCCTTGAAAGACAGGGGGCCCGGCCCTTCGACTCGGCGGCCCTGGGCTCGGAGGGGTTCACGGTCACCGGGCTGGTATGGGAAGTCCTGCCGGTCGTCCAGAACTACAATGCCGACGGAGAGCCCACCACCATCGATGGGCTGACCGCTCTGACCAACACCCACGGGACATGGGACGGCGTGGGAACATCGTTCGCAGACATCGACTTCGGAGCCTTAACCACCCGATGTCCCTCGCTGGTCCGCGAATGCAAAGGGCCCCAGGTCTACGATGATTTCAACGACGTAGGGTGGGCACGGCTGGACCGCCAGACCCTGGGGGTGACCTGGTTCAGCACCACGCGCGACGAGGCCGACATGGCCCTGAACATCAGGTTCAACTGGAACGATGACGGGTCGGATGTTGATGCGGAAACCGTGCTACTCCACGAGAACGGCCACGTACTCGGTCTCGGACACTCGAACACCCTGGGCGCCGTAATGGAGCCGGTCTACGCCGGGACCAGGCGAGGGCTCCATAGCGACGACATCGAGGGCATAACCTTCCTGTACGACGACGCCACCACAGGGAGTGTCTCGGGCACAGTCACCGACGGCACCGGTCCTATCGCCGGCGCGCTGGTCGTCCTGGAGGGCACCTCGCTGCAGGGAACCACTGAAGCGGACGGCACCTACACGATCATCGGAGTCCCCGACCCGGTCACATACACGGTGACCGCCTCGGCCAGCGGATTTGAAAGCGCTTCCATCGACCGTCTGCTGGTGGATGGAGCAGACGGCGGCGAGGTAGCCAACTTCACGCTCGCCCCCATGCCGACCGACGACGGTGGAACCAGCGGACCGCCGCCTTGCAAGGGTAAGAACAAGAACGACCCCGGTTGCTGACCTAACGGCCGTTTGAATCTTTGAGAGGCGGGCCCGTGGTGGCCCGCCTCTTTCTTTGCCCTCGGTAGGCAAATCCGTGTTTACCGGCGGGGGCACCGGCAACGATTGCTGGTGTGAGGGAACAGTGTCCACTATACTGGCCATCTGGGACCAGCCCGGAGGCCTGGCTCCAGAACCGCTGGAAGAAGACTAGGACGAGGTACAGGTGGCCGCCAATCTGGGGATAGACAAGCTGGAACTGACCGAGGACGGTGTCGTCGTAGAGTGGAGCGACGGTCACCAGAGCAAATACGACTCCAAGTACCTGCGCATCAACTGTAGCTGCGCCGAGTGCGTCGAGGAATGGAGCAATCGGAAGCTGCTGGACCCGGCCACCGTACCGGCCGATATTCGCGCCGTGGACTACTTGATGGTCGGGCGCTACGCAGTCCAGTTCCTCTGGAGCGACACCCACTACACCGGCATCTACCCCCTCGAACTGCTGCGCGCACTATGCCGGTGCGACGAGTGCAAGACGGCCAGAGAGCGGACCAGGGTTTAGGGATCAGGGTATGGGGAATGGGGTCCAAGGGACCTTACCCCCGAAACCCTGTACCCTATACCCCCTCCTTAGGCCGGCTTGAACTTGGGCAGCGCGATGGTGTCGGTGATGTCCTCGAAGGTCACCTCAAGGGGCATCCCGATGGGCAGCTTCTCCGGCGTCGGGTCGTCGATGCCCACTATATTGGTCGGCATACGGGGACCCTCCTCCAACTCGACTATCGCCGCCACGTACGGCGCGTCCTCGGCGAAACCGGGATGGGGCACCCTGTGGGCGATGCCATACGTATACAGGGTGGCCTTGCCGCTGGCCTTAATCCAGGTGGTGTCCTTGGAGAAGCAACAGGGAGATATATCCCTGGGGTAGAAATAGGCCTCGCCGCAGGAGTTGCACTTCCTCAGCCAGAGCTCGCGTTGCTTTGCCTTCTCCCAGTAGAAATCGGACTCGCCCTGGGGGCTCGGGATCGGTTTGTTGTACTTCTGGGTCATTGCGTTGTCCTCCGTCGGATGAAACCGGGTGTCGCGGATCGCGAGCTAATCTACCGCTAGGATCGTCGTGCCTGTGGATGAAAGCGAACCGCCGGTCCCGTTGACCAGCGCGATCTTGGGGTCGTCCAGTTGGCGCTCGCCGCACTCTCCTCTGAGCTGCCGTACCGCCTCCAGAAGCAGGAACACGCCGTACATGCCCGAATGGGTGTACGAGAGGCCGCCGCCGTTGGTGTTCAGCGGAAAGTTTCCGCCCGGCGCGGTCCTCTGGCCCGCGACGAAGTCGGGCCCCTCGCCCGGCCCGCAGAAACCCAGGCTCTCCAGCGTTGCGAGAGTGGTATAGGTGAAGGAGTCGTATATCATCGTCAGGTCGATGTCGTCGTGGGTCAGCCCCGCCCTCTTCAAGGCGTTGGGACCCGTCCGCCTGGCGACCGTGGAGGTGAAATCGGGCATCTGGCTGATCATCCCGTGCCCGTGGGCCTCGGCGGCGCCCAGCACATAGACCGGTTTCTTCTTGAGGCTGCGGGCCCGCTCGGCCGTGGTGACTACCACGGCGCCGCCTGCGTCCGTGACAAGACAGCAGTCGAACAGGTGGAAAGGCCAGGAGATCCAGCGGGAAGCGTGGTAGTCGTCGAAGGTCATCGGGTCCTTCATGTAGGCCTTGGGGTTCATCAACGCCCACTTGCGTGTTGACACCGCGATCTCGGCCAGGGCCTGCCGCGTCCGCTCCTCGCCGTACTCGTGCATGTACCGCCTGGCCGCCACCGAGTAGAGGATGGGCGCGCCCAGGAAGCCATAGGGGTCCTGGAACTGGGGGTCTGGCTCCGACAGGTTCCGCCCGGCGCGGTTTCGGGCGCTCCGACCGGCCTCGCCATGGGTGATCAGTGCAACCTCGCAGTAGCCCGCATTGATGGCGGCCATGGCGTGGGCAACATGGATGACGAAGGACGATCCTCCGACCGCGGTGCTGTCGGTATATCCGGGCTGTATGCCCATATACTCGCCGGTGACAAGGGTCGAGAATCCCGCCGTCAGCAGCCCGTCGACGTCTTTCACCGACAGGCCCGCGTCCTCCAGCGCGTTATACCCCGCCTCGGCGTGGTGTTGGAGAGAGGACTTGTTCTCTACTTTTCCTATCTCGTCCGATTCGGCGACGCCAACGATGGCAACCGACCTGGATAAATCGGCCATGACGGGCTGGACCTCCTTGTGACTTTTGAATTCCGTGCCGCTGTAGGCGGAGCCTCGGTCTGCGACGCCGTCAACGCCGGGACCCTGGCCGCCGTTAGGATATACCCGCTACGGCTCACAGGCAAGGGGAGCCAGTGGGGGAAGGCGGAACCCCGGCTGGAGCCTACCAGTTGGTGAAAGCGCCGTCGTTGCGGCGCAGGCTCGGAGGCCAGCCGCCAAGCTGCGTCCGTAGAGACTCCGCGAGTTCTTCGTCGAACTCCACGCCCAGCCCGGGATTGTCCGGCGCGAAGGCGTAGCCGTCCTCCCAACCGATCTGGACCGGGAACAGATCGGTGGAGAAGCTGCCGGGCCGCATCGGCATCTCCTGGACACCCACGTTGGTGGAGGCCATGCACAACGCGACGCAGGCCGCCGCGCTCACGGGCCCGAGAGGGTTGTGAGGCGCGATGTCTATGTAGTGCGTCTCGCACCAATGGGTGATCTTCAGCGCCTCGGTCAGTCCCCCGACGATGCAGAGGTCTATCCGGGCGTAGTTTATCAGCTCCTCTTCGACGACCTCACGGAATGACCACTTGCTGGCCCACTGCTCGCCCGCCGCGATGGGCAGGGATGCGTGGCGGGCCAGAGTGCGATAGCTGGCCGGGTTCTCCGAGCGCAGTGGGTCCTCGATGAAGAAGGGCTTATAGGGCTCCAGCGTCTTACACATGGAGATGACATGGGCGGTGTCGAGGCGCGTATGCACGTCGAAGCAAATCTGGATATCCGGCCCCACGGCCTCTCGCACCATGGCCATCTGCTCCTCGGCCATGCGGATGGACTTCACCGGCTCCAGTCCACCGGCCGTATCGGTGAGCTCCAGGTCGCCGACGGTCACGGGCTGGCCCCATCGCACGAACTTCCATCCGTCTTCCACGGCCTTCTTGCATCGCTGGACCAGCTCGGCGTCGTCCTTGCCCTGTGTGTGGGGGTAGCAGACGACTCTGTCCCGGACAGGGCCGCCGAGGAGCTTGTACACCGGTATTCCCACCGCCTTGGCCTTGATGTCCCAGAGCGCGATGTCGATGGCGCTGATGGCGCAGGAGTAGACCTTGTCGGCGGGGAAGAAGGAGCCCCTGAACATGTGCTGCCAGAGTCGCTCCGTGCTGAAGGGGTCCTGGCCGATAACCAGCTCGGACAGATGCTCGATAGCCTTCTCTATGGCGGAGCCCCAGAAGCGGATTCCCACCTCGCCCAACCCGTGGATGCCCTCGTCGGTCTCCACTTTGACGATGAAATACGGTCGCCCTTCGGCGTCGACAACCGGGAAGCTCTTGATCCGTGTGACCTTCATGCCCTACCTCCTCGATTTTCGATGCAATTCACCACCTCAAACGATGTGGTGCCGCCTCCTCAGCGCAGCCAACATAGCGCAGGGTATCGACGCGGTCAAGAGCCACCGGCGAAACGTATAGCGACCGGGCCGAAAACTTCTGGTACACTTCAATCATGACGCCCGCAGAGTTTGAAAAGCTGGTCCTGGAGGCGTTGGACCAGATCCCCGACGAGATCAGTGACCGACTGGATAACGTCGACGTGGTGGTGGAAGACTGGCCGACGTCGGAGCAGATGGCGGGGTCGGGAATCGAGGATGGGCACTATCTGCTGGGGCTGTACGAGGGGATCCCGCTGACGGACCGATACGGCTACGACATGGTCCTGCCGGACAAGATCACGCTGTTCCAGAAGCCCATAGAGGCCATCTGCGCCAGCGACGAGGAGATAGTCGGTGAGGTCAGGGCCACCGTCGTCCACGAGGTGGCGCACCACTTCGGCATCGACGACGCCTCCCTGGAGCAGATGGGGGTGTAGCCCTCATCGGCGGCTCACCTGCCGACTCCCCTGCCCCAACATTGTTCCCACCCATTCCACCTGAGGTTCCTGGGATGTGCAGTGAACGATTGCATTGAGGCAAGGTGTCATCCTGAGTAGCCCCGACGAGTCGGGGCGCCGAAGGATCTGGGGCGGGCCAACGCCAGTTGCACCCAACCACCCCAGATTCTTCGCTCCGCTCAGAATGACGTGATCGCACCTGTTGAACCCGTGCCTATATTCACCGAACCCTACCCCTCCGACGGGCCGAAGAGGTCCTCGACGTCCCGCTCCATCTGGGCCTTCAGCTCCACCGCGTCCTTGAAGCCCAGCTCCCGGTAGGACTCGGGCGTGCCGTACTCCCTGGTGTGGATGACCACCGGCATGGGCATGGCATGCCCGAACACCAGCGCCTGCTGTTTGGACTCCAGCCGGGCCAGCACCGACCGCAGTTTCCGGCTTCCCGAGACCCCGGTCAGCACGGCGTCTACGTCCTTCTCGTTGTCCAGCAGATAGGTCAGCTTGGTGCCCAACTGGCTCATCACCTCGTCGTCGATGCCGCTGGGCCGCTGGTCCACCACCAACAGTGTGACGTTGTACTTGCGCATCTCCCTGGCGATGGTCCCGAAGATGGTCTGGCCGGCCACGCCGGGGCTGAGGAACTTGTGCGCCTCCTCGATGGTGACCACCAGCGGGCGGGGCTCCTGGCCCTGCTCGCCCAGCGCCCTCTCGGCCATCCGCGCGTACCGGTCGTAGATTCGGCGGGTCAGCAGGTTGGCGACCAGGATGTAGGCGGCCAGGTCGCGGCCGTACCGCCCGAACTCCAGGACCACGTGCATACCCCTGTCCAGGTACCCAATGATCTGACCGACCGTATCGTGTCCCCCGGTCTCGTCGATGAACTGGAACCGCTCCAACCTGGAGAGCCGGTTGAACAGCGCGCTCAAGGAACTGGCGTTCACATGCAAATCGTCGGCCAGCTCCGCGACGGCCTGCCTCCCCTCGAGCTTCAGGAAGTCTCTTAGCCAGCCCTTGGCGCCGAACTTACGCACCAGGGAAAAGGCGGCCTCCACGGCCTGCTCGGAAAGGTCCCACATCTCGCCCAGCACCTGGACGTCCTCGGGCTCGATCTCGTCGTAACCGATGCGGACTACGTAGTCGGGGGTCAGTCCGCGTCTCCTGGAGCTCTCCTCGTCCAGCGAGAAGACGGCCACCCTGGAGGAAAAGAGCTGCTTCAGCCCCTTCACCTCCCTGGCGTTCTCGCTGTACCCCTTCCAGCCGTACTCGCTCTGCATGTCGAAGACCAGGTTGCTGGCCGTGCCGCTCTGGAGGATGCCGATGAGGAGCAGCCGGGTCAGGAAGGTCTTGCCGGTACCGCTCTTGCCGAAGACGCCGTTGCTGCGCTTGACGAACTCGGCCAGGTCGAGGCACAGCCTGGTCTCCATGTCCAGGGGGTTGCCGATCCAGAAGTGGCGCTCGTCCTCGGATCCGAAGATGAGCTGGATGTCCCGCTCCGTGGCCAGGGAGACCTCGGAGAAGTGGGGCGGCACGGTCTTGGCCGGCTGGGGGCCGTCCAACGCGGCCAGCGGGTCGTCGCTGAGGGCCAGCATGGGCTCCACCTTGATGATCCCGTAGGCGGCGGTCCCCGACACCACCTGGACGACGTAGGGGTCCGACACGTCGGGCGGCGTCTGGCTAAGACTGGGGTCCGTGGAGCGGAGAGCGACGTCGGTCACCACGCCGAAGAAGCGCCGGTGCTCCCCCTGGACGTTGATGAAGGCGCCAACCTTTATCTCCTCGATGGACGCGGACGGGTCCAGCCTGACCTCCAGGCCGTCGGTCAGCGAGCCGGAGACCACCATGCCCAGGCGGCCCCCCGCTCCCGTGTCGGCCTCAGGCCGAGGGTCGTCGATCATGGCGAGAGCCTCCGCAACACGTTGTTGAGCCGCTGCATCTGGCCGCCCAGGTGCGAGGCCAGCTCCCTGCCCGACTCGACCAGGTATTTTTGTGGATCAGTATGAGACGCGCTGGCCTGCCGGAGAAAGGCCGCGACCACCTCGTCCTGCGCGGTGGTAGGTGCGGACAGGAGGATAGGCAAAAACTCCAGAGAGCGGCTGAACTCCCGCATCTCCTCGTCATCGCAGGGGTAGACAAACGAGTAGATCCTCAACGGCACCGGCGCCAGATACCGACGGACCTTTCCGTCGGACAGGTGGCCCACCACGAGGGACTGGAACTCGGTGTGCAGCAGCCGCGTAAGCTGGGGGTTGCTGTTATACACGGCCTCCTCGGTGTCCTCGTGCTCGCCCCGGACAATGGGCCGGCGTCCCTGGTCCATGCTCCGGGTGGCCGACTCATAGACGATGCCGTAGACGGGCATGTCGTCGCCACACCGCACCAGGCTGCCCAGCGGCGGGGCCTCGTACAGCCGGTAGCACTGCGTCGTGAACTCGACGGTGGAGGCCTCCACGACCTCACCGATTCTATTTTGTGCCACGTCATTCAAGTTGGTTCTCGTCCATTAAGGCTTCTGATCCGACGTCGTAGATATGGACTGCTATCAGTACAGAAAAAACTCAGAGCCACCGCAGCCGTTTGGACCGGTTCTTCTCCGAGGTATAGACGGGCATCCGCTGGTCTGAGATCGCCTCCTCGACCATCTCGACGAAGGCCTGCCTGTCGGCGCCGGTGACCACCGCCTGCTCGTGGGCCTCCATCAGGGCCACCGGGTAGCCCGGGCCCTTGCGGCACTGGTCCAGGACCAGCGAATGGGCCAGGCCCAGCAATGCCTCGTCGGCGGCGACCCAGTCCGGCACCTCCACGCGTCCGATCTCCTCGCCGGCGTGGACGTAGAAGAAACTCAGGCCGTGCTCCCTATAGTATTTCTCCACCATCCGGGACGAGCTTTCAAACACCGCCGAGCGCTCCCCCGGTCGCAGCACCTCGGACCATATCTCGCGGTCCATCAGCCCGCCCACCTCGGTATCGCAGGGCCTGCTCTCCGGCCCTACCCGCCCGCAGTGGCGGTCGCAGTCGGCCTCCTCGTAGGGACAGACCGCCAGACGCAGGCTGTTGACCACCTCGGCGCTCCGCGGCAGGCTGATGTAACTGGCCACAGCCAGGGGCCGCTCGCCGGCCATCTGTCGAAAGTCGTCCAGCGCCCGGACAAACCCCTCCTCGATAAGCTCCCGTCGCACGTACTCCTCGTACCCCTGCCCGACCAGGCCCAGCATCAGCAGCGTCCCGTCCAGCAGGGCCAGCGTCGGGAGGTCCGGCGGAAGGCCGCGCACCGTATCGGCCAGGGCCCGGACCTCCTCGACGGTCCGTTTGGCGCCCAGCACGACGCCCTCGATGTTCTGCTGCCGCTGGACGGCGTTTCGGTCGCGCAGGACCAGCTCATCGTCCCGAGCGTAGAGCCGCGGCTGGCTGGACAGCATGGCGTCCGGGTTGGAGCCGTAGGTAAGCACGGACACGCCGATGTTGACAAGAAAGCAGCGGGCGGAAAGGTGCCTGTCCACGTCTATGTGGGACCCATCGACGGCCGCCACGCAGAAGTCTTTGGGCAGTGCTGCGGGAGTGTATCCGGTGGCGGGATCGTCCATAACGCCCGGCACTCGCCACGCCAGGTTCGCCCCGCTCCTTTGCCGCTTGTCCTCGTAGCCTGCGGCGTCGAATGAGCGAACGGCCTCCAGCGCCCGCTGGAGCCTCCGCTCCCTATCGCCCTGGCGGGCCTTCAGGTCAGAGGCCAGGCGGTCGATCTGCAGTACGGTCTGGCCGAGGTCAAGGGACATGGTAACCGCTGATCATTGCCCCATCTCCATGCGGTCGCCCTCGAAACGAACGGTCTGGCGGTCGAAGGTCAGCCTGGCCCGGTCGAGGCGCTGAAGCTCCATGCGCACCTCGTCCACACGTCGAGCGGCGTCGGAGTCGTAGGTGCGGCGCCGCGATCCTACTACCGCCTCACCCCACAGGCCCCGCTGAGGCTGCCCGATGTAGAGTTTTTTAAACTCCTCCAGGAAGGCGGTGAACGTCAGGGTCGACAGGCGCGAAGAAGGGGTCGATAGGACAGTGTCCTCGAAGTGGAAGCGCAGTACCAGGTCGTCCTCCTTCGTGGCTGCCGATGTCACCAGCACAGGGTACGGACTCTCTGCGAAGGCCCGTCGTCCCTCGTCGAAGCCTCGCGCCACCTCTCTCAACGCAGCCTGCAATACCCGCAATAACGAGGAGAGGTTGGACACCGGCAGGTGGCTGCGGTCCAGCGCTATCTCAAGCTGAGGCCCGTCGTTCTTGGCGCTGCTCATGTCAGTCATTCGAGGCTCCGTAGGGCTTACGGCCTATCTGAGGACCCTTACGTCTCCGACGCGGCGGGTGATCCGCTGGAGGTCCAGATGGTCCATGAGCGGCAGCGCATACTTTCGGCTGGCGCCGAACATGTCCCGCACATCGGCCACCGTGATCTCTCCACGCTCCTGGATGTCCACCCGTATTCTATCAACCATCTCCCGGTATGCAGAAGCGGAAAAAACGACGGATTCGCTGACTTTGACCACCCTGCCCTGTGCCGTCAACACGCTCAGGACTTCAGGGTCGATGGGGGCGTCGGTGGGTGGCGAGTATGGATCGGACTCCAGGAGCCGCATATATGCCTGTGCCTGGCCGTCCTGGGCGTCGGACAGACGTGGCTCGTGACCCGGCAGCCGCACCGAAGCTCCTTCCTCGGCGACTACCCCATCGTCCCGGAGCCTCGGCAGGGCATCGGTAAACACGGGCTGGGTCATGCTCAGGCGGCTGCGCAACTCCTCCTTGGGCGCACCTTTGCGCAGCGGGAACTGGCGGTGGTAGGCCTCCAGGGAGTTTTTTGCCTTTTGCGCCAGGGCCGCCCATCCCGTGGCGCTGAACAGGAAGACACCGGGCCCGATGGCCCGCCGGCCCAGTACCACGATGGCGTTTTCCGACACCATGGCTTCCAGCTCGGTGCGAGCGACGTCCGGTCCGAGATTGGCGCGGTTGACCAGGCTTCCGAACTCGCAGGGCTCGGACGTCTCGATTGTCTTGAGCAGGATGTCCCTTACGGACCCCTCCTCCATGACCGCCAGCCTCTCCAGGACCGGCTGGTGCCCGCGCCGGTGCCGGCGTGCGCGCGGGTCCACGATCTCTCCTCCGCCCAGCGTCGTCTGGTTGGACCTGATGACGAAGTAGTCGCCCTTGACCGCCGCCAGCGGGGCGTCGAGCTTGAGCTGCGCCCAGGTGGACTCTCCCGGCTCCACGGTGCCGGACTCCAGCAGCCTGAGACGGGTGACAACCTCGCTGCTGCCGGTGTGCACCGTTAAGAACATGTTGTGCCTGAGTGCATGGGGCGCTTCGGGCAAGACCCGGAGCCGCACGTCCATGGCCGTGGTCGGCCTCAGCCAGCCCGGTGTGGTCAGCACCTCGCCGCGGGCGATCTTCTCGTGCGGGACCCCGGTCAGGTTGGCGGCCACACGGCTGCCGGGCACGGCCTGGTCCAGCTTGGCGCGGTGGGTCTGGAGTCCCCGGATACGGGCCGCTTGGCCCGACAGCACCAGCTCGGTCTCCTGGCCTACGTCCAGCCGCCCGTCGATCAGTGTCCCCGTCACCACGGTGCCGAAACCCGCTATGGTGAAGGACCGGTCAATGGGCAACCGGGGCCGGCCCAGGTCCCTCTTCGGCGAGGTCTCGGCCAGCAGGCCGTCGATGGCGGCCACCAGCTCGGGCAGCCCTTCCCCGGTGACGGCCGAGGTGTTGTAGATGGGCGCACCCTCCAGGGTGGTGCCCTTCAGCACCTCCTCCACATCGGACGCCACCAGCTCCAGCCAGTCCGCGTCCACCAGGTCCTTCTTGGTGACCGCCACCAGGCCGCGGTCTATGTGGAGCAGGTCGAGGATGGCCAGGTGCTCCCTCGTCTGGAGCATCACAGACTCGTCGGCGGCCACTACCAGCAGCGCGAGGTCGATGCCCCCGACGCCGGCCAGCATGTTGTTGACGAACCGTTCGTGGCCGGGCACGTCCACGATGCTCACGTAGTTCCCGCTGGGCATCGGCAGCCAGGCGAAGCCCAGGTCGATGGTCATGCCACGCTCTTTTTCCTCGCGGAGGCGGTCCGGATCGATGCCGGTGAGCGCTTCGACCAGTGCGGACTTGCCGTGGTCCACGTGTCCGGCGGTGCCGATGACGTACAAGGAGAAACCCCAGGTCCTGGATGGTGGCCCTAGAATAGCACAGGGTCAAACGGCGGGCAATCGACGGCTAAACGCCGGTATATCCGGGCCGGTGACGCCCGGGCCAAGTGTTTATCTTAAAATCCTCGCCGGGGGAGTGCAGAGGGGGTGTCCCCCTCTGCTAGGGGGTTTCCCCGACCTGTCGGGGCAAATACAATTAGCGGGCGGGCGGATGGGTAAAAGTCCCTTTTTGTTGACGATGTCAACAGCGGCAGATTGTTTCTAAGGCCCCACAGGATGCCTGAGAATCGTCCTCAGCCGCTCGGGCGGCATACGTCTGGGGTCCGACAGGTAAATCTCGTGGTGGAGGCCGTGGAGACGCAGTCCCTGCTCGACGGCGAAGTCAGCCATGGCCTGTATAGCCGCGTCCTCGGCGTCGTAGGGCCCAACGTGGAGCACCTGCACGCACTGGCCCTCGTCGATCGTCTCCAGCCTGACTTCGGCCACCGACGGGTCCTTCCCCTTGGCCTTCAACGCGGCGACGGCCTGATCCAGGTCGTCCTGACCGACGAAGTCGGGGGTGCGGATCATGACTTTCCACCGCCACGTATGTTTGGGAGTCGCGGCGAAATTCTCGCTGTCGCCCCACCAGAGGGCCTCCAGGGCGCAGACCTTGTAATCGCGGCCTTTGGCCTTGCTGGCCATCTTGACCGTGAACGCGGCGCCGTACAGCGCGCCTATTTTCTCGCCGAACTGCTGGCCTCCGGGCTCGCCCTGCCCGTCGATGGCCAGGTAAGTGGCCTCGCCGGTCTCCACCAGGGTCGGCTTCTTGGGCGTCACATACTCGGCCCTGTGCACCTTATACAGGTCCAGCTTCGCCATCTTCTATACCCAGTATAAAGTTCTTTTTAAGTTTCAACTCCGGATTCTTATTCCAGTCTAAGGGATACACCTCATCTACATACTTAAGGAACTGGGCAGCAAAATTGTTCATTATTTCTATTAATGAACCCACAGTATCGCTCAGGGAACTGTTATCTTTTTGGAACACCTCATGATAAGGCTTACCGATGCTAGAAGTAACCGCTGAATGTAACAGAGGGTGAACACCAGTCTTGCTGAAAAAATCGTACCCACGCATCATTCTTTCGATTTAGGGATGAAGACTACCTTTCACGGATTTCTTGATTTCCTTATTTCGAAGCCAATCTTTGGCTTTGTTGGAGTCGTCCTTGCAAATATCGGCGGTTCGGAGAGACTCAACCATCGTCCTCAGAGCAGCAAACATCTTCGAGAAATACCCTGAAAGAAAAAGACGTCGGGCAGCATGTACACTGTCCAGGGCTTCGACTAATGCTGCTACCGCTACTAGTTGTCTTATTTCTTCTTCGTCAGATTCATGGGCATTGTTTTCCAAGTCGCCAATTGTGGCTGACGAGGACTTGATCGGCTGCTCTAACTGTTCGACAGCAAAAGTCAACACATCTACCGTATTCTCGAAAGAGGTTATTTCCAAAGGGAAGTGGTCCATTAGCCACGAAAGTGTCTCCGCTTCTCTCTCATCCAGCCACCATAGAGGTCTGGTGAGCAGCACAATTGGTTCTTTTGACTCCTTTTTATCCATTGATCATCCTGATATTCACCAATCGTGGGACCTGCCCGACCTGTATCAAAACAAAAACCTTCGGGTTTATAACACGACTTTCGGGTTTATAACACGACTTTTTTATGCTATCAATCCTCTTCCATTCCCTGTTGGCCGGTCTTTGCATCTGTCTCAGTCTGATTCTTTACTAGCCGAGCTCTGTGGCTTTGGATTCGGGCAGGTTTGACATACAACTCATCCAGCAATGCCTCGACGAAGTCGTAAAGTTCCTCAGCATCGTCTTTGGTGTACTCCTTTTCTGGGTCAGGCTCCTCGTGCCCCAAGTAGTTAGCCACCCTACGAGCAGTATCACTTCCTTCAAACGTGTATTTTGAAATACGGCCCGCATCGACGAGTGCTTTTAGACTTCCGGCAGATAACTGTAACTCCTCCTTCTGTTGCCTCTGGGCACGAATTACGGCCGTACGTGTAGCTAGAATGGCTCCAAGCATTGAACCGGCACCTAAAGCAGCGGACGCATCCTCCATCGCTGCCCGCACTGGTGTTGGTATTTCCTGAGCTACTGTCCGGTATCTCGTTGGCCAAAGAGGTTCTAAAGTGCCCTGCTCGACTGTAATATCCGGAGCCTCCGTGTTATGCGCTTTCCCCCTAACGGGAAATGCTTTGCCACACGCTTGGCATCTGCTCAACCCAAAAATATTCCCACTTTCGTTGTCATAAATGGACCCAGTTGCCCTTTTTGCAACAGTTGGATTGCCCAGGTCCATCTCTACCTGCTTCCGCTCGCCTACAGGGCTGAAACCCGTTGCGGCACCACAATGGGGGCACGTCATTCCGTACATCGTTGTACCTTCCTGGTTTTCTACTGATCGGCTTGAATTCGAACCCTTTCCGAACTGAGTCTACCCTACCTCCAAGAACCCCAGGGCGGAGTGGATGGCCAACTCGACCACCTGAAACTTTCGCAGGCTCAGGTTCTTGAGCATCCTGATTCTGTATGTTGGTGTGGAGCCTGTCAACGCATTCTACTTGTCGGCCTTCACCAGGCAGTATACTATGTCGGACGGCGTGCGGACCTGTGTTGGACCGGCCCCAGTGATAGGAGGTAACCGATGTACGGATGGCGGGCTAAAATCGCGTTTCTGCTTCCGTCCTCCTGCACGGTTTTCGAGCAGGAGTTCCTGAAGGTCACGTCCGGGTTGGACGGCGTCATCGGTATCCCGGCCCGCCTGCTCATCGAGGACACCGACGCCGATGGGCTGGCGGGGATGAACGAAGGCATCGACCAGGCCGCGAAGCAGCTGGCGACCACCGCACCGGACGTGGTCCTTTACATGTGCACCAGCGGGAGCTTTATGGACGGACAGGACGGAAACCAGGTGATAAAGGACCGCATCGGGGAGATCACGGGCTGCTCTCGGGTGACGACCACCAGCGAGGCCGTGGTCGAAGGGTTGAGGGTGCAGCAGGTCCAGCGCGTCGCAATGCTAACCCCATACGACGACGAAATAACCCGTCGGGAGGTCCAGTTCCTGGAGTACCACGGATTCGAGGTCCACAGTTTCGACAACCTGGACATCGAGGACAACCTCGACCGGGGATCGGTGACGCCGGAACAGACCTTCAGCAATGCCTTACAGCTCGATTACAAGAAGGCCCAGGGCCTTTTCCTGAGCTGCGGAAACATACGCTCCATCGAGGTCATCGATACCCTCGAAGCGCGCGCAGACCGCCCAGTTGTTTCAAGCTCCCAGGCCTCCATCTGGAAAGCGCTGCGTCTGGCCGGGGTCACAGAGGGCATCGAAGGCTACGGCTCCCTTCTCAGAGACCACTAGCGGAAGGTCTTTGAGGAGTACTGGCTGCCCGGCCTGGATTCGAACCAGGGACTTCAGCTCCAAAGGCTGACGTGCTACCGCTACACTACCGGGCAATGGATTTCTTCTGGCCGAGGCTCACCTGAAGGCTCTAGCCCCTCAGCCAATAAGGGGCCCTAACCGGACCGGTTCTCGGGGCCGGACTCGTCCTCCGGCTCCTCCAACTCCCCTCGCGCCGCCTCTTGGCCGTCCCTCTTCACCAGGCCCAGCAAGCTCAGCACCCGGTGGAAGTTCAGCGTCCACCCGATGCCGAAAACGCGAGGAGTGAACACCCTGCTCTCCTCCGGGTTCCACAAGCGCTCCTTGATCCGCTGGAGCGTCGGTACCCTGAACTCGAAGGGCACCTTGAGGAAGGTCCCGTGGGACCGCCTGGCTTTCAGGGCGTAGGCCACGGTCGCCAGGGTGAACAACGCCGTTACAGCCCGCCAACTCTTGACCGGGCTTTTCCCCCGTTTATCGGGTTCCTGTGGGTCGTCGCGCTCCGCCATGCCGATACACCTTCTGGGTCAGAGGATGCTTTAAATATACCCTATCGGACGCCGAGGTAACCACCTCGGCAGGTGCGAACGCTGGAATCCATTCCGGACGGCGGACAACTTCTAGTGTATCGGCCTGGGGTGGATTATACTGTAGGCACTTTTTCGACCGGCTACATCATCAGGAAAGGACTCCATGTCACAAGAATCCGTGGCCTACGATGTCGTAGTGGTGGGAGCGGGGAACGCGGCGCTATGCGCGGCCCTGTCGGCCCGCGAGCAGGGTGCCAGCGTCGTGGTGCTGGAGAAGGCGCCGCCTGCGGCGCAGGGAGGCAACTGCCCCTACACGGGCGCCGGGTTCCGCTTCCTGCACAACGGCATCGAAGACCTGCGCGGTCTCCTGCCCGACCTGACCGACGACGAGGCGGCCAGGGCCAGTATGGCCCCATACACCGAGGAGGATTTCCGCAACCACCTGCTGACGGTGACCCACGGCGACACAGACCCGGCGCTTATGGAGACACTCATCTCAGAGTCGCGGCCCACCGTGGAGTGGATGCACGCCAGGGGGGTGACCTGGGAGCTTCCCGACCGGAACCGCCCGGCGGCCAGCGCGCCCTCGGCCATCCCCGGCAGTGTCGGGCTGACGGCGTTGGAGTCGGGGCCGGGGCTGATAAGGATGCTGACCACGGCCGCCCGCCGCGCCGGCATCACCATCCTGTACGAGACCAAGATGGTCAGGCTGTTGCAGGACTCACGCGGGGGCGTCTGCGGGGTGGCCGCCCAGGACGTGGACGGCGTCCACGAGATCAAAGCCCAAGGGGTCGTGCTGGCATGCGGCGGCTTCGAGGCCAATCCCGAGATGCGCGTGAAGTACCTGGGCCAGGGCTGGGAGCGCGCCAAGGTCCGCGGAGCCAAATACAACACCGGCGACGGCCACCGGGCCGCGCTGGATGTTGGAGCAAAACCCACCGGCCAGTGGACGGGCTGCCACGCGACGCCCATCGACGCCGACGCCCCACCCACGGGCGTGCTGGAGCTGACCGACAGCATGCCTCGCCGCTCCTACCCTCTGGGCATCACGGTCAACCTGGAGGGCCTCCGGTTCATCGACGAGGGCGCCGGCTTCGCCGAGCAGACCTTCGTGAAGATGGGGACTCGGATACTGGAGCAGGAGAGGGGTCTCGCGTTCCAGGTCTACGACAGCAAGGCGGCACCGCTCTTAGAGGAGAGGTACGGGGCCTCCGGTTCGGTGAAGGCCGACACCGTCCGGGGACTGGCCGACGCTCTCCGGATAAGCCCAACGGTCCTGGAGACGACGGTCAGCGAGTTCAATGCCGTGGCTCACGACGGCGAGTACAAACCCAGGGAGATGGATGGGAGATCCACCACGGGACTCAATCCCCCCAAGACCAACTGGGCCATCAAGCTGGACAGCCCGCCCTTCATCGCCTTCAAGGTGACCGGGGGCATAACGTACACCTACGGCGGACCCAAGATCGACCAGAGGGCACAGGTCCTGGACATGGAGGACAGGCCGATCCCAGGGCTTTTCGCGGCCGGAGAAATCGTCGGCGGCATCTTCTACCACAATAGCCTCAGAGCGGGCGGGCTCATGCACGGCGCGGTCTTCGGCAAGTTGGCCGGCGGCAACGCCGCCAGGGGCGGTTAGGCCGACTGACGTGGACCGATGAGGAAAGGGAGACGTGGCAGTGAAATGGTGGAACACCCGACGGAAGTGGACCAGGTCCAGGAGATGGCGGCCCGGCTCCGTGAGAACGTCCAACGTGTGATCGTCGGCAAGGACGATGTCATCGACCTGGCGACCATCGCCCTGCTGTGCCGCGGGCACATCCTGGTGGAGGATGTGCCGGGCATAGGCAAGACGACGCTGTCCAAGGCCCTGGCCCAGTCGCTCGGCTGTACCTTCAGACGCATCCAGTTCACACCGGACCTGATGCCCAGCGACGTGCTTGGAGTAAACTTCTTCAATCAGAAGACCGGCGACTTCGAGTTTCGAGCGGGACCGGTGTTCAGCCAGGTTCTCCTGGCCGACGAGATTAACCGGGCCACGCCCCGGACCCAGTCGGCCCTGCTGGAGGCGATGCAGGAGCAGCAGGCCACGGTGGACGGGGTGACCAGGGCGCTGCCGGAGCCCTTCCTGGTGATGGCAACCCAGAACCCTGTGGAGTTGGAGGGCACCTTCCCGCTGCCCGAAGCCCAGCTGGACAGGTTCATGGTCCGCATCAGGCTGGGATACCCCACGGCAGACGAGGAGTCGGACATCCTGCTCAGGTTCGAGAGAGATCACACGGCCCTGCACCTGGACTCCGTCACCAACAGCGGTGAGCTGGACGCGATGCAGAAGACCGTGTCCAAGGTCCGGATGGACGAAATGGTCCGCATGTATATCGTGGGAGTCATCCGCGCCACCAGGGAGCAGAGCGGGCTCTCCCTCGGCGCCAGCCCCAGGGCGGGTCTGGGTCTCTACAAGACCGCCCAGGCCCGGGCCGCCATCGACGGGCGGGACTTCGTGACCCCCGACGACGTGAAGGCGCTGGCGGCTCCGGTCCTGGCCCACCGGATGATCCTCACCACCAACTCCCGAGTGCGGGGCCGCACCACCGAGGAGACCGTACAGGATGTCTTGTCCTCGGTCCCCGTCCCCATCGAGAGGTAATCCTCCTGATCAGCCAGACTTGGCAGGAACTCTGGATCGCCGTTTTCGTCCTCCTGGTCGTGATCGGCATCTTTATGGACGAGGGGCCGGTCATCGGCTTCGGGGTCATGGGACTGCTGGTCGCGGGCATATCCTGGCTGTGGAACAGGGTCTCCCTCGATGAACTCTCTTACCATCGACGCCTCTCCCAGAAGCGCGCCTTCATCGGCGAGGAGGTCGGCCTCACCGTCACGCTCACCAACAAGAAGCCGGTGCCTCTGGGCAGAGTGGAGGTGGAGGACGAGGTGCCCGACGCCTTCGCGTTAAGGGACGCTCCCGTGATCACCAGCGCCCTTCCCAACTCCCAGGTCTTGCGCCATTCGACCTCGATGGCGTGGTACGAGAGGATACGGTGGGATTACCGTTTTACGTGCTCGCATCGGGGATACCACCGGATAGGTCCCTCCAGTGTGGAGAGCGGCGACCTGTTCGGGTTCTTCAGCAGCCAGAAGACACAGACCGGCGACGATTACCTGCTGGTCTACCCCAGGGTCGTGCCGTTGCCGGAGCTGGGCCTGCCGGCCGTGAGGCCGCTGGGCGAGACGGGCGGAGGGCTGCGGTTGTTCCAGGACCCCTCGCGGCCCTATGGAGTCCGGGACTACCAGCCGGGCGATCCGCTCAAAATCGTGGACTGGAAGGCCAGCGCGAGGATGCAGGGGCTCCAGGTACGGACCTACGAGCCCAGCTCCACCACGACCATCGTGGTGACGCTGGTTGTGGAGACCAGCGAGCACCCGTGGGGAGGGTACTCGTCGGCCAACCTGGAGCGCGTGATAACCGTCGGGGCGTCCGTGGCCAGCCACGCGGCCGAGCAGCGGTATAGCCTGGGACTATTTGCCAACGGCGCGCACATCTTGGCCGACCGGCCCATGAACATCCCTCCCACCAGGTCCCCTGAACAGCTAACCATAATTCTGGAGGCCCTGGCGACCATCAATCCCATGGCCATCGGGCCGGTGGCGCCCCAGTTGGCCGAGCACTCCCGCCGGTTCCCCATCGGAGCTACACTGGCGATTGTTACCGCTGTGATGCCGCCCGAGCTTGTGGAGGTGATCGGTGGTCTGAAGGCCAGAGGCTTCAGGGCGATGGTGCTTTACGTGGGAGACGGACCCAGCCCCAGGCTCCCGGAGGGTATCGTGGTCCACAACCTCAGGGCCCACCTCGACACACTGGAGGCGGCGGATGAGTTTGGCCCAAGATAGGCTGGTGCTGGCGGCCTGGGCCCTGGCCGAGAGCGCCTGGCTCTTCGCCGGGCTCGGGCTGGTGGGTCTCGCCATGGGGACCCAGGGCAGTCCTCTGGGCTTGCTGGCCGTGTTCGCGATCATAGGCTGCTCGCTAATGATCGGGCGGGGGCTGAACTCCATCGTCATACCCTCCTCCGTGGCCTCCGCCGTCCAGATGGCGCTGGGAGCGCTGGTCCTGTATGTCACGCTCGGCACCCAGGCCGGTGGCGGCGATGGCGGGCTGGACCTGGCGTGGATCAACCACCTGGGCTCGGAGGCGGGCGGTGAGACCCGCACCGTGGTGTTGGCCAGCTTCTTCGCGGTGGGCCTCTGGTGGCGGGGCGGAAGGCTGGCGGCGTCGGACAGCCCGGCCCAGGATCTGGGGAGCAGTTTCAAACTTGGGATCATGGTCCTGGCGCCGGCGATCCTGGTGGACGCGGCCAGTCCGCAGGAGCTCAACATCTATCCGACCATGTTTCTGTTCTTCGGCGCCGGGATCGGCGGGATGAGCATAGGCCAGGTACTTCCCACCTCTATGAGGGCGGCTGAGGAGAGGGCCTGGCCAAGGGTTATCGCGGCCGTGGTCTCTGCGGTCGTAGTCATCGGCCTCCTGTTCAGCCTGCTGCAGGAAAACGTGCTCTCGCTGCTGTCTACGCCCGCGCTGGTGGTGCTCGGCGCCCTGGGCAAGGCGGTCTTCTTCGTGTTCATCCTCCCCACGGCCTACATCGTCGGGTTCCTGGCCCAGGCCCTGGTAAGCTTGCTGAATTTCTTCTCAAGGGGCGAGGTGGTGGATTCCCAGACCCTGGGAGACTTTGGCCAATTCGCGCTGGAGCAGGAGCAGCGGGAGGGCGGGACTCCCGGTTTCCTGGTATACATCGAGTGGGCGCTCGTGGCCCTCGTGGTGGTGGTGGCGCTGTACATCCTGGCGAGGACTTTTCGGCGCAGGTCGCGCTGGCGGCGCGTCCACAAGGAGGGCGCCCGCGAGTCCGTGCGGGGGGACGCCGATCCCGCCAACGACCTGGCCCGGCTCCTGTTCAACCTGATACCGCAGCGGTTCAGACAGGTTAAGCGCCGTCTGCGGTTCAGGCTGCCCGAGGACGAGCAGGGCGTGATCGACGTCTTCCGGGTGTACTTCGGACTGCTGGCCCTGGCCGAGAAGAAGGGCCACCTTCGGCCCCCGGCGCAGACGCCTTTGGAGTACCAGTGGACGCTGGAGGGCGTGTTCCCAGGGGCGTTGGTCCGGGCGGTGACGGCGGCATTCGTTAGGGCCTGTTATGGCCACCACCCGCCGCCCCGCGACCAGATCGAGGAGATGCGGCTGTCGCTGGAGAGACTGACCTCGGAATCGACGTAACAGTGTGCTGATCCACCAGAGGTGGACGACCCGCCCCCAGTCCCCCCGCCAGGGCCCGGAGGGGGGAGGATTTATTTCTGGGGGGCACCCCCACGGCGGCGCGCA
>CAZEDC010000176.1:0-14691 GCA_964510985.1 uncultured Dehalococcoidia bacterium
AAAACCTGTTGTAACCCAGATAACTGTTCCGATGGTTTTCAGTCTCGACAAGGACACAGGATCGGAATTATCCGAAGCACCGTTGATGGTAAATGAACCGTACCAAGGGCCAACAGTCTTCATGGACACCCTCGGCGGTCTCGCCAGTGACGGAACCTATCTCTACGCGGGTTCGGACGGGCAGGCTCAAGCTTCAGAGCCTGGTCTGCTATACCGAATCGATCCGAACAACTACTTGCAGATAAACATGTTCGGCAAGATGCTGGGCGGACCGCAAATAAGCCCTGTTAAACAGTTCGCGGGGCAACGCGTCCAGCTCAACTCGATCCAGTCGGTTGAGGTCGCGGCCAGCACCTTAGGCTTCACGGATGATCGCAGGCTGATAATAGCCGGTAGTCCCGATGCGAATGTGGTTCAGGCGGACACAATCTCTAGGTTGGACGTGACCGCTGTCGCTGCTGGAACTGGGGATTCCGTTGTCTACGACCAGTACACCTTGGCGAATATGGACATCCGGGGTATGGCCATCGTCGACGAAGTCCTGTTCCTGGCCGATGCGGATTCAGCTACGATTGTCGGAACGGCTTTGCCTGAGAACACCGGCGTCGAGATGACGACAGTAGGATCCTACACGTCAAGTCTATCGGCGGTCACTGGCAGTGGGACGCATAGCGACACTGCCTCCTACTCTGTGGGGCGGAACACCAACGTCGCCGTGCAACTGACCTCCCCATCGAATGACTTTGTGGCGACCACTACCAGCGCCACGATTGCCGGCAGGGTCTCTGATCCCGCTATCACCACCGTAAGTGTCGGCATCCAACTCCCGTTCACAGAGTTCTTGAATGACGAAGTCCTCCTTGACGGGACCTCGGCCGCCCTGTGGTCCGTGAGCAACCAACACGGCACTGGCGCGAGTCAATGGTACCTGGCACCAGGTGGATCAGGCTCGGGTTGTCCGGAGTGCGGCGCAGCAGGCTGGCGGTTTGGGAAACAGGCAGGCTACAGCGCAACTGGCGAGAAGACCTTCGCCGACGGGAACTCACGAGTGGCCGGCACATTGACCAGCGCCGAGGTCTACCCTATCAGTCAAGGCTCGACTCTAGAGTTCACCACCGCTTGGAACACCGAATTCTTCCCCGAAACCGACATAAAGTTGGTCCAGATCGCAGAAATCACTCAGGATCTAGCGGGGAATGACCAAGAAGGAAGCTGGCAGACGATAGGTCAGATCGTGAACTTTGTGGATCCCTTCTGGATGCCCGAACCCGAGGCGAAGCATGTCGACTTCCAGTGGTTAATAGTTGACCCATTACCGTTCAAACCTAATGTACAGACCCTTGTTGTAATTCCTCTGGACGGACTGGCGGGTAAGCGTATCAAGGTCCGATTCAAGTTCGACACCATGGACGAGTGGGCTAACGAGGGGAACGGTTGGTTTGTTGATAACATCAAGCTAAGCGGTTCGGGAACCAAGACCATTTCGATTCCCACAACGGCGCTTGACACGTACGTCATGGCCACGGTCAACGGCACGAGCACAACGCTGTACAGAGAGTTCAGCACCACATTCCCCCTTGCAGAGGGCGAGAATACGGTCGTGGCAACAGCCATCCAGCCTTACGCCCCCTCACTCTCTGGGGTCGCTACGATATCAGGTTTTGTCGACCAGACGGCACCGGTGATAACGCTATATAACGTACCCGCAAATACCAGCGACGTTACACAGCAATTGAAAGGAACATTGGAGGAGCCAACAATCGACCAACCGGGCGCAATCATGCAGGTCACACAGAATGTTACAAGTGTGACAGGTGCCACCAGCTCCGTTGTGATCGGTAAGGTAACCCAGGAAGGCGCATTTTCTTTCGGCGTTAGTTTACAGGAAGGGAAAAACACCTTCGTTGCCACCGCTACCGACGGCGGAGGACTCACGACCACCAAGACAGTTGTCTCCGTGGCCGACCTGACCGCGCCAGAAGCATTAGTGAGCATTGTCACCGTAACCAGCGAAGGCGAAGCGGTCGTAGGTGATCAGTACTTTGTGCTGGTTGCCGCCGAAGACTCGCTATCAGGGGTCGGTACAAGTACGCTGGTGAGCACGGGCCAAAGGATTCTCCCGGCGTCCCAGACCCCGGCCATACTCCGGGAGATGCACTCACTGGGCATCGTGGGCACCGCCACGACAACTCACATCACCCTGGCTGAGATCTCGCAGGGGACTCCTGTCGGACTAAACACGATTGCGGTGAGGGTACAAGACCAGGCCGGAAACGAAAAGGTAGTGAGCGGCGTCCTCAACGTGGTCTCGGCACGTACCAATCGCAACTACTTCATGTTCCCTGGCTTCAACTACATGGGCCTTGCACTCATACCAGACGACGGAGACGACGACACGACCGACGATGCCAGCCTGGACCGTCTGATGGACCAGGACGTCACCAACAGGGTGAGCCAGGCGTTCATCGACTATCTGGCCACGTCGACTGTCACCCTTGGCAACGTGGTGGAATCAACCTTCGCCTTCAACCAGGCGGGAGATTTCATACTGCACACGCCGGGTGATGGAGCCTTGGACACGTTGACCGAACTGAATCCGTTCCAGGGAATGATCGTCAAGACCAAGGAAACCGTTACAGAGGTGGAAGTATTCAAGAAAGTCGACGTCGCTGGCTTCTCAGCGACCCAGGCGGTACCCATCAGAATCAATATCGAGGGTGTCTTCTTCAGGGAAGGGCAATTGCCGCCTAGCAAGGAATTGCGAGTCGGATATAACCTCATTGCACCACACACGCTGTCGGACACCTTGTTCGATACGGTGTACCGAGGAGCTCTGATACCGAAGCAGTTGGCGGTTTCCGCGCTGTCCTTCGAACGACGCGTGGGCGCAGTTATGACAGGCACCACTATCTCAGCAGAGGTTTTCGAAGGGTTCTCGGCCAACTCAATTGGCAATGAGTTGAAGCCGGTACTGTCGTACTGGACGTTCATTGCCGACGATCCGGACGATGACCGTCGCAATACGCTGGATCAACAGCTAGGACCCACAATAACGCCGTAGGCCAGAGGGAGTCGCTTATCCTCGAGGACTGGCATCCTGGCAAATCAGGGTGCCAGTCGCTCCAGTGGGGCGAGAATGGTTCAGAAATACGAGCAGCGGCAGCGGGCCGTGGTCCAGAGGAAACGGCCCGCTGCTCCCAAAAGACCTCCCCCAAGCCTCAGTTTTTTGTTGGTGGCTTGTGATTCGGGGAAAGCCGTTTTTGCGTGCAGAGACTGACTGTTGCGACCGCCCGGAAAGGCACGAGATGATGCGCTGTTTCCCCGACACTATCTTAAGGTAGAATGGTGTTAGCTAAACTATTCGTTGTCTTTGTCTTCCTTGTGGCCCTATCGTTGCTGGTTACCGTCAAGGGAAAATCCAGCGTCCCTACGGCCAACGCCGAGCCTAAGGCCCCGCACGTCTTCTTTGGTCAAGCGAGGACCAGCGACGGGACAGTTTTCGCCGCGAATGTGGAAGTCGAGGCACGGATAAACAATATTCATTACGGCCAATCGGTCAACTCGGCTACAAATATCAGCACTCAGACCACCAGAACCCACGCCAGCACTAGTGCCGGGCTGAACTACGGTTCGCTAACTAACTTCCAGGTGTGCGCAGACGATCCCGCAACAAGTGCCGTAGAAGGGGGCAACGAAGACAACGGCGACCAAATCTTCTTCTACGTTAATGGTAAACCGGCCCAAGTCCTCAGATCGACCGATTCCAGCCCGGTAGCATCTATCAGCTTCGAGGTCGGAAAGACCTACGGGGTCGAGCCGGTCGCACTGATCGTCGATGTGTCGGCGTCGAGCGCCCAAGCAGCCACCGCGTCCAGCGACGCGTGCACGACTCGTAAAGCAGAGACGGTGCCCACCGCCACACCTACTGTGGCGCCTACTGCAGCGCCTGCCGCTTCTACAGCCGGCGATGGGGGGGGGGCTGGCGCCGCCCCTGCTTTGCCGGCGGCGACGCCGGAGCCGACTGCAATACCATCCGACGCCGACCCGGCCGATGTCGCGGAGCTTCTTACGGGCGAAGATACCACCACCGCCGCCGCCGCCGCCATCATCGCGGGGATCGACGACCTTACGCTGGCCGGTGCCGTAATCGACCAACTCGACGACGCTACGGCAAGCGCCATATTCGCGGAACTCGATGCCACCGTGGCAGGTGCTATCCTTACTGAGGTCGGCGCCAACAAGGCCGCTAGCATCCTCGAACAACTAACCACGGACAAGGCCGCTAGCATCCTCGAACAGACCGACTCGACCGCAGCCGCCACTGCCCTGGAGAACGTCGACTCGACGAAGGCTGCGGAGATTCTGGCAGAGGTAACATCTTCCAAAGCCGCCGAGATCGTGGAACAGGTCACCACGACCAAGGCCACAGAAATCTTGGAACAGATCGCTACGGCCAAGGCCGCAGAAATCCTGGAACAGGTTGCTACGACCAAGGCCACAGAAATCCTGGAACAGGTCACCACGACCAAGGCCGCCGGCATCATCGAAGCGTTGACCACCACCAAGGCCGCCGGCATCGTCGAAGCGTTGACCACCACCAAGGCCGCTGCCATCGTCGAAGCGGTGTCCACCACCAAGGCCGCAGAGATCATGACTGGTGTGACCGATTCCAAGGCCAGCGACGTGCTGGCGACTGTCAATAAGGAGAAAGCGGGAGCCCTGCTGGACCTGATACCGACGACGAAGGTGGCATCCATCGTCGGTATCATGCCTGAGGCGAAGCTGGTTGAGCGCCTGCCCGAGATGTCGACCCAGGCCCTTTACAACATACCAGCCGCAATACTGTTCTCCAACCTCCCCTCGGTCCCTGTAGAGCAACTAGTCCTCGAGGTTCCGCCGCAGCCGGACCCCAACCTCTCCCCCCCGCTTTTCACACAGGTGAGCGACACCCTGGCCATTTATCAGCTTCCCTCGACAGGCCAGCTTACCTGGGCGATTCTGGTGGGCAGCCCGAGGCCTATACATAAGATACTGGGCAAGTTTAATACCAATCTGACAAACACCGATATCTCGATAGGGGGCCTAGCCGGGAAACCGGTCGTGGCCCCGGACTTCCCCGCAGGGCAGATTTCACCTCCGGATGGGTTCTTCTCGATAAACGTTCAAGGTGCCGATGGCGAAGCTATACCGGCCGATGAGATCTCGGCGGTCCACACGACCATCTACATAGAGAAGAGCTGGATTGATGGAGACAATACCCTTGGAACAGCTCTCCACAAATGGTCAATACAGCTAAACCGCTTCGACGAGACCCTGGGGGCGTGGATCCCAGTCTCCACAAAACGTGTAGAGACTCCTGTGGGCGCTCCTCAAGACAGACTGTACTACTCGGTTGTGATTCCCGGGTTCTCGGTGTTTGCCATCACCGGCAGCGAGGAGCTACCGGAGCAGAACCTCGTCGTCTCGGATCAGGATTTCAGCCCCAAGTCGCCAGAGAGTGGCGACGAGATCACCGTCAGTGCGGCAGTGACCAACCTCGGCAACACCGACGTTATCTATACCGCTAGCCTGTGGATCGACGGTACGGTCGAGGCCACTATGGCCGTCCCTGTCGGAGCCGGCCAGGTGGACCAACCGTTCGAGTTCCCCTCAATAACAAGGCCAACAGGCACCTACAGCGTACGAGTTGATAAATGGATTGCGTCTCTCGTTGTCGGCGTACCGGCCACGGCCACACCCATACCGACTTTCACCCCGGTACCCACAGCTGTAGCTGTCCCGGCAGCGACACCGCCATCCACTCCTACCGCCTTGCCAACGCCAGCGCCGACCATGGCTCCCACGCGTACGGCGACGGCAGTGGCGACAGCGTTGGCGCCAACCGCGGTACCCGCGACCGCCACTCCGACACTTGTCGCGCCGACGGCCGTGCCGGATGCAACTGCTACCAGCGTGCCTACACCACCGACACCGACACCGACGCCGTCGGTCGCTCCGACAGAACCGACCGCTACGCCACCACCTGAGGAGGAAGACGGTGGTGGTGCGACGATGTTGCTACTTATCCTCATCATGGCCGTCATTCTCGTCGGAGGCGGAGCCGGTGCGTACATAGTCCTGCGTAGAAGGCCGAAGCCACCATCGGCGCCTCCCGGACTGCCAGCCCAGCCCGGAGCCTAGTCAGTCGTATCAGGCATCTTCCAGCCCATAACTGGCTGGCTTGGCTCTGCGTCATGGGTTTCACTCGGCTGTACACCACTTGCACGTTCCTTCAGCCAAAGCAAACAACTCATTCCATAGTCTGATGAGCCGCTGCATGACTCAAGAAATCCTCAAACTAGTCGAAGGATTACACACTTCTGCCTTGATGACGGTTCTGGCCGTTACCGGCGCAGGTTCACGGGCGATCACCTGGCTTCTAGGCGTTCCTGGAGCATCTCGGACCGTCCTCGAGGCCTTAGCACCTTACAGCGACCAGTCTCTGGCCGAATTCATCGGTGGCAAGCCGGATCAGTCCGTAAGTGCTCAGACGGCCCTGGCCATGGCACGGGCCGCTTACCGTAGAGCTGTGCAGATCAGGGACGATGGTGTGCCCGTGGTAGGCATCGGATGCACGGCTGCTATTACGACGGACCGCCCCCGACGCGGCGTGCACCAGTGCTACGTGGCAGCCTGGAGTAGCCGGAATGTGACTGCCTACAGCCTGGAACTGACCAAAGATGGTCGAGACAGACTGACTGAAGAAACTATCGTTAGCAAGCTCGTGCTGAACGCTCTGGCCGAATCAACCGGCCTGGATACCACGGTGGTGCTGGACCTGGGCGTCCGGGACAAATTCGAGCGGTCCCAGACCCGATACGACGATGCGATCGAGGCCCTGACGGCACGTCATGTTGAGAGCGTGACTATCAAGCTTGATAGGGAGATGGTCGCCGACGCGAGGGTTAGCGGTGGCATCCTCGCGGGCTCATTCAATCCCCTCCATAAGGGCCATGAGAAACTCGCGATCGTGGCATCCGAGATTCTCCGGTCCGATGTGACGTTTGAGCTGTCCGTCTCCAACGTGGACAAGCCGGACCTCGAAGAGCAAGAGATACGCCGACGCGTTGCCTATCTAGTTGGTATCAGACCGATCGTGATCACACGAGCCAAAGTCTTCCATGAAAAAGCTCGACTGTTTCCCGGCTGTACGTTTGTCATCGGCTCGGATACTGCAACCCGTCTAATAGATAAGCGCTACTACTGCGGGAATGAGGCAGGCATGTTAGGCTCGCTCGTGGAAATCCGCGAACAGGGGTGTCATGTGTTGGTGGCCGGACGTACGGTGGCAGGGAGATTTCAGACGCTAGACGACCTCGCCATTCCATCCGGATTCGAGGATATGATTACGTCGATTCCGGAATCCAGCTTTCGGCACGATATCTCCTCAACTCAACTCAGGCGGGAGAGCGAGGAAGCGCGTCGGGTATGAGATACAAGAACATCCGAGACTTCATCGATTTACTCGAGAAGAAAGGTGAGCTCTGCCGCATCAAAACCCCAGTCAGCCGCGACCTCGAGATCACCGAAATAGCGGACCGGACGGTCAAGTCTGGCGGCCCCGCGCTCCTGTTCGAAAACGTGCAGGGCTACGATGTTCCCGTGCTCATCAATATGTTCGGCACTCACCGCCGTATGGCGCTGGCGCTGGGCGTGTACGACCTGGACGAGTTGACGCGGAGAGTCCGGGAGCTTTTGGACTTGATGCGAGGCCCGCCCTCGGGTATCGCCGGTAAATTGCGGACCCTGGGCGACCTGGTTTCCGTGGCCCGGACTCAGCCTAAGACTGTCAGCAGGGCACCCTGCCAGGAGGTCGTGCTGACCGGGGACGACGTGGATCTAAATATCATTCCGGCGCTCAAATGCTGGCCTCTGGACGCCGGGCGCTACATCACTCTGCCGCTGGTGATCAGCCACGATCCGGAGTCGGGCCAGAGGAACGTCGGCATGTACCGGATGCAGATATACGACGGCAAGACCACCGGTATGCACTGGCAGACGCACAAGGTGGGCGCCCACCATTACCGGGTAAGCGAGGAGCAGGAAAAAGACCGGCTGGAGGTGGCGGTCGCTCTGGGTGGAGACCCGGCCACGATCTGGTCGGGGGCGCTGCCTCTGCCGCCCGGTATGGACGAGTTCGGCGTATCGGGGTTCATCAGACAGCAGGCAGTGGAGATGGTCAGGTGCAAGACGGTGGACCTGGAGGTGCCGGCCCAGGCGGAGTATGCTCTCGAAGGATATATAGTGCCCGGCGAACTCCGCGCCGAGGGGCCTTTCGGAGACCACACGGGCTACTACTCCCCGGCGGAAGAATACCCGGTATTCCACGTCACGGCCATCACCCACCGGCGCGATCCCATCTATCCCACGACGATGGTCGGCAGGCCACCCACCGAGGACTTTTTCATGGGCACGGCGACGGCACGTCTAATGCTACCCGCCGTGCAGATGACTCTGCCCGAGGTCGTAGACTTCAACATGCCGGCCGAAGGGGTGTTCCACAATCTGATAATCGTGTCCATTAAAAAGGAGTTCCCCGGACACGCGCGTAAGGTCATGCACGCGCTATGGGGCCTGGGACTGCTGATGCTGGCCAAGACCATCGTTGTTGTAGACCACTTCGTAGACGTGCAGGACCTGTCCGAGGTGGCCTGGCGCGTAACCAACAACATAGACCCACGCAGAGACGTGGTCTTCGCCGACGGTCCCATCGACGACCTTGACCACGCCAGTCCCGTGCCCAGATACGGCAGCAAGATGGGGATAGACGCCACGGCCAAGGGAGCCCTGGATGGTCACACCCGGGATTGGCCGTCCGACATCGTCATGAGCGAGGAGATCAAACGGCTGGTGGACGGTAAATGGAACGAGTACGGCATCTGACTCCTGCCAGGGTGTCCCTGTCCGCGTTCAGGAAAGCGTCCCTTTTCCTGGAGGCCATACGGTTTTCGGAAAGTATTTTTGCCCTACCCTTCGCCTACACAGGTATGGTTTTGGCAGCTCAAGGGCTCCCGACCTGGCACCAGTTTGCCTGGATAACGGTGGCGATGGTTAGCGCACGCACCGTGGGCATGGCTGCCAATCGAGTCATCGACCGGCACCTGGACTCCCGGAACCCCAGGAATGCCGGCCGGCATCTGCCCTCGGGAAAGCTGAACGCCGTGGACATGATCGCGCTGGCGCTGGTGTCGCTGGGGGTGCTGTTCGTGGCCGCGGCACAGCTCAACACGCTGGCATTGATCCTGGCCCCGGTAGCCGCCGCATATCTGATAATCTACCCATACACCAAGAGGTTTACATGGACCGCCAACCTGGCGCTGGGCTGGGCGCTGGCCATAGCGCCCTCGGCGGCATGGATTGGAGTCAAGGGAAGCATGGGGTGGCACCCGTTCCTGCTGTCGCTTTCTGTGGCCCTGTGGGCCGGCAGCTTCGATATCATCTACCATGTACAGGACATGGGATTCCATGTTCGAGAGGGGCTTCACTCGGTGGCCGAGCGGTTCGGGATAGTGGCGGCGTTCTGGTGGGCACGGGTGCTGGACGCAATGGCGGTGGCATGCCTGCTCTCGCTGGGGCTATGGATGAGGCTCGAGTGGCCGTTCTTTATCGGGTGGGCGGCGACAGCCGGACTGCTGGTGTACAAGCACCGGCTGGTCTCGCCGGGAGACACCTCCCGTCTGGGAATGGCCTTCTTCAGGATCAACGCGTACGTCTCGACCTCCATACTGGCCGCGACGCTGGCAGCGGTGCTGATATAGCATTCATCGCACGCCGGGAGGAAAATTTGGGCGAGAGGACAGAGAACAGTCATCCCCTGGTGGTGGGGATCTCAGGGGCCAGCGGATCGGTGCTGGCGCGAGCGACCATCGACCGGCTCCTGGCGACCGACGTCCCGGTGATCGCCACAGCCTCCGCGGCGGGCCGGATGGTCTGGCAGGAGGAGATGGAAGAGTCCTTTGGAGTAGCCCTGGAACGCTGGGGCGACAGCGACAATTTCAGGTACTATCCTAACGGAGAATTGAGGGCGCCCATCTCCAGCGGGACGTTCCCCACGCGAGGGATGGCAGTCGTGCCCTGCAGCATGGCGACGGTGGCCGCCATAGCCCACGGTCTCTCGGACAATCTAATGCGTCGGGCCGCGGATGTCTGTTTGAAGGAGAAGAGGCCGCTGGTGCTGGTGCCCAGGGAGACGCCGGTCAGCGCCATCCACCTCGAAAACATGGCGTCGCTGGCCCGCCTGGGGGTGACGATTCTGCCGCCGGAGCCGCCCTTCTACTTGAGGCCCCAGACCATCGAGGACGTGGTGGACTACATAGTACAGAAAACCCTGGTGGCACTGGGTCTCGCGGAGCACCTGCCCCGGGAGATGCGGTACACCGGACCCACCAAACCGGAAGGACCCGTTAGTGAGCACAACGGTTGAAATCGGCAAGTGCCACGCTCTACAATATCGCCGGCGACGATGCACCAGTCTGGAGTTGAGCCGATATGATACCCGCCTTTGAAGCTATCAAGTCCATCAACCGAGAGAGAGAGAACGCGGTCGTCTTAAGCTCGATGACGCCCAACAGGTACTGGGAGGCCGTCACCACCCGCCCTGAGCTGGACCTCCCGGTCTTCGGAGCGATGGGCAAAATGTCGTCGGTGGCCCTGGGACTTGCGCTAGCCTGCCCCGACCGTAAGGTTGTGGTGCTGGACAGCGACGGCGCCCTGCTAATGAACCTGGGGAGCCTGGTGACCATCGCGGAGCAGGAGCCGCCCAACCTGGTGCATTTCGTCTTCGAGGACGATGTGTACTTCACCACTGGTGGGCAGCCTGTTCCGGGGGCCGGCAAGTTCGACTTCGCCGGAATCGCTCGGGAGGCGGGAATCAAGGAGAGCTACGGGTTCGACAATCTGGAGGACTTCGTTAGCGAGCTGCCGGGGATCATGAAGAAAAAAGGGCCCGTATTCGTCTGCCTCAAGGTAGCCCATCCAGACGAGGTGCCGGAGTTCCGCATTCGGAAGATCGCGCCGGAGATGAAACGGTTGGCCGAGGAGTTGCGGAAGGGGTAGGCGCCTGGTCGATTCCCTAGACCAGCCTCGCCACGCCGAGGCGTAGCAGGAGAGGAGTCAGCGCGGGACCCAGAGACCGGAAAATGGGGTTCAGGTCGCGATGACCCACCAGTCTGAATATAAGACCGCTGTGCCAGTCGAAGGAGAAGTCTCTGGAGCGGATCAGCTCCTCCTGGACGTCGGGGGAAAGGAACTTGCCGAGCAGCCGCTCTATCTGCCGGTCGTCCAGGGACTCGTATAGCAGGCGGGCCGAGTATCCCGTCGCCAGCTCGCTGCCGAAGAGTGCCTGCCATCCATCCTGGTAACGCTTTAACATCCGGGCGGTAAAGTCTCCGGTGGAGAAGGCCCTGGCGGCCGCATCGCCCGCGATCTCCCCGGACCGCAGAGCGTAGTAGATACCACCGCCGGTAGTTGGTTTGACCAGCCCCGCGGCGTCCCCGACCACCATCACTCGATCCGCATAAGTCCTCCGCAGGGGTTTCAGCGGAATACCCCATCGCCTGGGGTTTCCGGTCGGTCCACGGACCTTGCCCGTCGATCGCAAGGAGTCCATAAACCTGTCTAAATGGCCGTTGAGCTTCTCACGCGAAAGAATCCCCACCAGCGCTCTGTCTTCTGAGACAGGGACCACCCAGCCGAAGGACCCGGGAGCTATGGCCGAACCAAGGTGCACCTCGGTCTCGTCGATAGATTCGGCCTCCACCTCCTCCTGGACTCCCATCAGGAAGTGCCGGTTTCCTCTGTCGGCAAGCCCTACCATGTCCAGCAAGGGAGAACCGAAACCACCGGCAACGATCACCATCTCCGCCCTATAAACGTGTCGGCCGGACTCACCCACCGCCGTGACGGTCACCCCCGACCTGTCCGTCTCGATTGCGGTGACGCGCCGGCCAAGCATGTAGTCCGCACCCGCTTCCATGGCTCTACACGCTATGGAATCCACATAGGCGACCCGGTCGATAATGAACGCCTGAACGTCCTCCCTGGCTACACCGTATCTTCTGCCCTCGGGAGAGACGACCGTGGCGGCCCTGGCTTTTCGGTAGACCTGCTTCTCGTCCGGGGGAAAGCGCTCGACGCACTCTTTGCCGATGATACCGGTGCAAAGCTTGTCTCCGATGGTCCGGCGCCAGTCCAGGACCGTGACCCGGTGTCCTGATCCGGCGAGAGAAAGCGCGGCCATGTTGCCCGCGGGGCCCGCTCCGACTACGATGACATCCTTCAATTACAGACCCTCAACCGTTCGTTTACTTGTCTTTCTGGGTGGGTGGGGGTTTCGGTTGCAGGTTGCCCCGGAAACCTCCGCCCGGACTCTGCCCGGAACGGCAAGTTGTGTAGTCCTGCGAAGATGTTAGCCCAATGCCGCCGGGGTGACAACCGGTTCAGAGTATGATAACGGTTAAAATATCCACTCCAGGTGGCCCTTTTTCACTTGCGCGGCTTCTCGTAAACGTTCGGTCAGAGAACAACAAGGGCTTTCGCGCGGGAGGAGCAATGGTGCGGCGCCGAGAAGTCGTGACGTGTTTTCTCGAGCACAGGGGACGCATCCTGGCGCTGAAACGCGGCGAGAAGGTCCGTACCCACGCCGGCAAGTGGGCGGCCGTCAGCGGCAGTGTTGACCTGGCGACTCCGTTTGAGCAGGCCCTGATGGAGATCCGCGAGGAGACCGGGCTTGGCCTTAATGAGGTCCGACTCGAACGCCAGGGCCTGCCGCTGGACATATCTGATGACGAGTCCGGTGTGACTTGGAGGGTGCACCCTTTTCTGTTCTCGGTGGCGGACCCGGGATTGATTCGCCTGGACTGGGAGCATGTCGAGTCCCGTTGGATCGACCCCGCAGAGTTGGGCACCCTGGATACTGTTCCGAGGCTAAGGGACACGTGGGAACGCCTGTCGAAGAATTAGAGCTACGTATCGCCGCGATCGGCGGGGATCGAGACCACGGCTCGACCTTTCTGGCCATGGAGGCGGTACGAATCCTGGCAGCCGCGGCGGAAGTTTACGGGCCGGGGCCCGACTGGCAGGCCCGTCTGTCCGAGGTAGCAGGCAGGCTGGCGGCGGCCAAACCAGCCATGGCAGTTCTGAGAAACGCAACTCACGGGCTACTGGAGGACCTGGCCGCACTGGGCCCTGTCGAGGGGCGGCCTCGCGCTGACGCGCTGGCCCAGCGGCTCCTGGAAAGTATGCAGACCGCCGCCGAGACTGCCGCCGCTAACGCCGCACGGCTCATCGCTCACAGCGCTACCGTGGCGACATGCAGCTACAGCTCGGCGGTCCTGCGCACGGCCCAACGGGCGCTTGCTGATGGAAAATCGCCACGAATGGTGGTCCTGGAGCCGGCGCCTCGACCGCCCTCGGCCGGACACGGTCTGGCCAAGGAGCTTGAGAACCTGGGATTGGCGGTAGAGATGTCGGACTCGGCCGGGTCGGTCGCCGAGCGGGCGACCGTGGCGATCACCGGAGCCGATGCCGTCTCTCCGGAATGGGCAGTAAACGGAGCGCCGACGATGGAGCTGGCGGAGGCGGCCTCGGCAGCTCAGGTTCCGTTCTATGTGGTCTGTGAGCGGCTCAAGCTAACAGATCGGGCCATACCAGCACCCGGTTACGACCTCGTGCCCATGGCACTGGTCGCAGGCGTGGCCACGGAGGAAGGTCTGTTGCCTCCCGGGCGGATATACCCGTACCACACCGGGGTTGCCGACAGATGAAAAAACGAGGACTGATTGCGATAGTAACGAGAGGTCCAGGTCAGGCTATCTGTGGTAGCAGGTTGGGCAGGCTGTAGAAGCCGGTGAACGCGATGAGCGTAAGCTTTGTAATTTTACCGGCGGCCACGAAAAGAAGGAACCGTCGGAGCGGGTAATTTACCGCGCCCGCCCACACCCCGGCCATGGCGGACGGAGCAGGTAGCATCGCTATTGTGAACAGGCTGGGACCTCCCCAACGGTCCATGTGCGCCAATAGTCGTTTATTAATTGAACCGCCGCGAGCGACTCGACCCTCTTTGGCGCCCGCCATGTAGCCGGTGAGGTCGCCCAGTGTTGCAGCGATTCCAAAGGCCAGCCCCATGAGAAATACACCCTGGTATCCCCAGTCACCCAGGGGAGCCAGGTACTCTCGGAGGTAGATCAAGGCCGCGAACATCAGGAGCCCAAAACTCAGGGAAACCAGGACCCGAGGGCTTCCTAACTTGGTATAGAGCCTCGACCTTGGCGAAGTGGGAGACCTAAATGGTGTTCGGGGGAACCAGGGGTTTTGACGTCGATTCCGGCCCTGATTAAGTATAGCTTCTAGAATTGTTTCTTCCCGGTGGACCCATGCCGATGGGTCGTGAAATTTGCGTTCTTATTGTGAACCGTTTCACGACGCTACCATCGGGGCCGAGTAGTGTCAAGTAAACCATCTTTCGAATCACGGTTCAGTAAAGGAGTATTACGTCGTGATCCGTAGGCAGGTAACACCCATGCGGTTGTCTGGCCAAATCACAGGTCTCGACACTCAGTCTCCTCGCTGTTGCATGTGGGCGAAGAGTTGGTCGGTCTTGGAGGCCATTATGAAGTCGTTGCGGTGCAACCCCTTGATTTTGTGGGTCCACCA
>CAZEDC010000177.1:0-19664 GCA_964510985.1 uncultured Dehalococcoidia bacterium
GTCGGCCACTGATTCGGCAACATGCCTGGTCACAATTCTGGTACCCATGGGTAGCTTTGAAGAAGCCAGTCTGAGGGCGTCCCTGGCCACGTCTTCGGGCACCCCCGCCATCTCAAATATAATCCGTCCGGGCCTTACGACAGCCACCCAGTGGTCTACAGGCCCCTTACCGCTGCCCATGCGGGTCTCCGCGGCACGGGCGGTCACCGTCTTGTCGGGGAATATACGAATCCAGATCCGCCCGCCCCTGCGGGCGTAGCGTGTCATGGCGCGGCGAGCCGCCTCTAACTGGCGCGCGGTGACCCACGCCGCCTCGGTGGCCTTGAGGGCGATGTCTCCATAGTTGATGGTGCTTCCGGCTACTGCGAGGCCTTTGCGCCGTCCCCTATGATGATTCCGATATTTCACTCTCTTGGGTTGTAGCATCTGGTGCGGTCTCTTCCCCTGCTTTCAGCGTGACTTCTATGGGCAGAATGTCCTCAAGCTCGGGCTCTCTGGTGCTGGATTCAATAATCTCTCCCTTAAAGATCCAGACCTTGACCCCGATTTTCCCAAACTCGGTCTGAGCTTCAGCTATTCCATAATCGATGTCGGCGCGAAGTGTGTGGAGGGGGACTCTGCCTTCCATGGCCTTTTCTCGCCTGGCGATATCCGCTCCTCCCAAACGTCCGGAGGATATTATCTTGATGCCCTGAGCACCGGCCTGCATGGTCCTCGAGATCGCCTGGCGCATGGCCCTGCGATATGCGATTCGCCGCTCCAACTGGTCCGCAACGTTGCGGGCCACGAGGTAGGCGTCCATCTCGGGCTGGCGGATTTCCTGTACGTTGAGCCTCGCCCGTCGCTTGGTCAAGCCTTCTAAGATTTTCCTCAGTTCCTCGACACGCTGGCCTCCGCGGCCGATGACGATACCCGGCCTCGCCGTGTGCACGGTTACGATGGCATCGCTGCTGGTGCGCTCGATCTCCACGCGTGAGATCCCGGCATCCGCATATCTGGTCAGGATCGTCTTTCTTATAGCCAGGTCCTCCAGGACCAGTTCCCTATAGTCGTCAGGCTTATAGGCGAACCACTTGGCCTGCCAGTCTTTGATCACTCCCAGGCGGAATCCTACGGGATGCGTTTTCTGACCCAAACTACAGGCCCTCCTCGTCGACGACAACGGTGACGTGGCTATTCCTTCTGATTATCCTCGCTGCGCGTCCTCGGGCTCGCGCCCTGAACCGCTTTGTTCGCGGTCCCTCGTTGGCATATATCTCGACTATCTTCAGGTCAGACGTTCTCGCCAATAGTTCGTTCTCCGCGTTGGCCGCGGCGGACTTGACGACCTTGGCGACCCTTGCCGCGGCCGGCGAAGGCATGAATTGCAGAATCTCGAGCGCTTCGTCCACGTTTTTGTTTCTCACCAGGTCGACGACCAGCTTGAGTTTCTTTACTGATATTCCAGTGTTTGTCGATGTGGCTTTAACGGTCACTTGAGTGCCTTGCGCTAGTATTATGCGTCGCGATCATTAGAGCCTAACTCGCCGGCCTGACGGTAGTGGTGCGCTCTGACCTGGAGGAGTGACCCCTGAAGGTCCTGGTCGGAGCGAACTCTCCCAGCCTGTGGCCGACCATGTTTTCGGTGATAAACAAAGGGATATGGCGCCTGCCATCGTGTACTTCGATTGTGAGACCCAACATGTCCGGCATGATCATGGAGGCCCGGGCCCATGTCCGGATGACGCTCTTACTGCTACTGCGCCGGGCTGCATCGACCTTTTTAGCCAGTTTGGGATGAACGTACGGGCCTTTTTTTATTGACCTGGACAACTCAGAATTCTCCTATGGGGCGCGGATGTTCCCCGCTTCCTCAATCTAACGCTCATACCTTCGGCGGACGATGAACTTGTCCGTGGACTTGTTCTTCCGAGTCCTGTAACCCAGAGCAGGCTTTCCCCACGGGGTCTTGGGCCCGGGCATTCCGATGGGGGAGCGACCCTCGCCTCCTCCATGCGGATGGTCCCTGGGCGACATGACAACGCCTCGAACAGTGGGTCTCCAACCCAGGTGTCGTGTCCGACCGGCCTTTCCGCTCTTTACATTCTTATGGTCAACCGCGCTGACCTGTCCCACGGTGGCCATGCACTCGCTGAGAACATGACGTGCCTCACCGGAGGGTAGCCTGAGAAGCGTGTACTTGTCCTCTTTGGCCAAAACCTGGGCCGCGCTGCCGGCGCTCCGCACTATCTGCGCGCCCTTGCCGACCTTCATTTCGACGTTGTGAACCATGGTCCCGGAAGGGATCGCCCGGAGCGGCAGTGCGTTGCCAAGTCGAATCTCGGCCTGTTCTCCTGCCTCGACGGGGTCTCCTACCTTCAGTCCGTTGGGCGCCAGTATGTATCTCCAGTCGCCGTCCCGGTACTTGATAAGGGCGATGCGGCCCGAGCGATTCGGGTCGTACTCGATTGAAGCCACCCGGCCCGGCACCCCGGTCTTGTCCCGTTTGAAGTCTATGACCCGGAGTCTGCGTTTATGTCCCCCACCCCTGTGGCGCACGGTTATTCGACCGCTGGAGTTCCGTCCACCGGTCTTTTTCACCGGACGCAGGAGGGATTTCTTGGGTCGCCGCGTCGTTATATCGTCGGTCGTCTGGAGAACGAGTCCCCTCTGCCCCGGCGTTGTGGGTTTACGGGATTTCAGCGGCATTTACACGCCCTCGAATATAGTTATTGTGTTGCCGGGTGCCAGGGTCACGATGGCCTTCTTCCAGGACGGACGGGCACTCACGCGCGGTCCAAATCGCTTGGTTTTCCCGCGCACATGCATCGTGTTCACTTTGACGACAGAGACCTCGAAGGCCTCCTCCACCGCCTGTTTGATCTGATGTTTGGTAGCGTTTTTGAGCACCTCGAAGGTGTAGCGCCCCTGCTCTTGCATATCGGTGCTCTTCTCTGTAATTACCGGCCGCCGCAGGACTGTATACGTATTCATCGCGACCTATTCCTCCGACGACGCCTGCAGGGCGGACCGCCTTCGAACGAAGGGACCACCCCATATCTCCTCGGCTTTCCGGACGGCCTCCAGGGTCATGACGACCTTTTGGTGTTTGAGGAGGTCCACGGTGTTGAGCAGAGAGGCCGGCGACATGTCGAGCCGCGGGACATTCCTTGCACAACGCAGCGTCAACTCATCCGCGCCATCGGCTACCAGGAGCACAGAGGGACTGGCGTTCAGTGCACGCAGTAACTTGACGATCTCTTTGGTCTTGGGCTCGTCGATTGCGAGCGAGTCCACGACCACCAACTGGTGCTCTCGTACTTTGTCCGAGAGCACTGTGACCAGCGACTGCCTCTTCATCCTTTTGGGAGTCCGCTGGCGGTAGCTCCGAGGCGAAGGGCCGAAAACCGTACCACCACCCTTCCATTGAGGTGCACGGATGGTGCCCTGGCGGGCGCGGCCCGTATATTTCTGCGGCCTGGGTTTGGCGCCTCCGCCCGATACCTGGGAACGCGTCTTAGTACTGGACGTTCCCTGGCGGGCGTTCGCAAGCTGCCCAACCATCACCTGGTGGACCAGCGGCCGGTTCATGGGCACGCCAAAAACATCGTCCCTGACATCGACGTTGCCAACGACCTCTCCGCGTATGTTTCTCAGCTTGAGTCGCACGGGGTTTACTTGCTCCTCCGGCCAGTTTTTTGAATGAGTATCACCGAGTTGCGAGCGCCCGGTACGCTGCCTTTTAACAGCAACAGTTCGCGTTCGGGATCGGCCAAGACCACCTCGAGGTTCGGTGCCGTGACACGGACATCGCCCATGTGTCCCGCCATTTTATGGCCCTTGACGACCCGCCCTGGTGACGTTCCAGCGCCAATCGATCCCGGCGCCCTGTGACGGTCGGACTGGCCGTGGGTCTTGGGACCGCCTTTGAAGTTGTACCTCTTGACACCGCCGGCAAAACCCCGACCTTTGGATAGTCCGGTAGCTTCCACCTTGTCGCCGACCTGGAACATACTGACGTCTATTTCCTGTCCCAATTCAACCTGTGATATGTCATCGACACCGAACTCACGCAGATGCCGGAACAGTTTACCGACGGGCTTCAGATGGCCCTGTTTCGGCCGGTCGGCACGTCGTATCGTTTCGGAACCTAGTTGGACGCTCTCGTATCCGTCCGGCTTAGAGGTCTTGATCTGGGTGACCGTGCAGGGCGCCACCTTAATGGCGGTGACGCAGTCGGACATTCCGTTGTCCCGGAAGATTTGGGTGGTCCCTATTTTTTTTCCTATGAGTCCTTGTATTGTCATGGTTATGTTTCAGCTACAGCTTGATGGAGATGCCCACACCGGCGGGCACGTTGAGCCGTGTCAACGAGTCGATGGTCTTTGAGGTGGGCTCCAGAATATCGATCAGTCGATTGTGAGTCCTCACTTCAAAATGCTCTCGTGAGTCCTTGTCGATGTGTGGGGACCTGATCACACAGAAACGTTTGATGGTGGTCGGTAACGGCACCGGGCCGGTGACCCGAGCGCCTGTCCGTTCCGCGGCCTCGACTATCTGGCCCGCCGACAGGTCCAAGATTTTATGATCGAATGCCTTCAATATAATCCTGATCTTCTGTTTATTGACCGTGGTCACAAGTTATCTTGACCCTCAACTTACTCGTCTTTTGCTTGGATCTCGTACCCGCTTGGCTCCCTAGACGGCCGCAACCGCCTCGGGCACCGTTTGATAGCTGTAAAACTCCATGGAATAGCTGGCCCGTCCCTGTGTCAGCGAGCGAAGTGTGTTGGCATACCCAAAACTCTCGCCCAGCGGCACCTGAGTCATGACGGCCTGGATGTCGCCCTGCCCCTCGATATTCCGGATATTTGCCCTTCGCCGGCCCAGGTCTCCCAGAACTTCCCCAAGAAAATCGCCTGGGGTGACAACCTCCAGGCGCATAATCGGTTCCAATAGTAACGGGTGAGCCTTCTTAATCGCCGCTTTTGCGGCCATCGACCCGGCCACGAGGAACGACATCTTGGAAGAGTCCACCTCGTGGTAGCTGCCATCTACCAGGGATACCTTGACATCGACGATGGGATATCCCGACAGGGGGCCTGTATTGAGGGCCTCTCGAACGCCCTCTTCGATGGAAGAGATGAACTCGTTGGGTATGGCGCCGCCTCGAATTCGGTTCACAAACTCGATACCCGAACCCCGTTTCACCGGCTCCATCTCCAGCCACACATGGCCATACTGACCATGTCCACCGGTCTGGCGAACGAACTTCCCTTCCGCCTTGGCCGGCACCGAAATGGTCTCCCTGTAAGCGACCCTCGGTCTTCCGACGTTCCCTTCTACCCCATATTCCCTCTTCATGCGATCGGCCAGCACCTCGAGGTGGAGCTCTCCCATCCCGGACATTATCGTTTGGCCGGTCTCCTCATCGAAGACTATCTTGAAAGTGGGATCTTCTTCTGAGAGCTTGAACAGCGCATCCATTAGCCTGTCCTGATCGGCGCGGGACTTGGGTTCGATAGCCACCGATACAACCGGCTCAGGAAATGTAATGGTCTCCAGAATTATGGGAGATGACTCGTCGCATATGGTATCGCCGGTGGAGGTCTGCTTCAGACCTACAGCGGCGACTATCTGCCCGGCGTGCACCTCGTCCACTTCTTCTCGATGCTGAGCATGCATCTTAACGATGCGACCCAGCCTTTCCCTCTTGCCGTTTTTGGAATTGAAGGCCATGGAGCCGGTATTTATCGTTCCGGAGTAGACTCGGAGGTAAACCAATCTCCCGATGAAAGGATCGGCAACGGTTTTGAAGGCCAGCGCGGCAAATGGCGATTCCTCGCTCGGTTCGCGGACTGCCAGTTCACCCTTCTTATAATCGATGCCGTTAACGGGAGGGATGTCCAGTGGAGCCGGCAGGTAGCTGCATACGGCATCGAGAAGGGGCTGAATTCCACGGTTTTGTAGGGCGCTGCCGCAGAGCACCGGGACCACTTTGTAGGCGACAGCCGCCCTGCGGAGTGCGTCTTTGATCTCCTCCCTGGTGATATCTCGTTCCTCGAGATACTTGACCAGGAGGTTCTCGTCGGTCTCGGCGATCTTCTCGATCATCAGGCTTCGATAGTCGCGGAATTGATCCATCAGTTCTTCGGGTATCGGAGCCTCTGTTAGAGCGCCCGATGTACTGTCGGGGAAAAGGTAGGCCTTCTCATCTACCAGGTCCACCACGCCCCGGAAGGAGTCTTCCCTTCCAATGGGTATCTGTATGGCGACCGGATTGGCTTTGAGCCTGTGCGCGATGCTGTCAAAGGTGCGCTGGAAATCGGCCCCGACGCGGTCCATCTTGTTGACGAAACAGATACGGGGAACGTGGTAGCGGTCTGCCTGGCGCCAGACGGTCTCGGACTGGGGTTCGACTCCGGCCACCGCGTCGAAAACAACCACGCCACCGTCAAGAATTCGAAGACTGCGCTCGACCTCGGCCGTGAAGTCCACGTGGCCCGGAGTGTCGATAATGTTTATCGTATAGTCCTTCCATTCACAGGTAGTGGCGGCCGAGGTGATCGTAATACCTCGTTCGCGCTCCTGGGCCATCCAGTCCATGGCCGTGGTGCCCTCGTCGACGCCACCGATCTTGTAGATGCGTCCGCCGAAGTAAAGCACCCGCTCGGTGACCGTTGTCTTCCCGGCATCGATATGGGCAATGAACCCGATATTGCGGGTATTTTTTAGGGACGAATTTCGAGGCATAGCAACGGTTCGCCGTTCGGGTTGGGTCGGAATCTTTGTCTTCACCACCGGTAATGCACAAATGCCCTGTTGGCTTCAGCCATCCGGTAGAGGTCTTCCCTTCTTTTCACAGCTGCGCCCTGGCCCCTGGACGCCTCAAGCAATTCCTGCGCCAGCTTTTCGGCCATCGGCCTTCCTTGCCTCGCCCTTGCTGCGTTAATTATCCAGCGCATCGCCAGCGCGAGACGTCTCTCGGGCCTTACCTCCGTGGGCACCTGGTAGGTAGCGCCCCCTACTCTTCGGGGTTTGACCTCAATCATGGGGGTGGCATTTTTTACGGCCTGACCGAAAAGCTCGATAGCTGGCCGGTGGGCTTCCGACTCGATCTGCTCAAGGGCATTGTAAACGATGCGTTGCGCTATGGTCTTATTGCCGTTGAGCATGACCTTGTTGATGAACTGACTCAACTCGATATTGTTATATCGAGGGTCAGAGATGATCTGGCGTTTTTCGGCTCTTCTACGACGGGCCATCGTATCTCCGTAGCAGGGTTATGCCCTGCTCGTCCCGAACCTAAACCGGGCCGGGATTCCTCTTGCTTCCATACTTGCTTCGTCCTCGCCTGCGTTCGGTAACTCCGGCGGTGTCCAAAGCACCGCGGACGATGTGATACCGAACACCTGGCAGGTCTTTCACGCGGCCTCCGCGAATGAGGACCACTGAGTGCTCCTGCAGGTTATGTCCTTCACCTGGGATATAAGCGGTCACTTCCATGCCGTTGGTCAACCGGACTCTGGCAACTTTGCGCAGGGCGGAATTGGGCTTCTTAGGAGTTTGGGTCCTGACCTGAACGCACACACCCCTTTTTTGGGGCGATCCACTCCCTCTCCGCCCCCTATTTTTCAACGAGTTGAAAGAGTACCGAAGGGCAGGCGCCTTGTCCTTCTTACGCTTTGTCGATCTGCCTTTTCTTACCAGCTGGTTGATGGTGGGCATAACTCGTCCTCAGAGTTTCTCGTCAGCACTAGGGGTTACGGGAATACCTCGCCCTTCGCCGAAGGGGCGACAAACTGGAATTATACAGGCACTGGACTCCGGTGTCAACTGCGTAATAGCCCCTTTGGCTGTTGATTGGTTGAATGGCGAGGAATGTGAATCCAGGGGCTGCAAAGTTCGTCTTGGCCAGGGGGTCGGGAATCTAATAAATAAACATAGTGTGGTCGTGCAGGCTGATCGGGGGAATTCGTAAAAAACAGGAGGAGTCTGTACAGCGCCGACTCGCATTCGAGCGGGTCATGCACTCATTTACGGCTGTTCGGAGTCTGCGTCTCGACCACGAATCGGTACAGGGCGTTTGGTTCAACCGCCCGACCAGCAGGTGTTTAGTCTGGGATTTGACCTGCCAGTGGACCGAAAGGGGCTATCGGGGACGAGCCTGGTTTACGGTCAATTCCCCGCCCTGGAATTCCTTGCCGTTCAACGCCTGGATGGCGGTCTCGGCATCCGTATCGTCCTTCATCTCTACAAAGCCGAATCCCCTGGAACGGCCGGAAAAACGATCCACGACAACCCTGGCAGAGGATACTTCGCCATACTCTGCAAAGGCGGTTTCCATGGCCTCTTCGGTTGCTTCAAAGGCAAGATTACCCACATAGATATTTATTCGGCGCTCCTCGGTTAGGTTTTTCAAGCCCCGATCAGCCGTGGCAAGCACCGCGTGTGGGTCGATAATAATTGTTGATCCAGGACACGGGACTGGACCGGCCAAGCTCGTGCCGACGCCCTGTCGCCTATCTAGCGAACGGCTAGGAATGGGTTGACCTGAGCTCCTATTGAGCGGCCTTACTGAGTTCAGTGCCGGCCGTAAATCCCACCCGGCTGTGCGCTGGGACCGTTATCAACGTTCCGGCCTGCCCTCCGCGGATAGGGCGGACTTTCCTGGCCTTGACCTTTCTCACTTCAAAAGACCCGAAGCCAGTGAGCACGACCCGGTCTCCAGAAGAGAGCGAATCCTGGATACTGTCCAGAACGGCCTTGAGTGCCGCCTCACCCTGGGACTTTGGCCCCCCGAGCTTTGCAGCGACGCGGGCACTCATGTCGCTTTTCCTCAGTGTTGTCATCGTTGCCGTACCTCCATCTTTGGTTTGCGACTGTGATTCAATACCTGCTTGCCGTTTGTCCCGTTCACACGATTATATACGGTCATTTTTTCCCGATGTCAAGCCCCTGATGGCCGATCCGATACTTTTTCGACGCTCGTTCTCGGACGTATAACCCATCCAACGCGTCGGGGGTCTCTCCAGTTTCTCCGCGGTCTGTCGGCGAAGCGGGTGAGGATCGCTCAGATCACGCCTGTCCGGGCCAATGATTCCAAGTCGGATGAAGTAACGCCTAACAAACCCCGGTAGACCTGCTGGTTGTGTTCGCCCAGCAATGGCGGCCGACTTTCAACCGCCCACGGAGAGCCCCCGTAGACGGCGGGCGCGCCCGGATAGGTAAACGCCTGTCCGAGTTCAGGATGGGACACCTCGGCCCAGAATCCACGGGCTTTGAGTTGCGGGCTGACAGGGATCTGATCGATCGACGTTACAGGGGCCACGGTCACACCCCGTTTCTGGCCGTCGGAAAATATCTCCTCCATTGTATGGGTCAACATGAAATCCTTAATGACCTCATACATGTGTTCCTCTACCTCAGGAGGCCGCCCTCCGCTTAATACACCGACCAGGTAGACGTCATCTGTTAGCAGATCGGCGGCCATGCCCGCTTCATCCATCCATTCAAACAACGCTTGCAATTGGCGGGGCTCCGGACCCAAAAAGCAGACGTGGCCGTCCTTGCACGGCCAGACCTCACCGGCGGTACCAGGTCCCTTCAACCCGTGGCGTGTTCCCTGGCGCCCGGCGATGACGCCCTGGTAGTTGTAGAAGTTGTTGACCACCTCCAGCACGGAGTCCACTGCCTCCTGCAATGATATGTCGATTTGCTGCCCGCGACCGGTAATAGACCGGGAGTGGACGGCCATCAGGACGGCGGTAGCCGCCTCGGCGGAAGCGACATTGTAGGCCTGGTTGCCATAGGCCCGTACCGGGGAGGCGTCCGGGTCTCCGCAGACACTCATCATTCCACCCATAGCCAGCGCAACCAGGTCCGATGACTTCCAGTCGCGCCGAGGGCCGGACTGACCAAAGGGTGTTATCGAGGTCATTACGAGCCTGGGATTTTCGGCGGATAAGATATCGTAGCCCAGGCCAAGTTCTCCCATGTGACCGGGGGGAAAGGATTCAACCAGTACGTCGGCGGCCGACGCCAGGCGTTTGAAAATGGCACGGCCCTCGGCGTTCACCAGGTTGAGCGTAACGCTCCGTTTGTTCAGGTTGTAATGCCAAAAGTAGAGGCTCCGGCCCCTGTGAGGTTCACCGTTGAGGAACGGCGCATACCCCCTGGAAGCATCGCCCTCTACAGGCTCTATTTTCACGACGTCTGCGCCCATGTCGGCCAACATCTTGCCACACAGGGCTCCCTGCTCTCCGGCCAGGTCAAGGACCAGCAGATCGTCGAGAGCACGGGCAGTTCCGGTCATGACGACCTCCCGATCAGATGCCGGTCGAAACCGAGCTTCACGAAGAGTATTCTGTCTCGCATATTCCCAGTCCTCGGACCACTGCTTAGTTTGATAATTACCGATGCATTTCTCATGGCGAGGGTTGTTTTTGGTCCGCTCGAGTGGGGGTTCCAAGGGGGCTAAGCCCTCTGGACGGGGCCTGGGGGCTCCCCTGGAATAACCTGTCGGGCGGATGGGTGACATAGATCAAGAATTATGCAACTAAACACCAATCAGAGGGAACAATGGGCGGCGGCGGTCAGTTCTTGATCAGCATACCGGGCTGGCATCTCCTACAGTAGCTGGTAATCCTCTTGTTGGCGGTAACCTGGCTAATGGTATGCCCGCATCGGGGACAGGGCAACCCTCCACGGTTGTGCACCTTGAGGAAGTCACGCGGTTTGGTGTGAATCTTCACGCCCATGCGCTCCTTGACGGCAGGAATCGCCTCCAGGACCACTGCACGGCAACTCTCGAACAGACGAGATAGCTCGTTCTCGGTCAGGGACTTGCGTTTGCGGAAGGGGTAAATCCTGGCCGCGAACAGTATCTCATCGGAGTAAGCGTTGCCAATCCCCGCAATCACCTTGCCTCTGGTCAGAATACCTTTTATCTCTCCGGGAGAGGTCCGCAAGAGTCGCTGGAATTCCTGGAACGATGTATCGTCGAGCACGTCGGGACCCTGCTCGGCGATTCGGGGCAACTGTCCGAACTGGTCCTGGCGCAGATAATACACAGCCCCCATCTGGCGTTCGTCCAGATAGCGTAGTTCACATCCGTTGGACAACGACAGAACGATACACGTCCGTTTGAATAGCCGGTCGGCTGGAGAACAGTATTGGAGGGCGCCTGTGAGCATCGGATTTATCGCCAGCAGCCGGTCACCCGACAGACTCAAGAGTACAAACTTTCCGCGACGTTGGACAACGGTAATGCTGCGACCCGGAGCATCCAAGCCCATGTCACCATGAAGAGACCTCAGAACGCTGGGCTTGATAACGGTCGCAGAGGTTACGCCGGTTCCGATTACCCGGTCCCGCAGGAACTCCACTATCACTTCCAACTCCGGAGCTTCAGGCATTTTTCGCCCTGTGTAGATGACCGTTGGCCCTAACACTCGCCGGCACTAGTCTGGTGACTTCGAACTACGCCACTAATGTCATTGCGAGTCCTTCCGCGGAAGGACGACCTGTCGGGGCGACGAAGCAATCTGTCCGCCGCCTTAATCGGTAATGACGCGGACTCTCCCGATGGGCCTCGCAATTACAGTTCGTAAGTGTATATCAGAGACCGTACGCTAGTCCTCTGCGTCCACTTAGCATAGCACCGTTGACTTCAGAATCGCAGAGAAGTGGGACGGCTGCAAGAGATCATATGCACCGATTTCACCATGGAATCAATTCGCGCGGTGGCCAGGTCCGGTCGCCTACCCAAAAATCTGGGTCAAGGACCGGGGCGGCCTTGCGCTTGGCTCGGGAGTGAGGGTAGAATGTGACGACGTAATTCGTAGTGAACGCGGCACTCGCGAGAACCGAGAACATGGTGCAATGGAAGCCCACGATCTAATTGATATCGAACCCAACCCCAGGGTGGCTGAGTTTCAGCCCGGTGACACCGTGAAGGTCAGCACCAGAGTCACCGAGGGCGAGAGGCAGAGGACACAGGTATTCCAGGGTGTGGTCATCCGCAAGCGGGGCCGCGGACCTGGAGCAACCTTCACGGTCAGACGTGTGGCCCACGATGTCGGTGTGGAGCGGACCTTTCCGCTGCATTCTCCCGCGGTCGAGGCCGTAGAGGTGACCCGACAGGGCGCGGTACGCCGGGCTCGCCTGTACTACCTGAGAGGTCTTTCAGGTCGTGCTGCCCGCATCAAGGAGCGACGGCGGGGCTAGTCCCGGCTTTCGCAGTTCTCTCTCGGACTCGCCGCCTCCGATCTTTTTTATTCTCTGATACCAGTGTATTGTCCCCAAGATCCACCGGATCGTCCGAGGGGTGGGGTACTACCTCCTTCCCCCGGCGCGTCGGGGGAAGGCCTGGGCGGGATACAAAATGGGGGTGGGCCATTGTCAGCGTTACCATTGCGATCTTTAGAAACGGGACACTAGCATCCCTCGCGCCGGTCAACGTCCGTTCCTTCTCCAGGCTCTCATGATGTGAGGACAGGGAACCCGAAGATACCCCTGTTCCGCAGACGAAGGCGATCACATGGTCAGATATGCCGAAGTCGCCGTGGACGCACCGGCCGGGTATGACCGTACTTTCAGCTATTCCATCCCCCGGTCTCTGAAGGTGCGTCCGGGCCAACTGGTCCGGGTGCCTTTTGGACCCCGCTCCCTCCAGGGTGTCATCTTCTCTCTTGTCGCAGCCCCCCAGGTACCGGAGACCCGGGATATTCTGAGCGCGGCGAGTCCCGAGGTCATCCTCACCGAGACCCAGCTTGAACTGGCGCGGTGGATCAGCCGGTACTACAGGTGCCCGCTATTCGAGTCTATCGCGCCGATGCTGCCGCCGGGAGGCCGGATCCGTCCCAGGACCTATTATTCCCTCAGACCGGAAACCGCCGAGACCGACGCACTGTCCTTGAGTCCCCTTCAGCGCAGGGTCCTGCAGTATGTCCGTACCAGGGGAACGGTGGAGCAGGAGCGGCTGGTGGCCTCTTTGGGAGAGGGGTCCAGGGCGTCCCTCAGCTCACTGGTGGACAGAAAGATCATGTCGAGGTCGGTCGGTCAAAGCCGGCCGTCGATCGGGCCCAAGTATCGCCTCCATCTGAAGCTGACCCCCGTGGCCTACGACGAAGGGCCGGCTGTGATAGAAGACCTGGCGCCTCGGGCCCCCCGTCAGGCGGAGCTGCTTTCCCACCTGCTGGACGACCCCTCCCCCGTTGGTCTGTCAGACGCCAGGACGGATTTCGGGGATAGCGCCGTCAACGGCCTGTTGGCCAAGGGCCTGATCGAGAAGGTAAGCCTTCCGATTGAGCGGGACCCGCTGGAGGGCAAGTTTTTCCAGACATCGCCACCCGTCGTTCTGACCGAGCGTCAGAAGGCCGTCGTATCTGAGATCACCTCCACGCTGGAAAGCGACTCTTCGGCTCCTCGAACGTTCCTGGTCCAGGGGGTCACCGGCAGCGGCAAGACCGAGATCTATCTGAGCGCAGTCGAACGCTGTCTCAGCCTCGGGAGAAAAGCCATTGTGCTGGTGCCGGAAATCGCTCTAACCCACCAGACGGTGGAGCGGTTCGCCACAAGATTTCCCGAACAGGTCGCCGTCCTACACAGTGGTCTCTCTCAGGGTGAGCGTCACGACCAGTGGTGGAAAATAGGAAAGGGCGAGTACGGTGTGGTGATAGGCTCGCGTGGCGCCGTGTTCGCTCCACAGGCCGAGCTAGGCCTCATCATCGTAGACGAGGAGCACGAGTGGACGTACAAGCAGCACGACGCCAGCCCCCGGTATCACGCCAGAGATGTGGCCTTACAGCTGGGCAAGCTGACCGGCGCGGTGGTCGTCCTGGGGAGCGCGACTCCGGACCTGGTGTCCTATCACAGGAGTCTCAGGAGGGAGTTCCGGCTTTTGACCCTCCCAGATCGGGTGTCCGTACCTGCCAGTGGAGGTGTCTCGGATCGAGGTGCTTCACCTTTGGCCTCTGTCGAGATCGTAGACATGAGACGGGAGCTTCGAGAGGGTAACAGGGGGATTTTCAGTCGAGCGCTTCACTCGTCCATGGAGGAGTGCCTCGACAACGGGGGGCAGATTATTCTGTTCTTGAACCGCAGGGGCTCCGCGTCCTATACGCAGTGTCGAAACTGTGGGGCCAGCGTACAGTGCAGGAGATGCGACATCGCCCTGACGTATCACAAGGAATCGGACCGCCTGATCTGCCACTACTGCGGCGTGCGGCGGACCGCACCGGCCAAGTGCCCCCGCTGTATGAGTTACAGGATGAGCCACTACGGCGTGGGTACCGAAGGGGTGGTCAAGGAGGTCTCGGAGCTGTTCCCCGATGCCAACACCCTGCGATTTGACAGGGACGCCACAAGGGGCGCCAGAGCGCACGATAAGCTCCTCGAGCGTTTCCGGTCGGGCGAAGCCCAGGTGCTGGTGGGTACGCAGATGGTGGCCAAAGGCCATCACTTCCCGTCGGTAAACCTTGTGGGCGTGGTATCCGCCGATACCGGCCTGAACATCCCCGACTACCGGGCAGGTGAGCGGACGTTCCAACTCTTGTGCCAGGTCGCGGGCAGGGCCGGTCGGGGCCCTCTGGCCGGCAAGGTGATTATTCAGACGTACCAACCTGACAACTACGCCGTACAGGCGGCGTCTCGACAGGACTTCCAGCGGTATTACGATGAAGAGATGAGATTTCGCCAGGACCAGGCAAACCCTCCCCTCTCGAAGCTGATTCGCCTTGTCTACACTCACACCAACTTGGCCCGGTGCGAGGTCGAGGCTGTCCGTATGGCCCGGGCTACCACGGAGCAGCGGGCGGCCTGGGGTTACTCCGACATTGACCTGCTGGGCCCGACGCCTGCCTATCCCGCTCGCTTGAGGGGACACTACCGATGGCACCTGGTCCTGCGGGGTCCGGAGCCGCGGTTACTGCTGGACCGGGTTGAAGTTCCAAATGGGTGGACGGTGGATATAGACCCGGTGACGTTGACCTGAGCAAGGGATCCTAAGTTGCCACGTTACCGGCGGTGTGGCTCGCGAATCCCGATCTTCTTACGACGGACTCTGACCGAGGGGTCTCAGGTGGCGCAAGGCTTCTCGTGATGGCGACTAGTGTGTTGTCCACGAAATCCGCCCCCAATGTCATTGTGACCCCGACTTGTCGGGTGGAACAATCTGGCTGGGGGGCCAAACCCTCCTCCAGATTGCTTCGTCGTCCTTCCCAAAAAGGACTCCTCGCAATGACCATTCGTAAGCGTATTTCAGTGACAGGACACCGATTGAAGTAGGCAAGACACCATGAGAGAATACCGGTTGTCAGCCATCAGAGCCGGATAGGGCGTTAGAGCCCTTCGAGGGCGGCCCCGGTGGAGCTGGCACATTGCTGAATCCGAGGGGTAGGGAATGATCCGTTCGCGCGGCTTTGCACAGGTGACGGCCGCCGATTTCATTGTTCGTTCCGCGTACCAGATGGGCAAGACGCCTTTGTTGCCACTGTTTGCAGCCGCCCTCGGCGCGGGCGATGCCTTCCTCGGTTTCATCGTCTCAGTATCAACACTGACAGGAATGGTACTCAAGCCGTTTGTCGGCGTACTGTCCGATCGGTGGGGCCGCCGATGTTGGCTGCTGGTGGGCACGGGGTTCTTCGCGTTCATGCCCTTCGCGTACCGGTTTGTCCATACTCCGGAACAGCTATTCGCACTCCGCATAGTCCATGGTCTGGCCACCGCGATATACGGGCCGGTAACTCTGGCGTATGTGTCCGAGCAGTCCAGCGACCGCAAGGCCGAACGGCTGGCCTGGTTCGGTATGGCCAGGAATGCCGGGTATATCGTGGGACCAGCCGCCGCCGGCTTGATGCTCCTTAGAATGGACGCCATCGCGGTTTTCACCATGATCGGGATTCTCAGCAGTCTGGCATTTCTCCCGGTACTGGTCCTGCCGGAGCCCCTAAGATCGACCGAAACGCCCCGTCCGCCGCTGGTACGGCAGGCCTTGCGGTCGCTGGTTCAAGGTGGTCGGACCTCCGCGGTCTGGCTGGCCGGCGGCTTTGAGGCTACCATGTACCTGGCCCTGTATGCCACGAAGGCCTTCCTCCCGATCTATGCGCTGTCGGCAGGCCACAACGTGGCGGTGGCAGGGACATTTTTCGCCGTCCAGGAGGCCGTCCACACAGTGTTAAATCCGGTAGGGGGCAGATTAGGAGACCGTCTCGGATACAGGGTCGTAGTTCCGCTGGGAATGGTCCTGCTGGGGGTTACGCTGCCGCTGCTCACCGTCCAGAGCGGCGTCCTTTTCCTATTTACGCTGGCAGGCCTTATCGGAGTCTCCCAGGCCCTGGTGTTCCCCTCGACCGTGGCCCTGGTCTCGAACCAGGTCCAGCCTGGAAGCCTGGCAACCGGCATGGGGCTGATCGGAACACTGAAAAACGGAGGGAAAGTGGCCGGGCCGGCACTGGCCGGACTACTGATCCACTGGTCCGGCTATACGTTTACGTTCCAGCTTATGGGTGTGGGGCTGGTGCTGGGTGCGGTGGCGGTCTGGCAGGGGACGCGTATCTCCCAGAAATCCAGCAGGGCTCGGAGGACGGTACCTGTTTAAGGGAGTCGTCAACCCGGACTCTTAATTTCGACGCACGGATACGTTTGACCGGGCTTGTGTGCGCTGCTATGCTGCCGCTGCCGGATAACAGACTCTCAAGCCGGATTGAGAGCAGCCGCCTGATGATGGGCTTGGCGTGAGGTAAATAATGACCCCGGACGGTGTGAGATGAGGCTCTTCGGAGCACCCAATATCGAGAAACTAAAGGCCAAAGGAGACGCCGACGGGCTGATCAAGGCCCTGGGTCGTAAAGGGGACAGCCGGGTTCATGATGCGGCCTCTCAGGCCCTGGCGGAACTGGGAGAGCCGTCGGTAAAACCTCTGATCGGCGTCCTTGGTCACCTTGACCAGGACCTGCGGGATGCTGCGGCGAGAGTACTCGTGGTTATCGGTTCGCCCGCGATGGACTCGCTTGTCGCCACCCTGGAAGACGTCAACTGGGAGCTGCGCACGACCGCCGCAAGTGTGCTGGGCGAACTTGGCGACGAGCGGTCCATGGACGCGCTGGTCAGAGCATTGGGCGATGAGTTCAGCAGCGTCAGAGATGCGGCCACCAGGGCGCTGGTCCAAAACGGGGAGGTGGCCACGGAGTCCTTGATAAGGGTTCTTCGCGACCCGGAAAATCCGGGGCGAGAAACGGTGGCGGAAGTCCTTGGAGAGGTCGGGGACGAGCGGGGTGTGGACTTGCTCATCGAGGCGTTCAACGATAGGAGGAAGGGTGTTCGTGAAGCGGCTGCCCGAGCCCTCGCGAGTATGGGCGAGATGGCCGTGAAGCCACTGATCGAAGCCCTACAGGGCGGCGAGGAGGAGTCTCGACGGTTAGCGGCCTTTACCCTGGGTAGGTTGGGAGACCATCAGGCAATCGGCCCGCTGGTCAGCGCCCTCAAAGACCCGGATTGGAGCGTACGGAGGGAGGCAGCCGAAGCCTGCGGCATGCTGAAGGACTCTCAGGCTATCGGGCCTCTGGTGGCGGCACTGGCGCGCGACGCCGACGAGGACGTGAAGGCCACCGCCGCTCTGGCCCTCGGAAACGTCGGCGACGATCAGGCCGTTACCCCTCTGAACGATACTCTCAAGAAGGCCACCCTGACTGTCCGTAGGGCCGCGGTCGAAGCCCTTGGGATGATAGGCACGGCCGCGGTTGAACCTCTTACCGACGCCCTGAAAGACGATGAGGAGTCCATCCGAGAGACGGCCGCGAAGGCGTTGCAGGACATAGGCGCCTCAGCCGTCGAACCATTTATCGCCGCACTCAAAGATGCGGACGAGACGGAGCGGCAGATCGCTACCAAAGCGCTGGGCAAGTCTGCGGACGAGCGGGCTGTGGAACCGCTGATAGCGGTCATCGAAGACCCAGACCCGAAGGTCAGGGAGGCCGCGGCCGACGCCCTGGGCCAGATACGCGACGTCAGGGCGCTTGAGACGCTTATCCGCGCGATCAAAGACCCGGAGAGGCGAGTCCGAATGGCTGCCGCCGGGGCACTGGGGAAGCTGGGAGCTTCGGCCGTCGAACCCCTCTTGGCCGCTCTTGAATCATCGGGCCTGAACGAAAGAGAAGCCTCGATCAGGGCGCTGGGGGACATCGCGAACCCCCGAAGCGTGGAACCCCTGGTCGCCATACTCCAGAGTCAGGAGAAGGCGCTACGTGCGGCCGCAGCACAGGCCCTCGGACAGATGGGAGCCCTGGCGGTCGTGCCCCTGATCGACGCTCTAGCCGATTCTGCGGAGGGCACACAAGTGGCCGCTGCCAGGGCCCTGGGAGGGACCGGAGACGTAAGAGCGGTAAAGCCGCTGACACAGGCACTGGAGAGTAAAGCCAGACCCGTACGGACGGCGGCCGCTCAGGCCCTCGGGACGATAGGCAACGCGGCGGTCGAACCTCTTATCGCAGTCCTCCGGAGTTCAAACATGAATGTGCAAGTGGCCGCGGCAACGGCGCTGGGAGGTACAGGGGACGAGCGAGCGGTCGAGCAACTTTTAGCGGCCCTGAAATCTGACGACGAGTCGGTCCGGTCGGCCTCGGCGGAGGCGCTGGGGAAGATCGGCGGATCGGCTGTCGAGCCCTTGATCGCCTCACTGAAGCATGTTTTCTGGGATGTACGGGCCGCTGCGGCCATGGCGCTCGGAAGCACGGGCGACGAGAGGGCCGTCGACCCGCTGGTGCGCGCGTTGAAGGACCCGGAACTGCCGGTGCGCACGGAGGTCAAGCAGGCCCTTGAGAGGCTGGGGCGACCACGCTAGCCCTGCTGAAGCTGCAGGACGCCCGGGCGAAGTGACCTTCACCGGCCACGACGCTTTGTGACCTCAGGTCCTATATTTCACCGCTGGAGCCGATACCCTTTGAAATATGCGGCAACAAAGAGTTTATAGTCTGTCACCCTGTGCAACGTGAAGGGTCAGGGATGGGGGGCTCCCACCCCGGACACCGACCGCCACACCTCCTCAGTATGACAGTATGTTAACTCCTTATTGATTGGGTCATCATTGATTGGGTCATCATTCCCGGCGCTGGCCTCCCCCAAAGAAGAACCCACCATCGGTACCCGGCGTGACCGTTATGCTACTCGCCACGACGGTGCCGTCTTCCCCCCTCACTCCCACGACCGTGACCTGCGTGCCTGTCTCGATATCTTCGGCCGTGCCCTCGGCGAATACCTGGATGGTCGTATCCGCACTGATTGTTGCCCGGAGAGGGCCCTGGGGCGTGTCGATCGTTAAAATTCCGTCGCTGATCTCCTCGACAGTGCCTATTAATCCGCCCCGACCTCCACCACCGCCAAATGGCCCGGCTCCCGCTCCGAAACCACCCGAGCCCTGGAACTGCTGGCGCAGTTCGGCAAGCTCCTCGTCGCTCACATCACCGCCCTGGAGCCGTTGACGTAGTTGGTCCCGTGTTTGCTGGTCCGGCAATGCTTGGGCTTGCTGGTCCGCAGCCGCCGCTACGGGCGCCGATAGCACCGCCGAGTCCGTGTCCGATTCCTGACTTTTACCAACCGCGTGGCCGCGGGCGAAAGCACCACCCACCCCGCCCCCCAGTACGAGGACGGCTACAATTACAAAAAAACACGACCTGGTGTTCACTCGT
>CAZEDC010000178.1:0-2889 GCA_964510985.1 uncultured Dehalococcoidia bacterium
CACGGTCGGCCGCCATGCGCGAACCGGCCCAGCACCAAGCTGTCAATGTGCCTGTGCCCGATGTCTCTGAACCGGACGACGCGTTGCTTGCCGGTTGGGCGGCCAACTTCCACCGGCGCTACGAGGAGCTATTCGCCTACCGGCAGTCCGAGCAAGAAATCCGTCTGGTCACCCTGCGGGTTACCGTGCTGGGACGGCGACCGAGGATCGAGCCGCCGGAGCGTGGGGCTGGTGGGGATGTGGGCAGGGCCGGCAAGGGAGTGCGCCGCGTGTTCCTCGGGGAGTGGCGGGATGTCCCTGTGTACGCTATCGACGATCTGCCGGCTGGAGCGGAGATCCCCGGCCCGGCAGTCCTGGAGTCGGACTTCACCACCGTTCTGGTCGAGCAGGGGGACCGGGCCACGGTGGACCGGTACGGGGGCATCGAGCTGAAGGTGGCCGCCCAGACGGAGACGGAGGAGGACCGGCGTGCGGTGGAAGGGGAAAAGCCGGACCCCATAACCCTGGCCGTCGTCGAGCACCGCCTGGAGTCCATCGCTCTGGAGATGGCCGAGGTGATGCTGCGCACCTCCATGTCTCAGATCCTCAACTCCAGCCGCGATTTCTCCACCGCCATCCTGGACGCCGACTGCCAGCTCGTCGCTCAGGGGGAGGGGATTCCAGTCCACATCAGCGCCCTGCCCGTGGCGGGGGCCGCGGTCCGCGACTACTTCGGCGAGGAGATCGGCGATGGCGACCTGTTCGTGCTGAACGACCCCTTTTTCGGCGGTAGCCACCTTCCCGACATCACCGTCATCCGTCCCATATTCCACGGGGGCCGGCTGCTCTTCTACGGGGTAAATCGGGCGCATCACAGCGACGTGGGAGGCGCCACCCACGGCGGCTACAACCCGGCCGCCAGTGAGATTTACCAGGAGGGCCTGCGCATCCCGCCCCTCAAGCTATACGACCGGGGGACGCCCCGGCACGACCTGCTCCAGATGCTGGCCGCCAACGTTCGGCACCCGGAGAACTTCCTGGGCGACCTGAACGCTCAGATCGGCTCAGTGATGATCGCCTCCCAGCGTATTACATCGCTCCTGGACAGCTACGGTCCCACCCGGCTGCTGGCCGCCGTCACCGAAATCCTGGCTGCCACCGAGCGGCAGGTGTGCCAGATCATCGCCCAGTGGCCCGACGGGGTCTACCGGGGAGAGTCTTTGTTGGACGACGATGGGTTCGACAGCAAACTCGTACCCATCCGGGCGACGGTAACCATCGCGGGCGACACTATGACCATCGACCTGAGTGAATCCAGCCCCCAGGTGACCGGGTTCATCAACAGCGCCTACGCCAATACCCGCTCCCTGGCCCACGCCGCCATCATGTACCTGGCCCCGGCGGACGTGGCGAAGAACGAGGGTTCGATGCGTCCGGTTCAGGTGATCGCCCCCAAGGGCCTGGTGGTCAATGCCAACCCTCCGGCCCCGGTGTGTATGAGCACGAACCACTGCGGCGAGGAGATCGTCGAGGCAGTATTCAAAGCATTGGCCCCGGCGATTCCCCACGCAGTGAACGCCGGGTTCTCGCGCCGGCTCCGCTGGGCCATGACCGGCACCGATCCCCGGTCCGGGCGCCGCTTCATCTGGCACTTCTTCCTGGCCCGGGGCGGCGGCGGCGCGTCCCACGGGTTCGACGGCTGGTCCAACGTGGGGGAGGTCAACGTAGCCGGCGGGATCCGCAGCCCCAGCGTCGAACTCACCGAGGAACGCTTTCCGTTCTTCGTCAAGTACCACGCGCTTCGGCCCGGTTCGGGAGGCGATGGGACTTGGCGCGGGGGCCTGGGCGCCATTTGCGAGATGGTATACGAGGGGGCCGGGCCGTCGCGGCTGAACACAGCCGGCGACGGTGTGATCGTTGCCCCTTTTGGGTTGTTTGGGGCCCAGCCGGGCCTGCCCCATACTTACAGTATTGTGTCGGGCGGCGCCGAACGGGTGCTGGGCTCTAAGGAGGAGGGCGTCCGGGTCAGGCCCGGGGACCGCATTATCTGCCTGTCTGCCGGCGGCGGTGGCTACGGCGATCCCAAGGACCGGCCCCAGACCGCCCGCGACTGGGACCTCAAGAACGGCTACGTGCGGTAGCCGTTGGGCTTCCATGGGGCTATATGTTGGCAACCAGCAAGAGTGGGACTGTTTGAGACCCGAGAGATTTCCCCCATGCGATCGGTGACCCAAACCGCTTGACAGAGGTTTGCCGGGTTGTCCCGACGGAAGACATTTGGCGCTTGATGACTTGAGGTTTGGATCGGAAGATTTCAAGACACTATGAAACAATAGTGTTCGTTCTTAAAGGGTCAGTTCAAAGACCAACCCGAACCTGTTCCCCAAGTCATCACGGCTGGGATTTTTGTCGGTGCCCAGGTCAGTGTAGGTGAGGCTCAGATTGCCCTGGTAGTCCACGACCTGCGACGGATTCGGGTCTGAATTGATCACCGCCAGTGTCGCACCGGGAGGCGCCAGAACGAACCGCTTCAGCGAGTGCCAGGTTCCCACCTTGAACGAGTAACCCTTACTGGGATCGATCAGGAACGCCCTGATCTGCTCAGGCCCCGGGATTGCCATGGGGTCCTCGTCAGTTGGAGCGGCGGCGGCCACAACAGTTGGAGAACCACTGAGTTGAAAAAAGGTCTGAGTTACCTTGAAGTGACGCTCCATCTCCCAAAAGGTGAGACCCTCGCACGGCTGCCAGATGGAGCTCAAAGTCGTTCTTCCTTCTGCATAAAAACCCAGAGGCGAGACGATGCGCCGGTCCGGTGGCCGCTCTCGTGGATCGATTAGCTCTCCGAACGGCCCAAATGATTCCTCGGTCATAGGCTCCACTTTGATTTTGTATACCTTCACCATGTGGTCT
>CAZEDC010000179.1:0-5357 GCA_964510985.1 uncultured Dehalococcoidia bacterium
TGGTGAGGGAAGATCAGGTCCTGGCCCCCGCCGTGGATATCGATGGTCTCGCCAAGGTGGGTGATGGACATGGCGCTGCACTCGATATGCCAGCCAGGCCTGCCCGGGCCCCAAGGGCTGTCCCAGGCGGGCTCGCCCGGTTTCTGGCTCTTCCAGAGGGCGAAGTCCATGACATCCTCTTTGTGCTCGTCGATTTCCACTCTAGCGCCGGCCATCATACTGTCCAGGCTCCGATGGCTCAGCCGGCCGTATCCCTGGTCCTTCCTGACCCGGAAGTAGACGTCGCCGTTCACGTTGTAGGCATACCCTTTATCGACCAGGCCCTGGATCATGCGAAGTATCGTCGGCATCTCTTTGGTCGCCCTGGGATAGGTATGCGCCCTCAAGACATTGAGGGAGTCCATCTCCTGGAGATAGGCCTCGGCGTTGCGTTCCGCCAACTCCTCGGTGGAGATCCCCAGGTCGGATGCAGCCTGTATCATCTTGTCGTCGATGTCGGTGATGTTTTGGACATGGACTACCTCGAAGCCTTTGAACTCGAGGTAGCGCCGGACCACGTCGAAGACCACGGAGAACATAGCGTGGCCGATGTGCGAAGCCGCGTAGGGAGTGACACCACACACGTACATTCTGACCTTGTCGTCGTGGGTGGAGAAGGACCTGGCCCGGCCGGAGAGGGTGTCGTAGAGTTTCATACTACCGGTTCTAGGGTGGCCACGGCCATGACGGCGATGCCCTCTGCCCTACCTATGAACCCCAGGCCGTCGGTCGTCGTGGCTTTGAGGTTGAGGGAGTCGAGTTCCAGGCAGAGGGAGGAGGCGAGGGTTTTTCTGATACGTTCCATGTGGGGTCTCAGACGAGGGTGCTCGGCGAGTATTGTAGCATCAAGATATGCGACCCGCCACCGATGATTCTCGAGCAACTTGATCGTTTGTTCCAGTAACAGCGTACTGGCGATACCCTCGTATCGGGGATCGCTGGAAGGAAAATGGGTTCCGATGTCGCCCAGGCCTGCGCCGCCCAACAGCGAATCGATGACGGCGTGGATCAGTACGTCGCCGTCGCTATGGCCCGCGAGGCCCAACTCGAACGGCACGGCGACGCCTCCCAGGACCAGCGGGCGCCCCTCGACCAGGGGATGGACGTCGATGCCGATACCCATTCGAACAGTCAATGGGAGCCTCCATGTTGGCCGGCCGGCGGCTTGGTCCTGAGCAATGCCTCGGCCATGGCCAGGTCTTCGGGGATCGTTACCTTAAAGTTCAGTTGGCCGCCCATATAAATCTTGATCTTACCCCCGATGGCCTCGACCATGGCGGCATCGTCGGTGACATCCGTGGAGGACCGGTTATGGGCATCGGCAAGCAGGTCACGGCGGAACACCTGAGGGGTCTGGACTGACCAGAGCCGGTCTCTACGGAGGGTCTTTTCGACCAGGTCGCGGGCGTCGGCCGACTTGATGGTGTCCTTCACGGGAACCGCTGCGACAGCGGCCCCGGTAACCCTGGCCTTTTCCAGTCCCGTGGCGACAAGGCCTCCGTCGATGAACGGCCGAGCGCCGTCGTGGACGATCACCCACTGGAAATCCGGCAGCCGGTCGAGACCGTTACGAACAGAGTCCTGACGCCTGCTACCACCGGCGCACACCTCTTTGACCTTGGTCCAGCCCTCGGCGTCGACTAGTCGCCAGCCCCGGTCGACATTTTCGGGAGATAATACGAGAACAATAGCCTCTATGGCCGGCGAATCCTGAAGCACATCCAGGCAGTAGGAGACCAACGGCTTCCCCGCGAGGGGCGCAAATATCTTGTCCACGCCGGCCATGCGCGTACTCTCTCCGGCGGCTACGACGATTGCAGCCGCTTTCTGGTGAGGAGGGCCACCGGGTCTATCTTTTCGAACTCCCAATTACCTACTCCGCTCAGGCAGCTTATATCCAGTCCGATAAAGAGAGGGCTGAAGCGCCTGGTTCCAATGAACGGCTATCCGGCTTATGGGTCAACATGTAAGCGCATAGGCGGCTTGCCCTGTCCCTCCGGAATACCTTCGTAAAGCGAACTGCGCTATTATGTTAACTTAAGTTAACATCGGAACGGAGTCAGTGTCAAAAGGCTTGGGCCAGTCTACCGTGGCTTAAAGACCAAAGAGCTGCCAGGGCAGCCGGTACCTGCGAGACCCGTCGTCTCAGAGGCTCCCCTCGGGCTGGCCAGACACAGGCGGTCTCACCTCAGAACAGACCTGTCGCGCCTCAAGAAAATCGGTAATGATACGCCGCATCATCCGTCGGACTCTTATCGGCTTAGCGCTGATACTGATACTGGTGGTGGTCGTCACAGCGGCCACCCCACAGGGGCGCACGGCGGTCCGAGTCCTGCTGTTTCTTCCCCAGGTGCTGCCAGACTTCCCCATCAAGCCCCAGGTGTGGTTCTCGCGAGACCCGACGCGCCAGGAGGTGACATACCCACTTACCTCGGGCCGCGGTGTCGCCGACCTCTACGTGCCAGCCCGCGGAAACGACCATAGCGCAGTTCTCTTATTCCTTGGCGTGAACCCGGCGGGCCGCAACGACGAGCGGGTGGTCGGGCTGGCCGAAGGATTTGCCCGCGCCGGCGTGGTTGTGATGATCCCCTGGTCGGACCCCATGACCCAGAAGCGGATTGCCGTGGAGGAGATTGACAACCTGGTCATGGGGTTTCAATACCTGCGCGGCCTGGACATGGTGGACCCCGACAGGGTCGGAATGGGGGGTTTTTGCGTGGGTGCGTCGCTGGCGACGGTCGCGGCCCAGGACCCTCGGATCAGAGGCGACGTCGAGTTCATTAACTTCTTCGGCGGATATTATGACGCGTTGGACCTTGTCAAATCGGTGGTAACGAGGAGCCGGTTTTACAGGAACGAGGTGGAGCCCTGGAATCCCGACAAATTAAGCGTCGAGGTGGTCACCTCCCACCTCATCGAGGGGATAGGAGACCTGGACGAGAGGGCGCTGCTAACCCAGGTCTTTGCTCAGGGGACAGTTGGTCCTAACATCGACCCGGAGAAGCTTTCACTGGAGGCTCAGGCGGTCTACACTTTGCTCAACAGCCCTGCGTTCGAGGAGGTCGACGGCCTGTTGGCCAGGCTTCCGGCGAAAACTCGGGACTCGTTGGAGGTGATCTCGCCCAGCAGCCGGATATACGCCCTCCAAGCACGGGTCCTGATCATGCACGATCGTGAGGACGATCTCGTACCATCGGAGGAGTCGCGGCGCCTTGCGGAGGCGCTGGGGCCGGACCGGGAGACCTACTATACGGAGTTCTCACTGTTCCAACACCTGGACCCCACCAAACCGGTCAGCCCACCCGTATACGCCCGAGAGCTGTACAAGCTGTTCCTGCACATGTACAACGTGTTCAGGGAGCTTTCCTGAAGGCCCCGGAGGGGTGTCTGCACCTAGCTCCGTCAATAGGTCCCGTGAAGTGTTAACATACTATGGAAGGTTATCGAAGATACGGAGAATCGACTGAATGGGAAGAAACTACTGGATGTTCGTGGAGTCGCTGGAGGAGTTTGAGGTAACCAGGGAGCGAGGGTACACCCTCTACGGCGTCGGAAAGAAGTACCGCCGGAGGGCCCAACGAATGCAGCCCGACGACCGGGTGCTCGTCTACGTATCGCCCCTCAGAAAGTGGACCGCCACGGCCACGATAACTTCCGGCTCCTTTGAAGACTACACTTTGGTCTGGAAGCCGACCCGCCGGGATGGAAAGTACCCCTATCGGATCAAGATGGCCCCGGATATTGTCCTGGACGAGGTGGACTACATCGACGCCCTGATGCTGGCCCCTGGACTGGAGTATGTGAAGCACTGGGCGCCCGAGTACTGGCCGCTGGCATTTTTCGACAAGCTCCATTTACTGCCACAGCGAGACTTCCGCATGATAGAGAGAGAAATGAAGCGGAACCTCACGAACCGACGGAAGACGGAAACGAGAGTCGGACCTGCGGCGGAAGAGCCCGTGCGAACCGAGGACCCAGGCGTAGCCTCCGCCGATGTGCAGGTACAACCGGCGGGCGCGCCGGATCAGATCGCGGCCGAAGGCTCCTGAAGGGGCTCTAGATAGAAGTTCTCGTCGAATAGCTCCTGGAGCCGGGCGACGAATTCCACGGGGATGTCCTCGGTCTCGGGAGCCGCGGCAAACTCCAGCATCTGTGCCTCGTTTGTGATATTCGGCAGTACTGTCGCCACACGGGTGCCCGACAGGGCGAACTTGATGGCGGACTGGCCGATAGAGGAATTCAGCTCGTCAACAAGAAATTGGAGGCGGGCCAGCTTCTCAAGCCCCTGTTCCAGCCACTCCTGTCTTCGATGGCTCCTGTGATCGTCGGGATCGAACACAGTTTCCTTCGTGAGTGTGCCGTCCAGCACCCCGGAGGCATGGGGGACTCTTGTGATGAGCCCGGTGTTCTCCTTCTCGGCGATGGGGAAAAACCGTCGCGCGGGGTCCTGCTCAAGGATGCTGTAGATGATCTGGAGAGCAGGGATTTTGCGGACACTCATCGAGGCCTCGCCCTCCTCGAACCAGCCGATGTCCGGCCCAAGGGCCACACCGTAGTGCCGGACCTTACCCTCTTTGACGAGCAGGTCCAGGGCTTCGAAGACATCGTCGGCCTCGATAGTGTCGATCCGAGGGTTGTGCAGCTGATAGAGATCGATATAGTCGGTGTTGAGCCTCCTCAGGCTCTGCTCGCAGGCGAACCGAATGAACTCGGGAGTGAACTTCTGGGGGCGCTCTTTGTGGCCCTCTCGGTCGACATTTGAATAGAAATCGTAGCCGAATTTGGTGCCGATAACGATGTCGTGGCGCCGCTTACCCAGGGCTTTCGCGAGTATCTCTTCGCCGTATCCGAGGCCGTATGTGTCGGCGGTGTCGTAGAAGTTTATCCCCAGTTCATAGGCTTTCACCAGCAGTCCCATGCCAGCGTCCTGGTCTATCTTACCCCACCAGTTCGTGCTGACGGTCCAGAGCCCAAATCCGACCTCTGAGACCTCGATGTTGGTGGCGCCAAGGGTTCTGTATTTCACTTTTCTTGTCCTGCTGCAAAAAGGTTGCAGTACTTAGGAACTATCTCAAAAAGGGAGGTGCCTTTCACCCACCCACCCGCCCACAAAGGTTTTTATTCTTGCCCCGACATGTCGGGGCTCTGCACTCCCCCGTGAGGGTTTTGAGATAATTACCGATTGGATCTTAGTGGATTCGGCTCTGTTGACATCGTTAACCACAGATACCTTCTTGGGGGGGGGGGGGGGGGCGGCAGGGGCGGGGGGGGGGGGGGAGCGGGCACGCCGCCACCCGCCCCCCCCCCCCCCACCCCCC
>CAZEDC010000180.1:0-13147 GCA_964510985.1 uncultured Dehalococcoidia bacterium
GGCACCGCCAGGGGTGTTTCCAGTTGCCATCCCAAGAGGTAAACTATTGGGAAACGTGCGGCCCACCATTTAGTAACTATCTCAAAACCCAAAAACAGCTAGAGATGTGCTGACAACGGGTCTACGCTCCTTCCAAAAGGAGGTATAGCCTCATGGAGAAGCGTCAGACCTTGGAAACGATCTGGGAGGTTCCCGATGAGCTCTGGGAACAAATTGAGCCTATCATACTGGAGATGGACCCTGCCAAGCATACGGGACGCAAACGACAGAACCCGCGGCGAATGCTCGACGGCATCATTTACCGAATGAGAACCGGATGCCAATGGAACAAACTGCCCAAAGAGCTGGGTGATGACAGCACTATCCATCGCACCTTTCAGAGGTGGGAAGGAAGTGACCTGTTTCCTGAGATCTGGGCCTTGATCGAGGCTCGCTGTGAGGAATTGGGCGGTGTCAACTGGGAATGGCAGTCGGCTGACACCTCTTCGGGTAAAGCCCGTTTGGGGGGGACCTAATTGGCCCCAATCCCACAGACCGTGGGAAGGCCGGCACAAAACGGAGCCTTCTTGTGGAGGCACAGGGTGGGCCCTTGAGCGTCGTGGTAGCAGGGGCCAATGTCCATGACACCAAGCTCCTGAACCAGACCCTTGAGTCCATCGTGGTGGAGCGACCTCAACCCACGAAGGAGAATCCCCAGCATCTCTGTCTTGACAAGGGATATGACAACCCCACCGGTCACGACACTGCTGCCCAGTATGAGTACGAGCCACACATCCGCAGGATAGGTGAGGAGAAATTCGATGACACTGGTCAGAAGAGACATCCTGCCCGGCGCTGGGTCGTAGAACGGACGTTGGCGTGGCTCTCGAAGTGTCGGGCCATCTTGGTCCGATACGACAAGAAGGCGAAGAATTACTTGGCAATGGTACAACTGGCATGTGCGCTCATCTGGTACCGCCGATGGTGGCGACTCAGCGTTTTGAGATAGTTACTTAGTACTTATCTCAAATTTCTGACGGGGGAGTGCAGAGAGGGTATCCCACTCTACCAAGGGGTCTGGGGAGCCTGCCCTGAGCTTGTCGAAGGAATGTGCCCCCAGGAATAATAACTCTTATGGGCGGGTGGGTGGGTGTAAGTCACTTCCCTTCTGGAGATAGTTTCTTAAATCTTCGTCGGCCCGGGCATTGTCCCTTTCTGCCCGGATTCCTGTAGAATCCTCTGGAGTGAGGTGAATGTAGTATGGCCGAAAACACGTTGACCGCAGGAGTAGCGAGAGTCGATATCACACCGCCTGTAGGCTTCAGGATGCAGGGCATCATGAGGCGCACAGAGCCGTCCGTCGGCGTACACATGCCGTTGACCGCGACTGCGCTGGTGCTGGCTGACGACAACCACAAAATCGCGGTGATAGACTGCGATCTGATCGGGTTTGACCTGGCGCTGGCCGACGAGGTCCGGCGGACCGTGGCCGACCGAATCGGCACCCCGACGAGCCACGTCACAGTCGCCTGTACCCACACCCACAACGGCCCGTGCACCGTGCGGACATGTCTGGGCGGACCGCACGACATCGCGCCCAGGCCCGGCGAGATCGAGTCTCTGGATGCCTACATCGCGAAGCTTGTAGATAAGCTGGCCGGACTTGCCTCCGTCGCCGATGGCTCGCGGCGGCCGGCCAGGTCGGGTTCGGGTCGCGGCGAGGCCCTCGTCAACATCAACCGCGAGGAGATGATGGAGGACGGCCGTGTCTGGGTGGGCCGCAACCCCGACGGAATTACAGACCACGGCGTCGACGTGTTGCGGATAGACGACCTCGACGGCCGTCCCATCGCCGTCGTCTGCTCCTTCGCCGCCCACCCGGTGGTGATGGGCATGAACAGCTTCCTCCTCGGACCGGACTACCCGGGTGTCGTCCGGCAGACAGTTGAGCAGATAACCGGCGCCACCTGCCTGTTCCTCACCGGCGCGGCCGGTAACCAGGCCACCATCGAGTTCCTCCAGCATGACTGGAACGAAGTGGAGCGCATCGGCGGCGTCATCGGCTGTGAGGTCGCCAAGACCGCCATTGGCATCGAGACCCGTCCGCACCGGGTCGTCAAAGAGGCTACGGTCTCGGCTGCCAACCTCGCGCTGTACAGCAAACAGTTCCACGACGGGCCGACCCACCGGGTACTCAACGTCGCCAGCCGGAAAGCGATTGTGCCGCTTCAGCCGATGCCGTCCCTGGAAGAGGCCGAGGCGCAGCAGGCGGACGCCCTGCGCGACCTGGAGGACAGCCGGAGGCGCGGCGTCTCGGAACGGGAGATGGTGCCGGTGCTGATGATGGAACGATGGGCAAGAGGCGCGTTGGAGAAAGTACAGGCCGGGGTCACGCAGGAGGACCTGTCCTTCGAGATAGTGGGCTACCGGCTGGACGACTTCGTCCTGGTGGCGATGCCCGGCGAACCCTTCATCGAGATCGCCCTCGGAGTAAAGGAGCGGGCCAAGGCCGCCCACGTAATGTTCGGCGGCTACGCCAACGGCGATATCGCCTACTGGCCCAGCCCTGAGACCGTCGCCATCGGAGGCATGGCCGTAGAGGCCTCGGTGAAGACCTACAACATCTCGGCGGCGCCCATTACTGACACGGTCGACATCCTGGTCGGTGAGTTCGGCGGACTGCTGGACGACCTTGGCCTGTAAGACCGCGCCATACCGTCCTCGCTTGTTAGAACCCATCCCCAAAAACCTGAACGGGTTTTGGGTGTATCCCCCAAATACAGCTAGAGCGTGGGAGGGCGGGCAATAAGGCGTCTGTGGTCGACGATGTCAACAGAGCCGGACAGCCCCTGATAACCGGGGGTTCCGCCCCCGCTTTCGTTTAATAGGCGGAACAACCCTCACCGCAGCCCGGGAGCAAAGGTTCAGGCGGGTTTCCGGCGCCTGGCAACGCCATCCCCCACCCCATCTCCAGGGGCTTTTTCACCCAATGGAGACCCTCGGGCGGTTAGAATCGCCCAGGCTGTATTCACCAGGAAAAGCCCGATGGCGGCCGCGTTCATGGCTCCACCCCAGGACCTCATATCGGACCCTCCCCACAGGTCCGCCGCCACACGCAGCAAGAGCGAGGCGTGGAGCAGGAACAGGTGCGAGTAAAGCCATCCGTGAAACCGCATAGGCCTTCCCGTTATTGCGGGAAAGATCATGGGAGCATGGGCGAATATCATCGAAAAACCGAACCCCAGGAAGATAGCATGGACGAAGGCATCGTAGCGGGGGCCGCCGGTGTAGCTGCCCACTATCCCGACGAGCGCTCCAGCGGCGCCGAGCCACAAGTAGCCCAGGACGAGGCCTATCGAGCTATATCGGGCCGGTCCTCGCTGCATCCCAATGGTGGTGGGCGCGAGGTCATATACCAGCAACCACGCTGAAATGCCGATGAGGCCTGCGCCCGACAGCCTTACCCCCAGATCGGGGTACGGCATACCGAGACTCAACGCGGCGACGTACACAGCGACCGTGGCCACCAGAGGGGCGCGTGCCCATGACGATGGATGCCGGATGCGGCTGAGTTGGACCCTCTCCCCACCGATGGTGAGCACCAGGAAACCCACCCACCAGGGCATGGCGACATGCAAAGGCTCGCCGGAAAGCCAGGCGATATTACCGACCAGCCAGAGTGCGTTGCCCAATCCCATTAGCTCGTTGGCAAGGCCGCGCTGGAGGCGGACCAGATAGCCCGAAACCAGGAGAGCGCCCAGACTCCCGGCGGTGACCAGCGCCTGCCCGGCGGTCTCCGACACCCCGGATATCAGCACGAATCCACCGGCGGCCGTCAGCACCGGCACCGCATAGACGAGCCGCCGCCGCAGCCCTATCGCGCGCTCGACGGATATTAGCGTGCCGAGAAAAGCCGAGACCATCAGGGGGCCGTGAACGGCGGCGAGAGACGCTCCGGGGCGGGGCGACAGCGGAACTCCGATCTTGACCAGGCCGATCCAGGTTCCGATAACCAGGGCCACCAGGGCCAGCCCCATCAGGGGCAGTTGGGGGGGCGGAAGCCAACGCCGTGATTCTGCGCTCGCTTGCCGCCTGCTTCGATAACGGGTGGACATAGACCTCCCCGGTTCTCCCGCTGCTTCCTCGGTTCGCCGCCGCACTCGATAGACTCGAAACGGTTCCGGCAACCCATGCGTCCGCTACGAATGGATCATCACCAGGGCCATCTTGTACCTTTCCACGGCGTACAGGGCGTGGGGCACATCGGCCGGCATGATCAGGGCGTCGCCCTCCCTCAAGCGATGCTTGTCCCCCGAGATAGTGACCTCCACCTCGCCGTCGAGTACCCAGACCAGCGCGTCGAAGGGAGTCGTGTGCTCGCTGAGCCCTTGCCCCCGGTCGAAAGCAAACAGCGTTACCGTCCCGGTGTTCTTCTTCACTATCGTCTTACTGACGACCGAGCCGTCTTGATAGCCCACTTGATCGACGAGCCTCAATACCTGTCCAACAAGACTCTGGTCTGCCGTCGTTTCATCCCTTTGTGTCACTACAATCACCCTTCTGTCGCAGCCGCGGCCGCACCGTCTCTTGCTGGCCCATTCTACCGTAATACTCTGATTCCCCTCCCCCGGTTCCACGAGAGAGAGTTAGAGAGGAGGTCTGGGCCCCTGCTGTTGTCGTCGGAACAAAAGACGTCCAAATCCCGCCTGCCCCGACAAGTCGGGGCAAATACCTCTCCAGGGCGAGTGTGTGAGTAAAAAGCATTCCTTTATTGACAATGGCAACAGTGCCGGATAGCCATTACCCCCTGGGAATCACCGGCAGGATGATGTGAGACGCGTGACTTGCATCGTGGAGCACCTGCTGGCGGGCCACCCGTAGCTCGGCGTCCTCGGCGAAGGTGTGCCCCGTGTTGGGGTTGCGGTCGAACCGGGGGAAGTTGCTGCTGGAGATGTCCACCCGGATCCGGTGGCCCTTCAGAAACACGTTGCCGGTGGCCCACAGGTCGATGGTGAACTCGTACACCGTCCCGGGCTCCAACAGGACCTGGCGTTCCACGGACTGCCGGTACCTGCCACGAATTATGCCGTCGCACAGGTTTTTGGCGTAGCCGTCCGGTGCGACATCCACCAACCTGGCGGTGAAGTCGGTGTCAGGGCCATCGGTGCTGGCGAAGATCTTGGCGACCACCGGCCCGGTCACCTCCAGGTCCTCGTCCAGCGGCTCCGACGTGTACACCAGGACATCGCTGCGGTGCTCCACCGGCCGCTGGTCGTAGGCCCCCCAGGGCACGATCTCGGGGTTGCAGCAATTGTTGCCGCCGTGGGTGGGCACGGGGAACTCGGGGTTGTAGACGAACTGGTCGGCGGGTTCATCGGCCGGAGCCCGCGGTGACAGTGTGCCGTCCCCCAGCAAGGAGTTGGCCTGGCCGCCGCTGTGGAGGTAGTAGGGGGTGTACCGTGTCCTGGCGAGGGGCCACTCCTGCTCGTCGCGCCATTGGTTGGCGCCCATTACGAACATCCGCAGTGGGGCGTCTTGTTCAGCGCCATTGTCGATGCCCTTTAGCCAGTGGTCGAACCATCGAAGCTCAACCTCCTGGAGGTCCAGCACCGAGGCCTTACCGAAGTCCACCTCGCCGGCATGGGTCATGGCGCTGGCGATGTGGATCCAGGGGCCCATGACGACCTGTTGATTGTTCCTGGCTAGGTCCGAGCCGCCCATCTGACGCATACCGATGAAGTTGGAGAAGGTGCCGGCTGTGAATATATCGTACCAGCCACCTATCTGGAGTATCGGAATCTCGATGTCCTGGAACCGCTCCTTGATAGCCAGGTTCTTCCAGAAGTAGTCGTAGTCGGGATGGGCCATCCATTCACGGAAGAACTGGACATGCTTTCCACCGGCTGTGTCGAACTCCTTCAGCGGCAGGCTCGGGAAAAGCTGGTCCCAGTTGTACATGAAGATGTCCTGGCGGGTCCGTCCGTCATGGCGCAACGCCCACATGGCGGACGTCGCCAGCCCGAACGCTCCGCCCTGGTAGGTGGATGCATCGTGCAGGTTGTTGCCGATGACCCTGGGCACGATTGCCTTGAGGTAGCTGCTGCCCATGGCGGCCGCATGCCACTGGACCAGCGCAACGTACGACGCTCCCACCATGCCCACGTTGCCGTCGCACCAGGACTGAGCGCCGATCCACTCAACCGTGTCGTACCCGTCGTCGTACTCCTGGATGAACGGGGTGAACTCTCCATCGGAGTCGTTCTTCCCCCTGACGTCCTGGGCCATGTAGACATAGCCGTTCTGGGGGTAGAAATCGGCATTGCCCAGGCTCTCCTCTGTCATGTTGTTATAGGGGGTACGGCCCAGGATCACGGGAAAAGGCCCCGGCTTGCCGCCGGGGAAGTAGATGTCCGCCGATAGGTTCACCCCGTCCCTCATGGGCACCTTAACGTTATACCTGGCTTCCATGTCAGCCGTTCTGAACACGTTTGACATCGCTGGGACCTCCAGTTTCAGTTTCCGGCACATAGGGCCGGTAGAAAAAGTGTGCGGGCGCTCCGGGCCGTGGTTGCCGCCGGTATCACGGGCGACCCGTGGCGACCTTGGGTGAACAGAATTCAGCTATCGCGACCCAAGATAGCCAACTTCGGCTCTGGCAGGGGCGGAGACTGGCCCGCCACGACCTCCTCCTGCTCCTCACGGCCCAGAGGCGCGAACCGTTGGGCCGCATCCAGCACCTTGGGGAGCAGGTTGGGGTCCCCGGAGCTCGGCGCCGTATGGATGGACTGGGAGAACTGCCACCAGACCGCGCGGTCGATGTCCTCCTGGCTCCGGTGCGGGTCGTACCAGACGATGCTGTCGTGGGGCCTGTCGCCCCAGCCGCCGCGGGCCAGCATCTTTATAACCTGAATTCCGACGTCCCTGGACGCGGCCAGTGCCAGAAGCTCCTCGGCATCTAGCCGGTAGTCCGGATTGGCGTACATCGCCGCGTTGACCGGGAACATGACCGTGTCGAAGTCGAAGCGACGGAGCGCCTCTATGTGGACCCGCGGGACATCGGGGCCATGGCCGGTGATGCCGATCCACCTGGTGAGGCCCTGCTCGCGCATCTCCTGTAGCGCTTCCAGCGCGCCACCGTCACCCGTGACCTGGTCTAGCTCCTCCATGCTCACTACCGCGTGGAGCTGAAACAGGTCGAACGACTCGACGTTCAGGCGGCGCATGCAGGCCCGGATATTCTCCCACGCCGAGGCCTTGGTGCGCTCGCGGGTCTTGGATCCCAGGAACACCTTGTCGCGAATTCGAGGCATCCACGGGGCCAGCCGCTCCATCGCCTGGCCGTAGGTGGGCGCGACGTCGATGTGGTTCACTCCATGGTCCAGGGCAAGCTCGACCGTGGCGTCCGCATCGGCCTGTGTCGCACTGCTGACAGAGAACGCCCCGAACGTGACGACCGTGCTTTCGTGTCCGGTCCTGCCGAGTCTGCGCTTTTCCATCCCGTTCCTCCTGGTTAGAACTCATCCCAAAATATATGAAAGGGGGAGTCCAGTGGGGGAATACTCCCTCTGGTGGGGGTCTGGGGAACCCCCCAGAAAAAACCCTTGCGGGTGGGTGGGAAGAAGCCACCCTGGTTTTTGGGATAGCCTCTAGGGATGATCGGCACCCACCGACCGGCCAAGTTTATCCCCAACTACCGACCGGGTCAAACGCCGGTTCAAATGCTACCGCTTTAGCTATCATAGCAACCACCGCTTCCCACTTAGAACCTATCTGCCTCTGTTGATTTCCTCGAAAACGGGGGTGTTCAGGGGGGGGGTCATGGATATCAACAAAAAATATTGACCACGCGCCATCATGTCATTCCGAGAGACAGCGAAGAATCTGGTGGTGGGAGGGGACACCCAGCCCCCCCGACAAGTCGGGGGAATCGGTATTCCCCTCCCACCGGGACTCTCCCGAAATAAATGGGGTGTGCGGAGGGGCAGTGCCCCTCTGCCGGGGGACTGGGGGTGTCCCCCAGAAAAAAACCTTTGAGGGCGGGTGGGTGGGCAATAAGGCATCTCCCCTTTTAGCCCCTCTTGGCCTTGAATGGCCAGAGGACCGTATGGCTGGTAGGTTCGGCCTTCAGGCCTATCCTCCCGCCCTCCGACAACTTGTGTAGGAGCAGGTTTGAAACCTGCCGCCGTAGGAGGGGAAACTATCCCTACCCGAGGCCGCCACCTGGTATCATACGGCCACCGCCAAACGCGTAACGCTTTTCCGGTCGGAGGCCTCCGTGCCCGAGCTGCCCGACGTCGAAACAGTCCGCCGGTATCTGGTCGCCAGGGGTCTGGTGGGCCGGGCTATTACCGGGGCACAGATTCGCTGGCCGCGGGCGGTCCGTTCGACCTCCGAAGGGGAGTTCGTGTCGGAGGTATCGGGCCGCCGCATCGCGGACATCCGGCGGCGTGGCAAGTACCTCATCCTGGACCTGGACGGCCGTCCCCGACGGGTGTTGGTCCTGCACCTCCGCATGACCGGCTCGCTGCTGGTAAATGGACCCGGTCGGAAAAGACCTCGCCACACCCGCAACGTGCTGCTGCTGGACGGCGGCGAAGAGCTGTGCTTCGTCGATCCCCGCAAGTTCGGCGTGATATGGCTGGTGGCCGATGAGGCCGAGGTGTTGGCGGGCCTCGGCCCCGAGCCGCTCGATCCTGCCTTCACCCCCGACGTCCTCGCCCAACGGCTGTCCGGCCGCACCGCGCCCGTAAAGGCGCTGCTCTGCGACCAGCGTATCGTGGCCGGCATCGGCAACATATACGCAGACGAGGCGCTCTTTGCATCCGCCATCCAACCACTCGAGCAGGGCGGACTTCTGTCTCCGGATGAGGTCCGGCGGCTTCACCGCGCTATCGTCGTCAGGCTGGCGGAGGCTGTTCAGCAGCTCGCCCCCCTGGCCGATGGAGCCGGTCCTGCTACCGAAAGCCGGGAGGGACGCGAGCGGCTCCTGGTCCCGCGGTCGGAGAGAGTGCCCTGCGGCGCCTGCGACACCCCTGTAAGCCGGGTCATAGTGCGCGGCCGGAGCAGTTATTTTTGTGGCAGGTGCCAGGCGGAATAAGGACGGCGGACACCGGTCCTGCGACAGACCATACCTGCAACAGACGGGTCCTCCCAACCCTCCGACAACATGCGTAAGGGCAGGTTTGACACCTGCCCCCGTGGGAAGGGAATACCTAATTAGGGGTGTGCAGAGGGGCAGTGCCCCTCTGCCGGGGGACTGGGGGTATCCCCCAGAAAAAACTTTTGAGGGCGGGTGGGTGGGTAACAAAGCACCTCCCCTTTTCCCCTTGGCCCTGAAGGGTCAGAGGGCCGCAAAAATGGCGGACTCAGCCTTCAGGCCGATCCTCCCAACCCTCCGACAACATGCGTAGGGGCAGGTTTGAAACCTGCCCCCGTGGGATGGGGAACTATCATTTTGGGCGGTGGGCACCGATGGGTGTTTGACAGCGTTCCGGAGTGTCCTTACTATCATTACCACCAGCGACGGTGGATTATTCGAAACCCCGCGGGATGAGGTCGGAGATCGCTGCATATGTCTCGTGACACAACTGGCAGGGGCCGCAACATGACCAAGCGCAGCGAAGTTCCATGAACTCGGCCCAAAAGACTTGCCAAGAGACTTGAATGGGGGAGTCCAGAGGAGGATTACCCCCTCTGGTGGAGGCCTTGGAGGATCCCCCGGAATAAAAAACACTTCCGGGTGGGCGGGTGGGAAGAAGTCACCTTGGTTTTTGGGACGGCCTTATGAGATACTCCGAGTCATCCGACTGCGCCCGTCAAGATGTATCGGCCGGGAGGGCAGAGCGGCGCCCATCGCAATTTTCTAACAGCAGAGGGGAAATAGAATGACGAGAAAAGACGCAAATTCCATAGCCGGGGTCAACAGCGTTGCTCTGTCGAGTCTGACGACCGGCAACGCTGTTTCACTCCCGGACTACGGCCGGTCCCGTCTCGAGGACATCGGATTTATGACAGCGATGACCCTGGTCGTCATGGGCAACTACGCTCAGACCGGGCATTTCGGTGGCCCTCTGGCCTATACCCCCTACACAGTCACGACACACCTGCTGGGGCCCGAGCACGGGGGTCTACGGTTCGATTATCGTCGTCCCAAACACCCTTACGCCGACAGGTTCATGCTTGCCGGGGGGCACAACGCACCGGCAACGTACGCACTCTGGATGATCATGGGGGAAGCTCTCGCCAGAAAACACGCCGGCACAGGGGATGACCGGTACTCCGTGGACCCGGACCAGGCGATGTTACCTATCGATGCGCTGGGTTTTCGCAGAGGGAGAGCGGCCTTGCAGTCCTTGCTGCTCGACAACGACCTTGAGGACCACCCGTTGATGGCACAGGCCAGGATCAGAGGTATCAGGGCCCTGTCTGGCCATGCGGAGACCACGGACCTTACCAACGATGTCAACGGAGGGCCGTCGGGAGTCGGCATCGCGACAGCCGCGGGGAAAGCCCTGTTCTGGGACGTGATAGGGGCGCCCGAAAACCTGAAGGTCCTCGCCATCGAAGGTGAGTTCGCCATGACCTCTGGTCATTCCCAGGAGCTGAAGACACAGGCGGTCGCACAGCGCGTTGGAAAACGGTTGCGAATCCTTCTTTCTTACAACAATGCCGGGATCGATGACGAGCTTATCGGCAGTGTTGTCGGACCACAATTCGAAGCCTACAGACTGGAGGATCAGTGGGCATCATACGGCTGGAACGTCCTGACCCTCGATGACGGCAACGACTACGACCAGATAGCGGCCGCCCTGAAGACGTTGGAAGACTGGGATGTTTCGGACGATAGGCCCATGATAGTCATCGGCCGCACGGTCAAGGGATGGTGGCCTGTCGTTGAGAATGGAGATATCCCCGGCTACGGCCCGCAGATAGCCAGTTTCAAGAGTCACCCCTATGCGCTCCCGATGAACGGTGACTACTTCCAGGCCCTGGCGGCAACATTCGAGCAACGCTTTGGAGTAGAGTTCCAGGGCATCCGGGACGGCGCCGTGTCGGACACACGAGAGCGCCTCCTCCAGTTCAAGCACAATATAGACGTTGTCATGTCCGTCCTCGAGCGAGACGGCCTGGGGGACTGGCTGGCCGACAGACTGGTGGACATCGGCGAGACCGTGGAAGACGATCTGCCGCTGCGAATAGACCGCACAACCGACCCGTTCCAGGATGCTCGCCTCAGGGTCGAGAACCTCCCCATGGAGCCACAGGATGTCGCCGTCGTCAATCCTGTTTCGGGGGAAAAGAAGCAGGTCTCCATTAAATTGTTTGAAGAACCGGGGAGAAAACGTGGCACACGTCGCGCCATATCCGAGATCATCAAATGGATGAACTACGTCACGGACAACAGATTTCTGACGATTGCGGCGGACCTTGCCGACTCCATCAATGTCGAAGGTGGATCGATGTGGGGCCGTTACCATCCGACGGAGAATCCGATTGGAACGCTGCTCAGGGCGGGTATTCAAGAAGCGGGTAACGCCTCAACTGCGATAGGGCTCATTGGCCAGACCGCGTCCCTCGATCCGAAACGGCACGTCGGTGTCTGGGCGCTTAGCGGCACCTACGGCGCGTTCACTCCCCTGATGTATCTTCCCGCCCGGGTTTGGAGCCAGCAAAACCAGGATAGCCCGTTTCGCGTTGGAGTACTGAATATCCTCGCCGGCCACTCGGGGCCCGAGACAGCGGCTGATGCCCGCACTCATTTCGGGATCTACTCACCACAGGTGTGGAAACTGTTCCCCAGGAACCAGGTGATCACCCTGAGTTTCTGGGACTATAACGATGTGGCCCCCGGCTATTTTGCCGCCGTGGAGATCGCCGCACGAGATCCAAAAGTAGGAGTGCTCGTTCTCGAGGTGGCCAGGCCCGACTTTGCAGTGACCGACCGGACCGGCTTTGCTGATCCGGACCCCAAGGCGGCGGCCAAGGGGCTATACGCCATCAAGGACTTCGATCCCAACAGGCCGAAGCAGGGCTATGTTGTTGTCCAGGGATCGTCCTCCAGCGTCAACCTGATGTCCGTCCTGCCTCGACTGGAGCAGGAAGGAATCAACGTCAAAGTGCTGGCGGCGATCAGCGAAGAGCTCTTCGACCGCCAGCCTGAAGCGTACAGGAACTCCGTGTGTCCGCCCGAGGCGCGTCATGACCTTATGTTCGTCAGTACCGGGACTCGACGAGTCTGGCCGCTTCGGGGTGTTGGTCCGCTAACCGACGAGTATTCCCTGGTATCGGACTGGCATGACGAATGGTTGACCGGAGGGACGGAGTCGGATGTCATCGCGGAGGCCCACCTGGACCCGGAGTCGGTCTTCCAGGCCGTCAAGCGCTTTGCTCAAGACCACGATAGCCGAATATCCCATCAGGCGGAACTCCTCAAGAAAGTGACGGGTTAGTGTATAAACGAAGTGCCTGACTTGGAGGGCGATCCGGCCTCTTCACTACACCGTTCTCCTCTTTTCAAGCGTTCGGGGAGTTGGCGCAGCTAGAACGCCGGAGTGATCTTCGTCATAGGCGTTGGTGTCCGCTGCTGGGGCATCGCCGAGAATCTAATATTCATAAGCCCCAATATCGCCGGCGGCCCCCTACCGGGCTGCTTACGGCGGCCCTGACTTATCTGCCAAGCAACGGTCTTCTGGAAATTGGGCTCGTCTCCGCCGGCTGTTTAACCCCATCTACGGCGGTGCCTTAATAAAGGACAAGGTGTAAGAACCCGTTTTCACGCCGTGCTGGCTCACCACCAACAAATATAACCCGCCGGTCTGAAGCTGCTCGTCGATGATGGATACAACAACGCTGCTGGTCCAGGAGTTGGCGGTGTCTAGGTTTTCGCCCTGGGGATCAAAGAGCTCCAAGTCCATGTACTCCATCCCCTCACCCTCCACCAGCTCGATGAACACGTTGTCACCCGCGTTGGCATCGAAGCTGTACCGGTGCACCTGGCCCGGAAAATCTATCGTACCGTCAATAGAACACCCTGCGACCAGACTCACGCAGGCGTCTCCTCCCAAACGGGGTATGAGTGTCAGTATTGTCGACGGTGGAATCTTAGTGACGGACAAAGTGTAAGAACCCGTTGCCACGCTGTCGTTCCTTACACGCATGGAATACGTCC
>CAZEDC010000181.1:0-3277 GCA_964510985.1 uncultured Dehalococcoidia bacterium
TCTCCATTGCAATGATATCGCCAACGACCTGGGCAACAACTGGCTCAAAATCAAGCTCCAAGGAACGTCGAGCAACGGGTACGGAATCGGCGCGACCGTCAAGATCACGGCTGGGGACCTGGTGAGAATGGAGCAACTATACGGCGGCGGTAGCTTCCTCTCCCAGGACGCTCTCGAACTGCACTTCGGATTGGGCGAAAGGTCGGTCGTGGATAACATCGAGATCAGGTGGCCCAGCGGCATCGTCCAGGTGGTCACAAACGTTGAACCAAACCAGACCATAACGGTCAGCGAGAGTTCTGGAGGATAGAGATGACCGATGAATAGACTGCTCGTCGTAATTGGACTGGGGCTCGTTTTTGCGCTCGGAGCCTGCGGGGGCAACGAGCCCCCTTCGTCAAACGCAGGCGACGACGTCGAAGCGCTGGCCGGGGACACAGTCGAACTTGATGGGAAGAGCAGCGCTGACACGGACGGTGACGCGTTAACGTATGCCTGGCAGATAGTCTCCAGTCCCGAGGGGAGCGAAGCCACTCTGGTGAACGGGGATACGGCTTCCCCTACCCTCCTAACAGACGCTCCGGGTGAGTACGAGGTTAACCTCGCGGTGAACGACGGCGACTCGGACAGCGGGCTCGACCTGGTGGTCGTCACCGCACGGCCCTGGTTCGCCAAAGTCACCGAGGCGGCCAAAGTACCGGGCGGGGGGCCGCAGAAGTACGTTGACGGCTACGGGCCCGGGGCCGCCTGGGGCGACTACGACAACGACGGCGACCTGGACCTGTACGTCGGCGCAGACGGCCCCAATATGCTTTATCGAAACGACGGCCAGGGTGTGTTCGCGGATGTGACCGCCCAGGCCGGGGTGGCCGCCGACTGCAACACCTACGGGGTCGCCTGGGCGGACTACGACAACGACGCCCGCCTGGACCTGTACATTGTCTGCCACAGCGAGGACCAGGAGGCGGACCTGGAGCACCGGGCCCACGAGCCCAACCTGCTCTACCGGAACAACGGCAACGGCACTTTCACCGACGTGGCGTCACAGGCAGGGGTTGACGTCGTCTCACACGGCGCCGGCGCGTCGTGGATGGACTACGACCAGGACGGACACCTGGACCTGTACGTCGCCAACTTCGGCATTGCGGACTTCGTTAACGGACTTGGAATGCCCGACGGTAATTTTCTTTTCCGCAACAACGGTGACGGCACGTTTAGCGATGTCACCGAAAAAGCAGGAGTCCGGGGCGTCGAGGGCCCGGTGGACTTCGGGGCTTACTACGACCTGAGCCAGCCTGCGGTAAGCGCCGGCCACACGTTCGTGGGCCTCTGGCTCGACTACGACAACGACGGCGACGCCGACCTGCTGGAGTGCAACGACATGGGGGTAAGCCCCCTGTACCGCAACAACGGCGACGGGACGTTCAGCGACGTCACCGATGCGGCCGGTCTGCGGCGCCGAGGAAGCTGCATGGGCGTGTCGGCAGGCGACTACGACAGGGACGGCTTCCTGGACATCTACTGGACGAACTTCGACGAGAATTTCCTCTGGCATAGCAACGGGAACGGCACCTTCACCGAGATAGGTGAACAGGCCGGCGTCGCCGACCCTCTGGTCGGCTGGGCGACAGAGTTCGTGGACTTCGACAACGACGGCCTTCTGGACATCTACGTGCTTAACGGCCTCACCGGACCTCCCGTCGAGGAGACCGGGGACGAATGGAGCAAGCCCAGATTCGAACCCAATTTCCTCTACCGTAACAACGGCGACGGCACCTTCATCGACGTGACGGCCCTGGCCGGCTTCGGCGACGAGGCGGTCGGACGGGGCGCCGCCGTGGCGGACTATGATGACGACGGCGACCTGGACTTCTACGTCGTTAACGCCGACGGCCCGAACATCCTGTACCGGAACGACATCGGCAACCGGAACAACTGGATCAAGATCGGCCTTCTGGGGACGGAAAGCAATCTGAAGGGGATAGGCGCGAGAGTCGAGGTGACCACTCCCGACCTGGCGACTCGGATCATATCGCCCGCGGCGGGCTCGGGCTACCTGGGCCAGGGCAGCACCGACCTAATAATCGGTCTCGGGACGTCAGGCAGGGCGGACGTGAAGGTCCGGTGGCCCAGTGGGTTCGTCCAGGACTTCTGGGGGGCCCGGTCCAACGAGCTGATAGCGGCCCGGGAGGGCGCTCTGGAGGGCTCCTGCCCCCTGGTGTTCGCCTGGAACGGCTCAACCTACGCCTACGTATCGGACGTGCTGGGAAGCGCGGTCACGGGGTTCTTCCTGGGACCTGACACGTACAGATTCCCCATCGATACGGACGAGTACCTAAAGATCGACGGTCTGGCGCCCCGGGACGGATTTTACTCGATTCAGATCGTCGAGAAGCTCAACGAGATCATCTACCTGGACAATGCCGAACTCCTTGTTGTGGACCATCCCGCCGGGGTGGATGTGTTCCCCAACGAGAGACTGGCCCTGTTCCCGCCGTTCCCCGATTACGGGCTCCACGTCGTCAGCGACGCCAGGCCGCCGGTGGCGGCCTTTGACGGCGATGGCAACGATATATTGTCCCGGATAGCGGAAAAAGACGGAATCTACCATGATGGGTTCAGTCCCCTGCCCTACGAGGGTTACGCGGAACAGCACTCGGTCGTGCTGGACCTGGGTGACCTCTCTGATGCCGAGAAAATAATACTGCTACTGGACGGGTGGACCTACTACGTCACGTCCTCCGGCCTGGTTAACGCGGGCGCTGCCGGTTTGGGGCCGATGCTGCCTCAACTGGAAGTGATTGACGAGAACGGGGCCTGGGAGACCGTCACCATGGATATGGGCTTCCCCGCCGGTCAACCGAAGACGATGACCTACGACCTGACAGGCGGTTTTCCTATGGATGACTTCAGGGTAAGGATCACCACGAATCTCCAGGTATACCTGGACCGGATTCTCGTCAGCACCTACGCCGACAAGCCCGCGCTGCGGATCACCGAACTTCCGACGGCCTCGGGCGACCTGCATTGGAAAGGCTATCCAAAACTGCTGACTCCCTCTGGAGACCGACGAGTGACACCGGCCGATTACGACTACGACATCCTGGAGTCGGAAACCGTGCGGTGGGTTATCCCTGAAGGGGATTACACAAAATACGGTGAGGTTGCCCCGCTTCTCGCCGCCGTCGATGACATGTACGTCATCATGCACACCGGGGACGAGCTTACTCTGGACTTCGATAGCCGCGGGTTGCCGGAACTCCCGCAGGGATGGGAC
>CAZEDC010000182.1:0-27895 GCA_964510985.1 uncultured Dehalococcoidia bacterium
AACGGAGTGGGCCGCTGGCCGTCTCCCGGCCGCTTGGCCAGGGTGGCGTCGATGGTCCAGTACTCCCTGGGTACGAAGGCCAGTACCTCGCGCTCTCGGTCCACGACGAGCCTGAGCGCCACCGACTGGACCCTGCCGGCCGACAGGCCGCGCCTGACCTTGCCCCACAGGACGGGACTGAGGCGGTATCCAACCAGCCTGTCCAGGATGCGGCGCGCCTGCTGGGCGTCGATCAGGCTCTGGTCAAGCTCTCGTGGATTCTCGAAGGCTTCACGGATGGCGTCTCGCGTGATCTCGTGGAAGACGACTCGTCGTACCTTGGACTCGTCTATTTTGGCCGCTTTGATGAGGTGCCAGGATATGGCCTCTCCCTCACGGTCCGGGTCCGTGGCCAGGTAGACGGCGTCCGCCTCCTTCGAGGCCTTGGTGAGTTCCGAGACGATCTTCTTCTTGTCCGAGAGCACGGCATAGTCGGGGTGGATCCCCTTCTCGTCTACCGTAACTCCCATCTTGCCCCGTGGCAGGTCCCTGACATGGCCCATCGAGGCCTTGGCCACGTACTTCGATCCAAGAAAACGCCCGACGGTGCGGGCTTTTGCGGGTGATTCGACTATAACTAGGTCTTTTGCCATATGCCTCACATAACTTTGTATTCGGTGGAGGCTTCCTTGAGCCTGATGTAGTTCATGCCTCCCACCGGTCTTACCAGATTCCTAAGTTCCATCATAGCCAGCGCCCCGCTGACTGTCGAGATTGCCAGTCCTGAACTGCGTATGATCTCGTCGATATGTATCGGGTCGTAGGTGACGTATGGGAGAATTTGCGCCTCGTTCTCGTCCTCCGGAAAGATGGCGGCCATCTCGATCTGCTGGCCCACAGCCGAGAGATTAAGCTCCTCCAGAACGTCCTCGTGGTCCACCACCAGCTTGGCGCCGGACCCTCTGATAAGCCTGTTGACACCGCGGCTGCTGGGAGAGAATATGTTGCCCGGTACGGCGAAGACCTCCCTGTCCTGCTCCAGGGCGTGCTTGGCCGTTATCAGCGCGCCGCTGCCGTCGCCGGCCTCGATAACTACCGTGCCCAGGGTCATGCCGCTCATGATCCGGTTGCGCCGGGGGAAATTCTGGGCGTCCGGCCGAACTCCCAGCGGATACTCTGAGACGACCGCCCCATGCGTCGCCACCTCTTTGGCCAGCTTGACGTGCTCTCGGGGATAGATCACGTCCGGACCGCTGCCCAGGACGGCGATGGTCCGTTGCCCGGCCTCCAGCGCGGCCCGGTGGGCGATGGCGTCGATACCCCGGGCCAGACCGCTGACGATGGTCACTCCAGACCGGGCGATGTCGTAGGTCAGCCGGTGTCCGGCCTCCCGGCCGTAGGCGGTGGGCCGCCGGGTCCCGACGATTGCCACGGACCTTTCATCTTCTGGAATAATCTCGCCTCGGATGTACAGCACCGGTGGACGGTCGTAGATCTCCTTCAGGCGGGGAGGGTACTCGTCGTCGTACCAGGTCAGTGCCTTGACCCCTGCTTCTCGCAGACGATCAAGCTCGGCGTCGGGGTCGATAGTGTCCCTGCGGCCGACGACAAGCTGAACGGTACGGGAGTCGAGTCCCGCCGCCTTCAGGTCCGTGCCCCTAGCGTGCCAGGCCCTTTCGAGCGTGCCGAAGTAGTTCTCAAGCAGGTTGAACCGGGCCCGGCCGACCGGTGGCACGCGGTTGAAGGAGACCCAGTATTTTAGTTCGTTGGCGTCCATGTGGACACAATTCTAGCATAGGAGTCCAGGGCGGCAAGCGGCCCGGCTGCGTTCCAGGGCCGGATTGAACATGGAATTGGGCTCGACCCGGTCTGGCTGGAATCATCGTAAAAGAGAGGTTTCAAAAAAGAGGGCGATGCCCAATTTGCCGGAGCAAATACAACTAGAGGGCGGGTTGTGTGATGGGGGTTCGGTACAGTCAAGTGCCAACGAAGCCACCAGAAGACACCAATGGAGAAGGAGAAGATATACGAAGAGCGGAGAGGGTGGGATTCGAACCCACGGTTCCCCGTGAAGGGAACACGCGATTTCCAGTCGCGCCTATTCGGCCACTCTAGCACCTCTCCGGGCAGTAACGGGAGCCACTGTCGCACCTCTTGCAGTGCAGGCTGCGGGTGGCGGAGCCTGTTTGAAAATATCCGAACTGAACCCGCTGGGCGAGGCGGGCGGAAAGGACGATTTCGAGTTTTTCTTTGGCGGCAAATTCAACTAGGCAGGGTCACTTAAAAGATCCCATCCTTTTGATAACACAAATCTAAACCAGTATCCAGCAGCAAGTGAGGTAACGATTGCGATCAAAACAAGAACCGCGAAGAAGGTCTCGTTAATGATGCCAAGCTCAAATGCGACAGTGGCAAGGACAATGCCGGGCCCTCCTCTTGTGTTCATGGCAACACCAAAATTAAAACTGGAGAGCCAATCTTGACGCGCTAATCTTGCAGCGATTACTGTTCCAAGAGTTTTGACTAATATCGCGAACAGTAAAAAGCCTAAGAAGAACAGTATGTCAAAATGATGGATGAGGTCTAGTTTCAGGCCGACTACCGCAAAATAAATAGGGATAAAGAACCCCAAGCCGATTTCTTTTATGTGTACTTTTACTTTGGCAATTTTTTTATCTGGTGTTATACCAACTACTAAGCCCGCTAAAAATGCTCCGATAATAATATTTACGCTCAAAATACTCGCTGTCGCGGCGAACAAAAAACAGACGAATAACACATACCCAGTTGCGGAAGATCTTATGAAGAAGTTAAAGCGCGATTTATTCACGAGTTCAAACAGTTTGGGCATTGCAAACAAAGCAATCGCAAAAAAGACAAGAGTGATGAATACTTTGGACAAAATGTTTGATGTTGACAGCAATTCGCCGCCGGCCAAGCCGGTGGCGACTGCGAGAGCGACCCATAAGATCACATCCTCTATGGTTGCGGTGGCTAAGACAATTTTTGCAAAACGAGTGTTAATAATTCCGAGGTCGATAAAAACTCTCGAAATAACTGGAATTGATGTTACCGCAATCGCAATCGCAATAATGATAGTTAATGAAAGCATATTCCCATTTACGCCGAGATAGGGCGTAAAATCATAGAAATGCGGAGTAAACCACCCCACAAGAAAGGAAACGCTTGTCGCCCCAATCAAGATTGCGGCGATAAGCTTTTTATCCTCCCTGCTAACTGATTTTTGTATTTCGAACCCCGATATAAACATCAGGAGCACTAATCCAATCCAGTAGATTATGGCGATTAGTTGTCCTTCTGATCCAAAGGCATGAAAGATCCATTGATACGCAGATGGGAAGAAAAAACCTAAGATTGTTGGCCCTAAAACAAGACCGCCAACAATCTCCCCGATTACTTTTGGAGCCCCCAATAATCGTTGAAACAAATATCCCAAACTATGCGCCGAAGCAATAAGCAGGATAATCGCAAAAAAGACCCTTGTCAGTTCGAAATCAGTTAAAGTAATTGCGCTCATATATTAATTCGATAAATCTTCCATGGACACGCCAAGAGTTTTGGTGATTTTAGCTACCATTTGAACACCCGACGCCTTTATAAAATCGCCCTCAGTCTTGGCAAGAAGAGTGGAGTAATTTTGTTCGGCTTACCGCACCAATTCGTCTTGGTTTAAGCCACGCTTTGCCCTTAGTTTCTTGGTATTTTCCCCAATCGTTGCCATTGCATCCAAGTGTTGAAAGTATAAAGATACGTCATACTTTCTTTGAAAATGAATTTTGATTTCCTTCAAGAAAAGCCCGCTTTTGGCCTTGCCTGAATTCAAAAGGGATTGAATATTTTGGCGCACAACGGCTGGCGAGCCCGCGTGGCGGGCGGGCCATTTCCTAGCTGGCGGAGAGGGTGGGATTCGAACCCACGATGAGATTGCTCCCATACTGGTTTTCGAGACCAGCGCCTTCACCCGCTCGGCCACCTCTCCCCGGACAGAAATTATAGCATAAGGGCGGCCATTCAGAGGGGTTGCGGACGGTCTTTGTACCGCCTTCCTCACAGCCTCAGCAACACGAACTCCTCGATGGCAACGGCCAGGCCGTCTTCGTCCACCGACGGCGCTATGTAGTCGGCCAGGGCCTTGAGTTCGTCCACCGCGTTTCCCATGGCTATGCCCAATCCGCAGGCCCCAAGCAGGGGCAGGTCGTTGTAGCTGTCTCCGGCGGCGATCACCTGGGCCGGCGTAATACCGTGCAGCCTTGCGTATTGCGCCACGGCTACCGCCTTGTTGGCGGTGGAGTGGGTGAAGTCCACCATCCAGTCCCCGTTGTCGATGCGAATGATGACGGCCGTGTGTACCTCGGGCAGGGCGCCGAATCTCTGGGCGATGTCACGCGCCTGGGCCGGGGTCAGGCTGGTGGCGCTGATCCTGGTAATGCACCAGCCGGCGACAAGAGCCGAGGACTCGACGCTGGCGTCGCCCTCCACCGCCGAGAAGGTGAGCCCGTTACCCTCCAGATAGCCGAGAATCTGTTTGGCATCCTCGGGCCTGAGGGTGCGGAGCCAGGGCGCCTCCAGGGTATCGGGATAGAAAATCCGCGCACCGCCTTCAGCGATCTGGAGTCCCCGTAGCCCCAGGCCGGTGGCGACCTCGGCCACTGTCCTGTGCTCGCGGCTGGAGACGATGCCCACCGGCACAAGCTCGGCGACTCGTCGCACGGCCTCGGCCACCCGTGGCGTGATCTGCAGAAAGGCCCGCGCCAGCGTGCCGTCCAGGTCTACCAGGAGGGTTTTGTATGAATTGGTGCTCACGGTCTGAGCTTTACAACGACTGGTTTACACAATGAAACCACCCCTCTGGTTTCCACTGCCGACCTGCAGGACGGTTCCGGAAAACTTCCGGGCCGCTGGGCTCGCCAGGTAGCGCACGGCCTCCCCGACGTCTCGGGGCTTGGGGATCCCCAACGGGTTCTGACGCTCCCTGGCCGCCCGAATCTTGGTTGACCACCCCAGGTCTCGGGACTCAACCAGGTCGGGCATGATGGCGTGCACGCGGATGCCTTTGTCCGCCAGTTGACTCGAAAAAGCCATAGTAAGCCCTAGTAGGCCCGCCTTGCTGGCGTTGTAGGCCGGCGGGATACTTTTGGAACCCAGGACGGCGGCCAGGGAGCTGATGTTGATAATGCAGCCCTTTCCCGCCTCCATCATCGGCTTGAGTGCGGCCTTGGAGCAGTAGAAGACGCCGCTCAGGTTCACGTCGATGACCCTTCTCCAGAGCTCGTCGGAAAGCTCCCAGGCGTTGGGCGAGCCTCTCCGACTCCAGTCGAAATCATCCACGGCGGCGTTGTTCACCAGGATGTCAAGCCCGCCGTATTCTCGAAGCGCCAGGCCCACAAGGTCGCGGGCGTCCTCCGATGAGCTGGTGTCCATGACGGTGCCCACCGCTTCACCCCCGTTGTCCTTTACCTCGTCTACCGTGCCGCTACAGTCCAGGATATCGCCGACCACTATCCGGGCGCCGGCCTCGGCCAGGACCAGCGCGATGCCCCTGCCGATCCCCTGGGCTGCGCCTGTCACTATGGCGACCTGCCCGTCCAGTCTGGTTGAATCGGTCATAGAAGACACCTCTTTATTGCTGACCTTGTCCCACACCGTATTGGCTGGCGTCCGCGAGTGTAGCCGTGCCCCGGGTCTTCGTCAAGCTGGATGGTTGGGGCAAACCAGACGGTCACCGGTCGCAACCTCTTCCGTTTCCATCTGATGCCAAGTATAATTCGGCACCAAGCCTTCTGATCGAAGACGGAAACGGGTCGGTTAAACCACAGGAGTTAAGAGATGGCGGACTACACGGCATACTTCAACGGCGAGTGGGTGCCTTTCAGCCAGGTCAAGATCGATCCCATGGACAGGGGTTTCATGGGAGGCGACGTCGTCTTCGACGTGGCGCGGACATTCAACGGCAAGAGCTTCCGGATGAAGGAGCACGTGGACCGGCTCTACCGGTCGTTGAAGGTCGTCCGTATCGATTCTGGCCTGTCGCCGGAGGAGATGACCGATATCAGCGAGGAGGTCATAACGCGGAACGAGGACCAGAGAGCCGAAGTGGGCGATTTCTCCATCTGGCAGTTCGTGACCCGAGGCCCGGGCGCCAGGACCAGGGACGCGGGGCCGCCGACCGTGTGTGTAAAGGTGGTGCCGGTGGGATTCGCCCAGTTCGCCCATCTTTACGATGAGGGCGCCCATGGGGTGATCACCCGCACCCGGAGCTATCCAGCACAATCAATCGACCCCAAGGTGAAGCACTGGAGCCGGATGAACTTCGCCATGGCCGACCTGGAAGCAGCGGACGTGGATCCCGAGGGGTGGCCCATCCTGACCGACGTCGCCGGGAACCTCACCGAGGGGACCACCAACAACGTCTTTCTCGTAACCGATGGCGTGATTCGCACGGCGGGCGACAGTGACCTTCTTCAGGGAATCTCCCGCGGTATGCTCCTCGATCTGGCCCACCAGTTGAACATCCCCGTTGTCGCGGAGGACCTGCAGCCTTACGATCTATACACGGCGGACGAGGCCTTCTTCACCAGCACGGGGCCATCTGTGCTCCCAATTACCCGGGTCGACAAGCGCCAGATCAAAGACGGCAAGCCCGGCCCTATCACCCAGCAGTTGCTGGCGGCCTGGAGCGAGGCCGTCGGCGTGGACATCGTAGGACAGGCCGCCCACTTCCGGAACACGTAGAGTCTCGCCTCCTGAGCGGGAGCGAATAACCCTTTGAATCCTGCCTGGGCTTGATCGTCTATTGGAGCGGTCAATCCCAGGTATACCTCAGTTTAAACCTCCGGTAAACGTGACCATCTTCCAGCAATCCCCCGTGCCGTCTGTTCCGTAGAATAATGCAGTCCATCGAGGACCGAAAATGTCACCAGACCCCTGCGGTCGCTGGGGTGGGCCCCGGTCCTGCTTCTTCTCTCTACTAGCAGACTGGTGAATAATGGGGTGTGCAGAGGGGCGAAGCCCCTTTGCCGGGAGTCTGAGGGTGTCCCTCAGCTATAAATTCTTCCCCCTTCCTGGCCAGGGAGAGGGGGATGGTCGAAAAGGTTTTTCAGAACCCTGCTAGACCCTACTCGCCGGTGTGGACGACGGAACAACACGCGAGCTATCCCAGCCAATTGCCGCCGGTGGGCGCCACAACTTAGAATGGACGGATGATGGGAGCCATCCAAGAGGGCCCTTCGCTCTCGAAGGTCGACAACACGCTCTGGTCGATGCGCCGGGACACCATGTTAACGGGCGCGGTCCTGGCCATCCTTGCCCTGGCGCTTGGTCTGCGTCTGTTCGGACTGGACTGGGACAGGGGATTTCCGTATACGCCGCATCCCGACGAGCGGGCCATCCTGATGAGGGTGGACGCTATATCGCCCCCGACTCTCGGCGAGCTTGACACCCTGTTCGACGCCGACGAGAGCCCCTGGAACCCCCACTGGTTTCCCTACGGGAGCTTCCCGCTGTACCTGCTAAAAGGGGTGCAGCTTGTCTCGTCGTTTGGGCCAGGCGACGGACTCACCGACCTGCGGGTCACCGGGCGCGCCATTTCAGCGTTGGCCGACCTGGCGACCATAGTCATGGTCTTCCTGCTGGGCTGCCGCGTCTACGGCCGTCGCGTCGGGCTGCTTGCCTCCCTGCTGGCCGCGCTGGCCGTCATACACATACAGCTCAGCCACTTCTTCGCCGTTGACACCCTGGTGGCCCTTTTCACCATCGTCGCCGTGTTCTTCCTTGTCAGGGTGGCGAGAGAGGGACGGACCAGGGACTCCGTCCTGGCAGGAGGATTCATCGCTCTGGCCCTGGCTACCAAGGTCAGCATGGCCCCGATTCTGGGCGCTTACGTCATCGCCCACCTGATGTACGCCTTCTCCCTGAACGGCGTCCAGGACCCGTCGGTACCGCCCTTTGGCCGGCGCTGGTCGTCGGCGGCAAAGGGCCTCGTCGCAGGTGGTGTCACGTCCCTGGCGGTGCTGTTCGTGGTCCAGCCCTACACCTTCCTGGACTGGTCCACATTCTATGGCGATGTGACCGAGCAGTCCGAGATGGTGCGTCGCATCAGGGACTACCCCTACACCCGTCAGTACATCGATACCACGCCCTACCTGTACCAGATCAGGCAGCTGGCGACCTGGGGACTGGGATGGCCGCTGGGCATCGTCGCATGGGCCGGGCTTATGTATGCCTCGTTGCGCGGTCTGCGCCTCCGCCCCGGACTGGCCTACCTGTTGGCCGGATGGGGCCTTCCAATCGCAATCCTCTTGTACTCCACCAGCTTCCCCGCGATATTCGTCGCCTCAGGCGTTGCCCTGCTGGCGCTGCTGGCCACCCTGCCGCCTCGCAAAGCGGACTCCAGGATGGACGTTCTGCTCCTCTCATGGGTGGTGCCGCTGTTCTTGATAACCGGGGCCTTCCAGGTCAAGTTCCTCCGGTACCTCCTGCCCATGATCCCGTTCCTGCTCCTGTTCGGGTCCAGGATGCTTTTCGCGGTCTGGGACAGGGTCGGTCTTACCACCTTCAAATCAAACGTCCGTCCATGGCTCGTCGCCGGGGCGGTATTGTTGGTTGGCAGCACTGCGTTCTATGCGTTCTCTTACGTGTCTGTCTACGGCCAGACCCACACCGCGGTGCGCGCCGCCGAGTGGATCAACGAGAACGTCCCCAAGGGCGCCGTCATACTGAAGGAGCACTGGGACGAGGGTCTTCCCAACCTGGTCGGGTACCAGGTCCGGGAGCTGTCGCTGTACGATCCCGACAGCCAGGAGAAGGTACGCTCCCTGTCCGAGGAGCTGGCCAAGGCCGACTTTCTTGTCCTTTTCAGCAACCGTCTGTACGGCACCATTCCTCGCTTACCGGAACGCTACCCCATCACCTCGGCGTACTACGATCTCCTGTTTACCGGAGGACTGGGATACGAGCTGGCGGACTTTGAGGCCACCTACCCCGAGTTCCTGGGCGTGGGCTTCGTCGACGACACGTTTGGCAGGTCCGGCGTTCCCGAGCCCGACGCCCTGCGCGCCTATGATCCGTCGAGCGTGAACCTGGACCTAGGCTTCGCCGACGAGAGCTTTTCGGTCTACGACCACCCCAAGGTGATAGTTCTCGAAAACGTCGGTCGTCTCGACGGCTTCGCCATCCAGCGAGCCATCCAGACCAGCGCTCCGTCTGATGTGCCAAGTGTGCGTACTGACGGTTCAGAAAAATTCGGACTGATGATGTCGGCCGAGGAGGCGGCCGCCCAGCGGCGAGGCGGGACCTGGACCGACATCGTGCGACCCGATAGCTGGGCCAGCCGGCTTCCCGTACTGGCGTGGCTCATCGCGGTGGAAGGTGTGGCCCTGCTGGCCCTGCCCATCACCTTCGCCGTTTTCCGGCCGCTGGCCGACCGGGGATACCTGTTCTCCAAGGTGCTGGGCCTCCTGTCGGTAGGCCTGATCGTGTGGCTCCTGGCCAGCCTTCGGTGGATGGTTTTTTCGAGAGCTTCAATTGTCGTCGGCCTTTTAGTATTGGGTGGGGTGGCCCTTGCCATCGCCGTGAGAAATCGGCGCGAGCTGGCAGATTTCGTGAGGCGGCGGTGGCGGCTCCTCCTCATCGTAGAGGCGGTGTTCCTGGCTGCCTTCTTCTCGTTCCTGTTGCTGCGGATGGCCAACCCGGACCTGTGGCATCCCTTCCGGGGCGGCGAGAAGCCGATGGACCTGGCCTACCTCAACGCCGTGCTGCGCTCCAGCTACATGCCGCCCTACGACCCGTGGTTCGGCGGCGGGTACCTGAACTACTACTACTGGGGCCAGTTCACCGTGGCCACGTTAATCCGTGCCACGGGCATCGACCCGACGGTCGCCTTCAACCTGGCCGTGCCGCTGTTCTTCGCCCTGACGGCGGGAGGGGCCTTCACCGTGGTGTACAACCTGGCCGAGGGCACCCGGAGGCGCTTATTGGCCCAGACCATCGGTGCCTCAACCTCGATTATCTCGCTTGACCAAGAGCCGGCCGAAGAATTGTCGCCAGGACACGTCACATTCGCTCATCCTGAGCCTGTCGAAGGACGAGCGGAAACCAGGTGGCCTTACTGGTCGCCGGTGCTGGCCGGCATCGGCGGGGCGCTATTCGTCACGGTGATGGGCAACCTGGACGGCGCCATCCAGTTGGGGCAGAGCGTCTGGCGGGCGGCGTTCAGGAACCTGCCCTTCGGCGAGTTCGACTTCTGGCAGAGCAGCCGTATGATGCCCACCAGCCCCGAGGGGATCACCGAGTTCCCCTTCTTCACCTTTCTTTTCGCCGACCTGCACGCCCACCTGATGGCCCTACCTTTCACCCTGCTGGTCCTGGGCCTGGCGCTGGCCGTGGTCATGGCCTCGTTTCGCCGTGGAGATCGCGGGTCAGCCTGGAGCCTGGGCGAAATCGGCCGGCTGGCCGTCCTGGGCGTTGCCGTCGGCACCCTGTGGCTAGTGAACGCCTGGGACCTGCCGACCTACCTGATGATCGCCGTGGCGGCGGTCTTCCTGGCCGAGTTCTTCGCCCACGGAGGCCTGGGCCTGTTGATGGTGGTCAGAGCGGGAATAAAATCCCTGGCCGTCCTGGCCGTGGGCTACCTGGTCTTCCTGCCCTTCCATCTGAGCTACGAGACCTTCAACAGCGGCGTGGAGACGACCACCAATACCACGGTCCTGTGGAGGTTCCTGGCCATCAGCGGCCTGTTCGTATTCGTTATCGGGTCCTACTTCGTCTACGAGTCCAGGGACTGGCTGATGGCGGCCTGGCGTGGCTTCAGGCATGAAGGAACGGCCGTTGTCCAGGCCGTGTCCGGCGGCGATCCTTTTTCTGAAAAGGCCAGACGACCGGTAAGTGTAGGGGCCGTCATCGCGGTCGTGGTCGGTGCACTGCTCGTGGGCTTCATATTGACCGCTATATTCTCGGGAGCCGTGGGCAGCACCGTCCCCTTCGTGGCTGTCCTGTTGGCGCTGGTGTTCTTCACGGGGCTCCGGTGGCTGGTCTCCTCGCGGGCCGATTCACCTCAGCTTGTTTTCGTTGCGGTCATCGTAGCCGTCTCGCTTTCGCTGGCCATCGGGCTGGACATCTACCGTGTCGAGGGCGACATTGACCGGATGAACAGCATCTTCAAGTTCTACCTCCAGATATGGGTCATGCTGGGCCTGGCATCCGCCTATTTGTTGTGGCGGTTTGCCCATGGCAGAAGGTTGCCGGTGTCCAGGCTGGCGTGGGGTAAGAAGGTATGGCTGGGCGCGCTGGCGTTACTGATTTTGAGCGCCGCGGTCTATCCGGTACTGGGGACCCAGGACCGGCTGAGGGACCGGTTCAACGGCCGGACACTCCAGCTGACGCTGGACGGGACGGCCTACGCCGAAGAGACGGTTTACCGCGACCGGCAGGGGGACATCGACCTGGCCGCCGACCTGCGGGGCGTCCAGTGGCTGAGGGACAACGTCCAGGGATCGCCTATCGTCCTGGAGGGAGTCACGCCCACCTATCGCTGGGGCAGCCGAATCTCCATCTACACCGGCCTGCCCACGGTGGTGGGATGGAAGTGGCACCAGGAACAGCAGCGGTGGGACTACCGGTCCGAGGTGGGCCGGCGCATCTCCGACGTCGAGACGATATACCGGACCACCAACGCCACCGAGGCCCTGTCGCTGATGGACAAGTACGGTGTCAGGTACGTGTACGTCGGCCGGGTCGAGAGGCTGTACTACCGCGGCCGTGGTCTGGAAAAGTTCGACGGCGCACTCAGCGAGGTCCTGGACAAGGTCTTCGAGACCGACCAGGTGGCCATCTACCGCTTGCGAGACACCGGGTTCTGAGCATCGGCGGTCTATAACCCATCCAAAAATACTAGAATGGGGGAGTCCAGAGGGGGAATACCCCCTCTGGTGAGGGTCTGGGGGAATCCCCCAGATATAAAAACCCTTGCGGGTGAGCGGGTGGGAAGAAGCCACCTGGCCTTTCGGGCCGGCCCCCTATTCCGAGTCCACGCGTGAGCCGAGCTGCATGTCCATCATCAGCAGGCCGGAGGGCAGGTCGCCTATCATCTTCAGCCTGTGGACAATGTCTCCGGTCGAGGCCTCCTCCTCCACCTGCTCCGTGACGAACCACTGCAGCATCGCGTTGGTGGCATGGTCGCCCTCGCTAATCGCCAGGTTTACCAGGTCGTTGATCATGCCGGTGACCTTGCGTTCGTGCGCGTTGGCCGCCTCAAAAACCGCCAGGGGCGACTCCCATTCGGACGGAGGAGTCTCTACCTGGGTCAACACGATGCGTCCGCCCCGCTCGTTGACGTAGTCGAAGATCTTCAGCGCGTGGCCCATCTCCTCCGCGGACTGGGCTCTCATCCAGTGGGCGAAGCCGTTCAGGTTACTGGCCTGGAAGTAGGCGGACATGGACAGATAGATGTACGATGCGAAGTACTCCGCGTTGATCTGCTCGTTAAGGGCGGTCTGCATCTTTTCGCTCAGCATCCGGTGGTTCTCCTCCTTGGGCGTTCAAGTTCTTCGGCCACACATGAACCCCGTGTCCAGGGGTGGGATTCCTCTCGTTAAAACCTATCGTGGTGGAGCGGGAGACGGGACTCGAACCCGCGACAACCTGCTGGGTTGATATTAAACGCTAAACGCCGCGCTTACAAGCCGGCGTTTACCCCATGACATGTCCAGGCGTGGTGTCGTGTCGGCGACCAATATGGGAAACTGGATCGGCTGGATTGTCATCAGGAAAAAGAGACACCGGCCAGCCCCTGTCTACCGAGGAGTGTGCCTTTTTGACTTTCTAGCCCGACCGCAAGTGAAGGGTCCGGTTGGGGGGTTGGGGAGGGTCGGACGATACCGTGAACAAGGCCTGGCGGTCCTGTTGGTGGCGCGAATCCCACTTCCCTCGCCCGGGTGTTTGTAATTCCAAGGTGTCCCAAAATCGCTTTGACTACCGCCAGGGAACATTGTCCGAGTCGCTGTCCTCCGGATCGGTCAATACGTCCACGATAGAAGGCACCCCAGAGGCAAGAGCAGCAGTAACAGCCTCCCTGATGTCCTGGGGTCGTTCAACTCGGGCTCCGAAGCAATTATAGGTCTGGGCGATCTTGGAGAAATCCTGAGATGTGAAGGAAACGGCTTCTGGAGGAGTCTCACCGCAGAACTCGAGAAAACCTCGCCTTTCCATTCCCAAAGTCTGATTGTTGAGTACGATATTGACCACGGGCAGGTGGAGTCTTACGGCGGTTTCAAGCTCCATGATGTTGTAGCCAAAAGCACCGTCACCTGAGATACAGATCACCTTTTTGTCTGGTTCGGCCGCCTGGGCTCCCAGTACCATCGGGAGGCCGGAGCCCAGCGCGGGGAATCCCCGCGGATGTAAGACCTGGTTTTGAGGGGTCGCATCCAGGTAGTTGGCAGCCCAGTACGAGCAGCTTCCGGCATCGAGTACGACGATAGTATCCTGGTCAATACAGGATTGGATCTCCCTAAAGAGGCGGGGGGTCTTGATGGGTATGGCATCTGAGCTCATTTCGTGGGTGAACTCTTCTTGCCATTCCTTCGTCAAGTCGGAAATCTCTTTCGCTTCGGCGGTATCTGCAATGGAGGACACCCTCTCCACTTTGCCTCTTAGAGCCTCCGCTAACGCCCGAAGGGCGAGTCTGGCATCGGCAACGATACCTACTTCGACCGGATAGTTGCTGCCAATCCCTGCTGGATCGATATCAATCTGGACCAGCTTTGAGTTGGGAGAGGGAATCGTCCAGGCACGGGTGGTCGCCCCGTCCGCTCTTGTCCCTACCATGAGTACCACGTCCGCCTCTCCGACCACCCTGTTGGCTACCCTACCGCGACCGTGGGCAACCGGACCTCCCAAAACCCCGAGGCTTAGTGGATGACCGTTGGGGAATGCACCATGGGCAATATGTGTGGTCGCAACTGGAATGACCAGAAGCTCGGCGAGTTGTTCAAGCTCCTCGGAGGCTTGGGATAGCATAATCCCTCCCCCAGCCAAAATAGCAGGGTTTCGTGCTTCCAGGAGGAGTTCAGATGCCCTCTTGATAGACTCCGCTTCAGGAGCTAGCCGGATTCCGGGGTAGCGGGCACCCTCAGCTTCTTTATGAATCTCAAAATCGGCCTCGGCGCCCAGCAGGGTGTCCGGCACGATCACCGAAACAGGGCCGGGACTTCCTGTTGTGGCTACTCTCAATGCGCTTCTTACTATCTCCGGAAGCGTCTCCAGCGCTTCAGCGCGCACCATCCACTTGGTAATGGGCCCAAACAGCGCCTCTTGGTCCACGAAGTTGCCGGTGGCCCTCCAGGCTCTAGCAGGATCTACGTCGCTGGTGATAGCGACAACCGGGATTCCAGAGCGGTACGCCTCATGCAAGCCCAGTGCCAGATGGGCGGCTCCTATGTCCGCTGCAGTACAGATCCCCGGCTTGCCGCTGACCCTGCTGTACCCGGTGGCCATGAGAGAGCCACATTTCTCACTCCTTATCGTCATCATCCTGATCCCCTTTGCGATCACCGATACGGTAAAGGGGGTTTGCCCACCCGACATGCCAAAAACGTACTCCACACCGGACGCCCGTAGGACCTCTGCGATGGCTTCCCCGCCTGTCATCCTTGCCATTTCATCGATACCTCATCCTGGAGAATGTTACGATGCCTGCTCCGGCCTGTTTTGCGTCTGGTCTGGTGCTTTCCGACCCACCTATCCCCGAAGTTCTCTCAGTCTCGTAAATAGCGGTGATCCACAACCATCGCTGACTGGTCTGATGGGCGTTGGTGACGTTGTGAGCCCGATCTGCTGGTCGTTTACCGGTTATCTTGCGGCGGCGGCCTCGATATACTCCATGCGAATCTGGGTGGCAACCGTCCCAATGGCGAAGTAGCCCACCGAGATGGTTCCGACATGGGTGCAGAGGTTGAAGCCATCCCACCGCTGGATTCCGTAGTCCTCCTCCATCCAGAGGATCAAGTCGGCATAGGCCTGTGCCACCGAACGCTCCATCGGCGTACCCGTGGCAACAGTCATAATCTCTTCCGGCGAGCGGATTCTGGGTCTAGCGATGGTCTTCCCCTTCATCAACTCGATCCTCATCGTCACGGTGGCAGGCATCTCCAGGGCCGTTGTGCACAGCTCGCCGTCACCCTGCGCTGCGTGCACGTCTCCCAGGTGAAGAAGCGCACCCCGTACGAATACGGGAAGAAAAATGGTGTTCCCCTCGGTTACCTCCTTGATGTCCATGTTTCCGCCGTGGTCCCCTGCGGGGCCCGTGGTGGGTGCTCCCATCGCCGGCGCGCAGCCTATGGTGCCTATCATGGGGGTGTACGGTATGCCCAAACGCGGGCTCCACCACACCTTGCCGTCCCTCACCGGACAGATTCGAGTACCGTGTGGGACGTCCACCCCGATGAACTCCCCGATCATCCTGGCGCCCCCGGTCCGGGTGGCGGCCTGTCCCGTTCGGGCCTCGATCTTGATGACGTGTACGGCCAGGGAGTCACCAGGCTCCGCACCTTCGACCTCGATGGGCCCGGACTGTGGATTCCCGTAGGGCATACTGGCCTCGTCCCTACGGTCTCCTTCCTTCCTGATCTGGCCTGAAAAGGCGTCCTCGGTCTCCACCGAAACAGTCTCTCCCGACTCAATAGTCAGCGCCGGTGGATTGTGTCTGCTGATCTCGTAGTAGAGCTTGCCCAGCTTCAGTTCCCTCACTGCATGCCCCTTATTTGCAAATTGTCTACCCGGTAGCCGCCGACCTTACACTCCTACTCTCGTTTACTTTGCGCTGAAATACAAGGAGTGTGGGAGGTCTGCGACAGTGGGACGTTTTCCCTCAGTGTCTGACGATGTCTGGCCCTTCCACGAGGATTACCATGCTGAGTGATATGATTGGGTCGCCAAAACTGCAAAGGAGGGGCGATTATGCCATTCGGAGGCAATGACTGGCTTGCTTTGACACCGGAACCCACCCTGGAGCCGGAGATTCCCATCTGCGATCCCCATCACCACTTCTGGGACTTTCGAACCGAGCGCATTCCTTACCAACGGTATCTTCTTCACGAGCTGGCCGCCGACGTCGGCAGCGGTCACAACGTTCGTTCCACTGTGTTTGTTGAGGCGAGAGCGATGTACCGCTCGGACGGGCCGGAAGAGATGCGTTCCGTTGGTGAAGTCGAATTCGTCCAGGGCCTGGCCGCTGCCAGCGCCAGCGGTCTCTACGGCCCCAACCGGGCTGCAGCAGCCATCGTCGGTAATGCCAACTTGAACCTGGGCGAACGGGTTGAGCCGGTGCTCGAAGCGTTGCAGACAGCCAGCCCCAACCGGTTTCGTGGCATCCGCCACTCCGTAACCTGGGACCCCCACCCGGAGGTGGAAAACACCTCTGCTCACAAGTTGGAGGGTCAGCTGGCCAGTGACAGATTCCGGGCAGGTGCGCGAGTGCTGGCACGTTTGGGTTTGTCGTTTGAGGCCTGGCTGTTCTTCCCGCAGCTGCCCGAGTTGGCGGAGTTCGCCAGGGCCGTGCCCGACCTGACTATCGTCCTGAACCATATTGGAGGCCTGCTGCGGATTGGCCCTTACGCCAACCGCGACACCGAGGTGTTGGCCACCTGGCGAAGCGGTATCGCAGCCGTGGCGGATTGCCCCAACGTCAACGTCAAACTTGGTGGCATCGGAATGCCCCGCACCGGGTTTGACTGGCATGCTCGGACCAAACCCATCGGCTCGGAGGAGCTGGCTGATTCGATGGCACCCTTTATGACGTACTGCATCGAGCAGTTCGGCCCTGACCGGTGTATGTTCGAGAGTAACTTCCCGGTTGATAAAGTGTCATACTCCTACAACGTGCTGTATAACGCCTTCAAGCGGTTGTCGAAGGACTACTCGGCTGCCGAGCGGGGCACGATGTTCCATGACACCGCTGCTCGTGTTTACCGGATAGACGAGTAACACCCCGACGCCCTCGACGACGACCGATGGCCAAGTGTCCCATTATCGCCGATGGCCTACAGTTTGTTACCCGGTCAATCGACGAGTTAAGACTTTAGCATGGGATTAAATGCGGTGAAAGCCACTCTGGGGTCATCGGCGAGGAGTTAAAGACCGGAATCGCTCGTTATCAGCGCAACACGTACACGGCCACGACCGCGTACAGCACGGCGGTGGCGGCGACTTGCAGGGCGTGGAACATCTCGTGGTATCCGAAGACACGCGGGAATGGGTCCGGCCTGCGTATGGCATACACGGCTCCACCGGTCGAAAATAGGATACCGCTCAAGACGAGCAAGGCCAATGCCATCCAGGAAAGCCCCGACAACAACTCGGATATAGCCACAATGCCCACCCATCCGAGCCCGAGATATAAGGCCACACCTATCCAGCGGGGCAGCGTGGGTGCGGCCAGGTTGATAATAACTCCAATCCCAGCCAGACCGCCTACCACTGACAAGACGGGGATACCCCAGGCGTTGCCCATGATCTTAAGCGCGAAGGGCGCATACGCACCTGCGATGAAAACGAAAATCATCGAATGGTCCAGCCGCCTCATCAAGGTTCGCAGACGGCGACCCAAAGGGAGCAGATGGTAGGCTGCACTGGTCGAGTACAAGATGATGAGGCTCGCGCCGAAGAGCGCGCCGCCAACCACTCCCCGTGGCGAGTCCGCGATGAAAATAAGCACCAACAGCGCGAAGGGCGCCACCATCGCACTCGCAAGGTGTAGGTAGCCGCGAAGGGCAGGTGGAGTGCCGGTGCCGGTTATCGATGAGTCCACGAAACTCTTCACTACGAAAACTCTGTCCAAGGCTCTCAAACTCAATTTAACAGATATACCCGGTTCAATCGGGTAGCTCTCCTGGCGATTATAGCCCGCGGAGCCGTCTATTAGCCACTCCTGCGGAGCGAGCGCCGATGGCGCGAAGCCAATCCAACGCAGTAGATGCGATCATTGGACATTGCGTCGGAATGTTCAGTAAAAGAAGGCTATCTGCTCTTGAGGGTACTAATCGTATCTATTACTGAAAGAAGCACTCCAGTGCAAGACGTCAGCGATAACGGGACACGCGCAGGGGTGAAAAATCCGAGCGTTAGCAGGTAGCCGTAAGTGCGTTTTAAGACTGCTTGGAGCGGGAGACGGGATTCGAACCCGCGACAACCTGCTTGGAAGGCAGGAACTCTACCACTGAGTTACTCCCGCTCAGACTCAAGGATAAGTGGGCGGTGGCCGTCCGTCAACCGCGTCGGTCACCGTTCGTCTGGGGACGTGAATACAGATTCACTGCGCGAGGCACGGGACAGTTGGTTGGGAACAAACAGGGGTGGAGAACCCCCTACTCCATGTCGCCCCAGTTGTCGCCGGTCTTGAGTTCGACGTCCAGGGGCACCGCCAATACCATGGCCGAGGGCATCAGCTCCGTGACGACAGCCCTCAACTGCTCAAGCTCCTCCCGGGGCACCTCGAAGATCAGCTCGTCGTGCACCTGGATGATCATCATCGACCGCAGCTTTAGCTCGTCCAGTCGCTCCTGGATGCGGACCATGGCGATCTTGATGATGTCGGCCGCCGTGCCCTGGATAGGCATGTTCACGGCCATCCGCTCTCCCGCCGTCCGGACGTTGTGGTTGGAGGAGCGGATCTCATGGATGTACCGCCTGCGGCCCATCAGCGTCTCGACGTACCCCTTCTCCCTGACGCTACCCTTGACCCAGTCCACGTAGGACTGGATACCAGGGTATTTGCCGAAGTAGGTCTCGATGAATTTCGCTCCCTCGTCGGGCGCAAGGTCGGTCTGCCGGCTGATTCCGAAGGCGCTGAGCCCGTAGAGGACGCCGAAGTTCATTATCTTGGCGATGCGCCGCATCTCTGGCGTAACACCGCCCATGGGTACACCGTAGACCGACGCCGCCGTGGCCGCGTGGATGTCCTCTTTGTTATGGAAGGCCTGCAACAGCCCTGGGTCCTGGGACATGTGGGCCAGGATGCGCAGTTCGATCTGTGAGTAGTCGGCACCCAGCAGCGTCCAGTCGGGGGCTTTCTCGGCCACGAAGGCCTTGCGTACCCGTCGGCCCAGTTCGGTCCGCACCGGGATGTTCTGCACGTTGGGGTCGTTGCTGGAGACCCGGCCCGTGGCCGAGCCTGTCTGGTTGTAGCTGGTGTGGATGCGTCTCGTCTTCTCGTTGACCAGTGCCGGCAGGGCATCCACGTAGGTGGACTTGATCTTGGAAAGCTGCCGGTACTCCAGTATCTGGTCCAGCAACTGGTACGCCTTGGGGTCCACGCCCTCGCTCTTGCCCTGGTCCAGCATGGCCTTCAGCCCCTCCAGCGACGAGGCATCGGTGGAGTGACCCTTCTGGGTGCGCCGGGTAGGCGGCAGCCGCAGCTCGATGAACAGCACGTCACTTAACTGCTGGGGTGAGTTGATGTTGAAGATGTGGCCCACCAGCTCGTACATGCCGGCCTCGATCTCGGAGAGCCGGCCTCCAAGCTCCTCGGACATCCGGCCCAGCAGGTCGGAGTCCAGGGCGACGCCGTTGGCCTGCATCCGTACCAGCACCGGCACCAGGGGCATCTCCACCTGCTCGAAAAGCTCCTTGATGCCCTTCTGCTCCAGCTCTTTTGAGAGTACCTCGGCCAGCCGCTGTGTGAGATCGGCGTCGGCGGCGGCGTAGTCCGCCGCGGACGCCACCGGCACCTGGGCCATGGTGACCTGCTTCCTTCCGGTGCCGATCAGGTCGGATATGGGTGTCATCTCATGGTTGAAGTAGTCCAGGGCCATGGCCTTGAGCCCGATGGACTTTCTGCCGCCGACATGGGCCGCCAGCATCGTGTCGAAGGCCAGGTTCCGCACCTGGACGCCCTGGTTGGCCAGCACGGTCATGTCGTAGTTGGCGTTCTGGGCCGTCTTGGCGATTTTTTCGTCCTCCAGCAGCGGGCCTAGCTTTTTCAGGACTTCAGCCATGGGAAGTTGTTTACCCTCCTGGTGTCCGACGGGTACGTACCACCCACTGCCCGGTTTAGCGGAGAAGGAAATGCCCACCAGCTCGGCGGCCATGGGGTCGGTCGAAGTCGTCTCTGTGTCGAAGGCGAAAGCTCCGGTCTGCTCCAGGTCGCGGACCAGGTCTTCCAGGGCTTGCTCGGTATCTACGGTCACGTAGTCTGTTTCCAAACTTTCCTGGACCGGAGCGGACTCAGTCTCGGCCGCATCATCGCCGGAAGAAAGAGATGGAATCCTAGATACCATGCTAAAAAATTCCAACTCCTTGAGCAGGTCAACCACCTTGGCGCGGTCGAAGTTCCAGAAGCGACTTTCCTCCAGGTCCAGCTCCAACGGCACATCCCTGACGATAGTGGTAAGCTCCTTGCCCAGGAAGGCCTGCTCCCGGTGGTCTCGCAGGTTCTGCTGGAGCTTGGGCGGGGTGATCGTGTCCAGGTTCTCGTATACGCCCTCGACGCTGCCGTACTCGTTCAGGAGGCGGATCGCCGTCTTGGCGCCGACCCCCGGTACGCCGGGGATGTTGTCCGACGAGTCGCCCTGGAAGGCTTTTATGTCGGCGACGGTCTCAGGTCCGAGGCCGCCGTAACGCTCTCGGACGGCGGTCTCGTCGTACACTGTCCGCTTCTGGACGCTGAAGCTCAGCAGGACCCGCACCCAGGGCGATACCAGCTGTAGTGTGTCGGTGTCGCCGGTCAGGATGAGCGCCTCGATCTCCTGCCGCTCGGCCTGCCGGCCCAGCGTACCCAGGACGTCGTCGGCCTCGAAACCCGCCATCTCGAATATCGGCACGCCGAAGGCCTTCATCACCTGCCGGCAGCGGTCGAACTGGCCCCGCAGCTCCGGCGGAGTCGGAGGACGGTGGGCCTTGTACTCCTTGAACTGCTCGTGCCTGAAGGTTGGCTCCGGAAGGTCGAAGGCGATGGCGCAGTGGGTCGGCTCCCATTCGGAGATGGACCGCAGGAAGCTGTTGAGGAAGCCGTAGACCGCACGGACCTCTTCGCCCGTGCTGCTGACGTTCAACGGCTGCTGGATGGCGTGCCAGGCGCGGTGCACCAGGGCATGCCCGTCCATCAGGATGAGAAGCGGCTTCTCCATGGACATGGGCATGGTCCCGCCGGACATGTTTTCCTCCTGCGCTACGCCGGTCTAGTGCTCGGTTGCGAAAAAGGGCGTTACATTGCTCCGCTCGTGGTGAGCCTGTCGAACCATACGAGCGGAGAGGGAGGTCCCGCTCACGTCCCCTTCGACTTTGCTCAGGACATGCTTCGACAAGCTCTCCGAGGATTCGGAGTCCGCGCCAATACCGACCAAGGTGGCGGACAGGATGAGTGGGAACGCAGGTCGTGCCCTTCCACACGCTGATTTATGCGACCAGGTACTAGTGAGGAGATTATACACGCCCGCTGATCCGACCGCCGCCCCTGTTATTGATCAGACCGGCGCGGGCATACCCTGGAGGCCCTTGAGGTATTTGATCTCCCCCAGGTGCCACCATCCGTGGCCCAGGATGAAAGCCCGGAAATTGACCGCGATGGTCCTCCGGGGTCTGTCGGGGTCCGGGACTACGTCCAGCCTGTCGTCATCAAGGTTTTCCAGGAACGTTTGTGTGCTGTCCATCACTTGCCGGGCGTACACGAGCGACTCCGCAAGGGGAAGTCTCGCCGCCATGTCGGCCTCCTCTTCACCGGGGGAGAGCCGGAAGCTTGGCAGGGTAATGCCGGACTTTTCGTCCCACTTCTCGGCTTCCCAGAGTGGGGGCAGGCCACGCATGCGTTGGACAAAAGCGTCCTCGGTCCGGATGTAGTGCAGGAAGATTGCGCCGATGGGGTTGGCGCCCGGCTGGGGCCGCCAGGCCAGTTGCTCCTGGGTAAGCTCCTTCATGTCCTCCGTCAACGTCTGGTGTAGTCCCTGAACGGAGGCCTGTATGAAGTCCACTGCGTTCATGATGCTCTCTCCCTCGACCGGAATCCCGGACCGTTGTCGGTGACCGCTGGAATCCGAACCGGCCTCCTGCCAGAGACCGGGTTAGATCCCCGCGATGGCGCGGAGCTCACCCAGCATCGCCTCGACCTCGGCCGGCGACTCGCCCTCGGCGTAGAGGCGCAGCAGCGGCTCGGTGCCCGAGAAGCGCACCAGCGCCCAGTACCCGCCGTCCAGTACAAAGCGAAAACCGTCCTGGGGGTCTTTCCGCTCGACCCGCCTGCCCGCCAGCTGTTCGGGGCTTGCCCGCCTGACCCGGGACTGGATAGTCTCTCGCTGCGACGGGTCGAAGGTCACGTCCCAGCGGTCGTAGTGGTGCGGGCCCACCTTACCGGTCAGCATCTCCACCAGCTCGGACGGAGTCTTGCCCGTCCTGACCATCAGGTCCAGGACCATCAGGCCGCTAAGGATTCCGTCCCGCTCCGGGATGTTGCCCTTGAAGGCGTAGCCGCCGCTCTCCTCGCCGGCGATGAGGGCATCTTCGCGTACCATGACCGGCCCCAGGTACTTGAACCCCACGGCGGTATCGAACACGGGCACGTCGTATATCTCCCCCAGCCGGTCCACCATGCTGGTCATGGTGATGGAGCGCACCAGCGGTCCGCGGCGTCCCAGGACTTCGAGCTGGTGCAGGCAGAGCAGAGCGAAGGTCTGAAGCGTTGTGATGAACCGGCCCCGCTCGTCCACGAGGCCCAGGCGGTCGGCATCCCCGTCGGTGGCCAGGCCCACGTCCGCACCGTCTCCCTGCACCGTCGACATGAGGTCGTTAAGATTGTGGGCGATGGGCTCGGGTTGGGACATCCCGGGAAAGGCCGGATTCCTCTCACCATGGAGTTCAATGACCGTGGTGGATCCACCGGACAAAAGATTCGAAAAAAACCCGGCGCCCGCCCCGAACATAGGGTCCACCACCACCTTGAGCCCGGCTTGCCTGATACCCTCCAGGTCCACCAGCGTTGCCAGGTGCCCAAGGTATGCGGGCTCCGGGTCTATGTACTCCAGCAGGCCCTTTGCCTGGGCGCCTTCCAGGGACATGTGCTGAACGGTGCCGGTCGTCTGGGCGTGGGCGATGTGGCGTTCCAACTCCTCGACGATCTCGGGCGAGGCACTGCCGCCGTAGTCGGGCTTGTACTTGAAGCCGTTCCATCGGGCCGGGTTGTTGCTGGCGGTAATGACGGCGCCTCCGCCGGCCTCGCGCAAGACGAGATTGTACGTGACCGTGGGGGTAGGAGCGGCGCGGTCGCACAAGAAGGTGACGATGCCGTTGGCGGTGCTGACCTCGGCCACGGCCGCCGCGAACTCCTCGGATGCGAATCGGGTATCGTATCCGACCATCAGTCCGCGGGAATCAAGACCGTGCGCCTTCAGAAAGGCGGCCGTCCCCTGGGCGCACAGACGGACGTTGTCGAAGGTGTAGTCCTCGGCGATGACCGCCCGCCAGCCGTCGGTCCCGAACCTGATGGTCAACTGCTCCCCTTATCGCTCTCGGATCTGTGCCGGTACTCCGGCTCCGCTCAGGATTCGATACTGCTCACTATGAGAGACCGCTCCGTTAGCTTGCGGTGCCACGTTTGTCCACCTCGCCTATCCGCGCCTCGCGTCGAAGGATATCTGCCTTGTCCGTGTGCTCCCAGGGCAGGTCCACGTCGGTCCGTCCGAAATGGCCGTAGGCGGCCGCCTGTGTGTAGATGGGCCGTCTCAAGTTGAGGTCGCGGATAATGGCGCCGGGCCTCAGGTCGAAGTGCTTGTTGATAAGCTCCACTATCTTTTCATCCGAGACCGCGTTGTTGGACCCGAAGGTCTCTATCGATATGGAGACCGGAGTCGCGACGCCGATGGCGTAAGCTAGCTGGAGTTCCAAACGGTCGGCCAGGCCGGCGGCCACCAGGTTCTTGGCCACGTACCGGGCCGCATAGGCGGCCGAGCGGTCCACCTTGGTCGGGTCCTTGCCGGAGAAGGCGCCGCCTCCGTGACGGGCGAAGCCGCCGTAGGTGTCCACCAGGATCTTGCGGCCTGTGAGCCCTGTGTCGCCCACCGGGCCGCCTATTACAAATCGCCCGGACGGGTTCACCACGTAACGCGTATCTTTATCTCGCAAAGACTCTGGGATTACCTGCTTGGCGACATCTTCGATCAGGTCCCGCTCGATAACGGACTGGCTGACCTCCGGATTGTGCTGCGAGCTCATGATTACTGTATGGACCCTCTTCGGCACACCGTAGGAGTACTCCACGGTCACCTGCGACTTGCCGTCAGGACGCAGATAGGGCAGGAACTCTTCTTCCCTGACCTCGGTCATCCTCTGGCATAACCGGTGGGCCAGGGATATGGGCAACGGCATTAGCTCCGGGGTCTCGTTGCAGGCATACCCGACCATCATTCCCTGGTCTCCCGCCCCGAGGGATTCGGCCTCCTGGTTGTTCGTGCCCTCGTCCCTTACTTCCAGGGAGCGTGTGACTCCCGTCGAAATGTCGTGGGACTGGCCGTGAATCGAGACCGCGATACCGCAGGACTGGTAATCGAAACCGTACGAGGAGTCTTCGTAACCCGCCTTTCGTATTGTTTGACGTACCAGAGCGGGAATGTCCACGTAGGTAGAGGTGGTGATCTCTCCCATTACCACCACCAGGCCGGTGGTAACACAAGCCTCGCAGGCTACACGGGCCAGCGGGTCTTCGGCCAGGACCGCGTCGAGCACGGCGTCTGAAATCTGGTCGCAGAGCTTGTCCGGGTGCCCCTTCGTCACCGACTCGGATGTGAACAGGTACGAAGGGGAATCGCTGAAGCTGTAGGCCATGTTTATTTCCTCCCGAGTATCGACGCCGGCTTTCGCATTATTGCATCCGGACGCCGGGTTTTCTTTGCGGTTTCACGCGTGGCAGGGACTCAGGCCAGCCCGAGCCTCTCTTTCTGTGCTTGACTCAACACCACCAGGGTGGCGGTACCTTCCGCAATGACCGTTCCCTCCTCATCCGCCAGAGAGGCCGAAACGCTCATGTTGCGACCCGTCTGCTTGGCGAGCCAGGAGGTGGCGACTATCTTCCGGCCCGTCGATGCAGGCCGCCGAAACCTGGTTTCCATACTCTTCATCATAGTCAGCACGCCCTGGTGGTAGGCCAGGTTTTCCAAGACTTCATAAAGCAATAAAGCATGGCGGTAATGATACCGCCGTGTACCATTCCCGGCCAACCCTGGTGTCCATCACCGGGTACGAATTCCGCGGTCAGCCTGCCGTCCTCCAGTTGGAGGGCCAGTCCCAGGCCGATCGGATTCTGGTCCCCGCACCCGAAACAGTGCGGGTGTTTTTCAACACTTGTCTGTGCCATCCGCTTTCGTTTCGAGGAACTAACCGCTAGGTCCCGACATCCCAGCTTGCCAGGTACTTCTCCTGCTCGGCTGTGAGGGTATCGATCTCGATCCCCATGGAGTGGAGCTTGAGCCTGCCTATCTCCTCGTCGATATCCCTTGGGACCGGGTACACCTGTGGAGTCAGGGTGTGCGCGACCTGGGCCATGTACTCGATGCAAAGCGCCTGGTTGGCAAAGCTCATATCCATCACGGCCGATGGATGTCCCTCGGCGGCCGCCAGGTTGATCAGGCGTCCCTCTCCCAGCAGGGCAATCTTTCTGCCGTCGCCCAACAGGTACTCGTCCACGAACGGACGCACGCGTTGCTTGCCGTCGGCCATCTCCTCCAGCCCTTCGATGTCGATCTCGACGTTGAAGTGGCCTGAGTTGGAGACTATCGCCCCGTCCTTCATCAGCTCCAGATGCTCTCTGCCAATTGCATTGAGCCCCCCGGTCAGGGTCACGAAAATGTCACCGATCTTGGCGGCCTCACGGATCGGCATCACCAGATGCCCGTCCATGGCGGCCTCCAGAGCCTTTATAGGGTTGACCTCGGTGACGATGGTGATTGCGCCCATGCCCCTGGCCCGCGTGGCCACACCTCGGCCGCACCAGCCGTACCCGCAGATAACAGCCTTCTTGCCTGCCCACAGTACGTTGGTCGCCCTGGTTATCCCGTCCAGTGTGCTCTGGCCCGTGCCGTACCGGTTGTCGAAAAAGTGCTTGGTATCGGCGTCGTTAACCGCGATGATAGGGTACTTTAGCTTCCCGGCCTCAGCCAGGCTGGCGAGGCGAATTACACCGGTCGTCGTCTCCTCGGTGCCACCGATGACATCCCCCAACCGTCCGATCTGACTGGTGTGCAGCGTGGCCACCAGATCGGCGCCGTCGTCCATGGTCACGTTTGGCTTACCTTCAAGCACGGAGTTGATGTGCTGGTAGTAGGTCTCGTTGTCCTCGCCCTTGATGGCATAGGTGGCGATCCCGTACTCGGCTACCAGGGCGGCGGCCACGTCGTCCTGGGTGCTGAGTGGGTTGCTGGCGCAGAGCGAGACCTCCGCTCCCCCGTCTCTGAGGGCCAGCGCCAGGTTGGCGGTTTCGCTGGTGACGTGGAGACACCCCGCGATGCGCAGCCCGTTAAGTGGTTTTTCTTTCGCGAACCGCTCCCTTATCATGCGGACCACCGGCATCTCTTTGGCCGCCCACTCGGTCTTGAGGACCCCCTGGGGGGCCAATCCGATTTCTTTGACGTCTCCCTTACCGGTCGTTGTTGCCAATATACCCTCCTGAACAGCCGGTGCCTGCCGGCCACTGCGCCCGACGTGTCGGGCTCATCGTTTCAATCTCGGTCCCGCCAGGGCAGGGACTCGCCCTCTTTAAGTGGTTGGAACCGCAACAGGTCTGTAAGAGCTCGGTACCGTGAATCGATCGCCTTTTGGGTTAGCGAGGCCAGCCGGTCGACGCTGAAATCTTCCACCGTGAACGACCCAATGACCGACCCGAGCAACGCCGCCCGGCGGAACCCGTTGTGGCTCAAATCGCCGGTGGACGCAAGGTAGCCAATGAAGCCTCCGGCGAACGAGTCCCCGGCGCCGGTGGGGTCCACCACGTTTTCCAGCGGAAAGGCCGGTGCCGAGAAGATCGAGTCTCCCCTGAACAACAGGACGCCGTGCTCTCCACGTTTCACAACCACCGTGGTGGGGCCCATACCCATGATGCGCCTGGCGGCCCTGACCAGGTTCGGTTCTCCGGAAAAGCTTCTCGTCTCACCTTCATCCATGAACAGCACGTCGATGGACCGCACGGCTTCAGTCAGGGCTCGGTTGCTGCCCTCGATCCAGAAGTTCATTGTGTCCAGGGCCACCAGCCTGGGCCTCTCCGCCATCTGACCGAGCACGTCTAGCTGAAGCCCGGGCTCGATGTTCGCGAGGAAGAGATATGGCAGACGGCTATGGCCGTCGCCTAGCCCTGGCTGGAAGTCGGCGAACACGTTGAGCTGGGTGTCCAGGGTCTCCCGCGTGTTCACATCCTCGTCGCTGTAGACTCCGGACCACCGGAATGTGCTTCCCAATTGCCGCTGGATACCGGAGGTGTCGACACCGTGGGATCTCAAAAGCTCGACATGCTCGGAGCTGAAGTCGTCGCCGACGACGGCCACGACACTGACCGGTGCGAAGTAGCTGCCGGCAACGGAGAAATAGGTTGCCGAGCCGCCCAGCGCATCGACCCGGCTCCCCGCCGGTGTCTTGACCGAGTCATACGCCACTGAGCCGACAACCAGGATCGACCTCTGGTTCTCTTCCTGCATTTTCATCCTGCGTCTTGTAGCCTGGTCTCGAATATGATATCCGGCTACTTCCTGGTTTCGGCCGCCTGTCGCTTCAGTTTGAGCTTCTTGATCGTCTTGCGGTGCTTACGCCATGCCTCGCGCTTTCGTTTGTTCATTTGACTCCTAATTATTTATCACAAAATCCTCGACGGGGGAGCTTAGAGGGGGAGACCCCCTGGTAGAGGGGGTCTCCCCGACATGTCGGGGCAGGAATAAAA
>CAZEDC010000183.1:0-3810 GCA_964510985.1 uncultured Dehalococcoidia bacterium
TCCCCCCGACTCGGCATACAACAACAGAGGCATGTCTGAGCTTTGGTGTATTCGTTCACAATCATACCGAAGTTCATGGTACATCGGCGCCGGCACCCTGTCAACACATTTGCGCTGCCAGACTGCGGCGTCGCACTCGGATTGCGGTGATCTGCTCGTCTGACCGTAGGCGGTTTTTTCTGCCCCTGTCACTCTGGGCGAAGCGAAGGGTCTGTCCGCCACCTTAATCGGTATTGGCGCGGACTCCGATTCTTCGGAGGGGAGGAGGGTCGTTCCCATTCCTCGGCCAGTCTACACAATATTCGATTCGCGGACATCGAAAAAGGTTCAAGGTAGCACCGGCAGCCGTGCCGGTGGAGTCACGTAAAAACGGGCGGAGTCCCAGGTGATATAATCCGGTCGGCGCGGGAGGCCGGACCGGTATATAGGCCCAGCGCTAATTCCAGCCGGAGATGTCAATGGTTTCCATTTCGTACGATAAGGTTACGCTGTCCAACGGCCTCGACGTGATCCTGCACGAGGACCACTCGCTGCCCATGACGGCCGTCAACGTGTGGTACCACGTAGGTTCCAAGAACGAGGAGGAGGGCCGGACCGGCTTCGCCCACCTGTTCGAGCATGTCATGTTCGAGGGCTCGAAACATCACAACAGCACCTATTTCGACCCGCTGCAGAAGGCCGGGGCAAACCTCAACGGCTCTACCAGCGCCGACAGGACCAACTACTGGGAAAACGTTCCGTCGAATTACCTGGAGCTAGCCCTGTGGCTGGAGTCGGACCGGATGGGGTTCTTACTAGACGCCCTGGACCAGGAGCGCTTCGACATACAGCGAGACGTGGTCAAGAACGAGCGGCGCCAGAGCTACGAAAACCGGCCCTACGCGATGTCGCATATGCTACTCCAGCCGGCGGTGTTCCCGGCGCCCCATCCCTATAGCTGGATGACCATCGGCACGCCCGAGGACCTGCAGGCCGCCAGCCTCGAGGACGTGAAGGCGTTCTTCAGGCGTTTCTACGCGCCTTCCAACGCCAGCCTCGCCATCGTGGGCGACTTTGTGCCGGCCGAGGCCCAAAGGCTGGTGGAGCGTTATTTCGGCGACCTGCCACCGGGCCCCGCGATAAACAGAGTGGGACGCATGGACTCGAAACTCAGAGGGCAGGTAACACTAACGATGCAGGACAGGGTGCAGCTACCGCGGTTGTACCTGGTATGGCCCACCGTACCGGATTTCGACCGGGCCCAGGCCCCGCTGGACCTGCTCGCGATCATACTGGGTGACGGAAAAGCCTCCAGGCTGCACCGGCTACTGGTGCACGAGAAACAGGTGGCGCGCGACGTGGGAGTCGTTCACCGCGCCCAGGAGATCGCGGGGGAGTTCCATCTGCAGGTCACGGCGAGCCCCGGATATACGCTGGAGCGGATTGAGGAGCTGGTGAGGGAGGAACTGGAGCGCATTCAGAACGAGCCCCCGACCGAGAGGGAGCTGGCCAGTGCCAAAAACCGGATCGAGAGCAGCCACGTGCGCCAGCTAGAGCGCTTCGGTGGCTTTGGGGGAAGGGCCGACCAGCTCAACTACTACAACACAATGGCCCAGGACCCGGGGATGATCAACTCGGACATCGACCGGTACCTGGCCGCCACGGTCGAGGACGTGCAGCGTGCAGCCTCCACATCGCTGCGGGATAGCCAGGTGAGGCTGTCGGTGCTGCCACAGGAGTCGCTGAAACCGTCGGCCGGCACCTTAGACCGCTCGTCGATGCCCAAGGCTGCCGCCACCCCGAGGTTCACGCCTCCGGTCCCCACGAGGGCACGGCTCTCCAACGGGCTAAACGTGGTGCTGGTCGAGAAGCCGGGGCTGCCTATGGTGGCCTTCGGTCTGATGCTCCGGGCCGGGGCGGTCACCGACCCGGCAGGAAGAGCGGGATTGGCCGATTTGACCGCGTCCATGTTGACGGAAGGTACGCCGACCCGCACCAGCCAGGAGATCTCCAACGAGATGGAGTTCCTCGGCTCACACCTGAGCAGCGACGCCACGCGGGAGTACGCGCTGTTGTCCGCCGAGACGTTGACTTCCAAGTGGGAGGCGGCGCTGGAGATCATGGCGGACGTGGCCAGAAACCCGGCGTTCCCGCCCGACGAACTGGAGCGCGTCCGCAGAGAAAGGCTGGTAGACCTTGACCGCGTCGCCGATAATCCAGCCACAATAGCCCTGCGCGCGTCGCGAGGGCTGCTGTACGGCCCGGAATCCATTTACGGCCATCCAGGCTCCGGCACCGTGGAGTCGGTGGAGGCCATGTCCAGAGAGATGCTTATCGGGCACTACGGGAGGCACTACGGCCCAGGCGATGCGACGCTCCTGGTAGTGGGCAACATCACCGAGCGGGACGCTGTGTCCAGTGCCGAGAGGTTCTTCGGAGACTGGCAGGTCACGCAGGGCCCGGTCTCCGACAACGTGGCCGACGGCGAGCCCGAATCACGCGAGCCGACCACGATCTACCTGGCCGACAAGCCGGGGGCGGCCCAGTCGATGATCCGCGCCGGTCATCTCACTATACCCAGGCTTCACACCGATTATTACGCGCTCAATTACCTGAATTACGTGTTCGGGGGACAGTTCGCAGCTCGGCTCAACATGAACCTGCGGCAGGAAAAGGGTTACAGCTACGGCTACAACTCCTCCATAGGCTGGGTTTCGGGCCCATCGGCCCTGCTGGCCGGCGGAGCGGTAGAGACGGCAGTGACCAAGGAGTCGGTTTTCGAGACCCTAAAGGAGTTCGCCGACATCAGGGATGCCAGGCCGGTGGCTCAAGAGGAGTTCGATGACGCCAGGAACGGTATCCTAAAAGGGCTTCCGGCACAGTTCGAGACACAGGCCCAGACGCTACACCAGTTGACCCAACTGGCCCTCTTCGACCTGCCGGATAATTATTTCTCCGAGTATATAACCAGTCTCAAGGCCGTCACCCTGGCCGATGTTCACGCCGTGGCCGAGAGCAGGGTGGATAGCGCACACCTGAAGGTGCTGGTTGTCGGCGACCGCGAGGTGGTGGAGCCGGGCCTGGCGGAGCTGGGGTTGCCGATGGCGGCAGTCGATTACGACGGGCGCCGCATGCCGTAGGTGGCAATCCGGGCTAAGAGACTCCCTACACCGATCAAGCCCCTTGCCGGGACCTTCGTAGTCCTTCCGCGGCAGGCGAATCTTTTATCGACGATCTACCTTTCTGGAACTCCGCTGGTCGTTGAGTTTATTTAAGAGCGTCAGTTTCCGGGACATCCGCCTTACCGTTCCCTCCGAGGTGAGAGCTGTCGTTGATGCAGATGACGGACCACCCGTCGCGGTCGAACCGGAACCGGGAGATGTTGCAGTTGTCCATGCCGATACGGACGATGAAGCGCTGGTCGAAGCCCATTATGTAGTGGAAGAGACATCCGGTGGCCGTCCCGTGGCCGACGACGGCCACCGTAAGCGACGCCTCCGTACCCACCAGTTCCTGGTTGTTAATGAACTCGTCCTCGATCCAGCTCGAAACGCGCCGCTGGACCACCCGGAGCGACTCGCCCCGGGGTGGCACGAAGTCCATTCCCTTGGCCTCCATATAGGCCCTGGTCTCGGGTGTGAAGACCTCCTCGACGGGCATGCCTCTCCAACCCGGCATCTGCTGCTCCATCAGGGCCTCGACCCTAGAGAACGGTCTGCCTGATTGGCCCATCTCCTCCAAGATGGTCCCGGCGGTCTGGATGGCGCGTACCAGTGTTGAGGAGTAGACGCGGTCGAACCGGACCCCATCTTTTGCCAGACGCCGGCCCAC
>CAZEDC010000184.1:0-9595 GCA_964510985.1 uncultured Dehalococcoidia bacterium
CGCACGTACCAGTTGGAAAGATACTCCACGAAGTGCTCGACCTCGCTGGCCGCGCGGTCGGGCTCGAAGTTGTCCAGGGCGTCGGTGACCTCGGCCACCAGGCCATTCAACTCCGCGATTATCCAACGGTCCAGCTCCGGCCTGCTTGAAAGCTCGGGCGGCGTCGTCGCGGGATCATACCGGTCGATGTTGGCGTAGGTGACCAGGAACGAGTACACGTTCCACAATGGAATCAGGAACCGCCGGCGCACCTCGTCGGCCGCACCGTATCCGAAATTCATGTTGGCCGCCGGGTTCTGTCGGGCGAACAGCCACCGCATGGCGTCGACACCCATGCGTTCGGCGCCGTCCTCGAACCATATGGCATTGCCCTTGCTCTTGTGCATCTCCTCGCCCTTATCGTCCCGCATCAGCGCGTAGCTGAAAACGGCCCGACAGGGCTCCGAGTTCTCCATCGCGGCCGCCATGGTCAACAGAGAGTAGAACCAGTTCCGGAACTGGCCCGGAAAACTCTCGGAGATCCAGTCCGCCGGGAACCACTTGCGCCAGTGGTCCTTGTCATGCCGGTACCCCAGCGTGGAGAAGGATACGATGCCCGCGTCCAGCCACGGATTGCCGACGTCCCGTATCCGCGACACCTTTGCGCCGCAGCTTGAACAGCCGATCTTTACCGCGTCTATCCACGGACGGTGGGGGGAGTGGCCGCTGAACTCGTCCCAGCCCTCCACCGCGCGGGCCTCAAGCTCATCCTCGCTGCCCATCACCTCGAAGTTGCCGCACTCGCACTTGTAGATCGGCAGGGCCAGCCCCCAGTACCGCTTCTTGGATATCATCCAGTCGTCCATGTTGCGGAGCCAGTCCAGCTCCCTTTGCAGCCCGAACTCCGGTATCCAGTGGACCTTCCTGGTCGTCGCCGCTATCAGGTCCCGCAGCTCGTCCATGGAGATAAACCACTCGTCCACTAGCCGGAATACCAGCTCCGAATCGCACCGCCAGCACACCGGGTACCGGTGGGTATAGCTCTCCAGCCGGTACAGGACGCCCTTCTCCCGTAGGCTGTCGTAGATCGCCTCGTTCACGTCGTAGACGTTGCGGCCCGTCAGCCAATCGAACCCGTCGATGAAATCGCCGAACTCGTCCAGCGGCGCGATGGTTGCCAGTCCCTGTTCCTTGCCCAGGGCGAAGTCCTCCTTGCCCGCCCCAGGAGCGGTGTGGACGATCCCCGTGCCCTCGCTCTCGCTGACCTCGTCCCACTCGACCACCCTGTGCTCCACGCCTTCCTGTGCCGGCAGCTCGTCGAAGGGCCCCCGGTATCGCAGTCCCTCCAGCTTGCTGCCCGGCATCTCCTCCAGGATTTCGTGGTCGCCTTTAAGCTCCGCCAGCCTGCCCTTGGCCACGTACAGGACCTCGCCTTCCAGCCTCGCCTTCACGTACACCAGTTCCGGGTGCACCGCGGCCGCGACGTTGGACGTCAGTGTCCACGGTGTTGTCGTCCACACCAGCAAGGACTCACCCGGCCGGTCCAGCAGGGGAAATCGGACAAATAGACCCGGATGCACCACCTCCTGATAGCCCTCGGTGACAATCTCGTGCTCCGACAGCCCCGTGCCGCAGCGCGGACACCACGGCATTACGTCCCGGCCCTCGTACAACCAACCACGGTCGAAACACTTTTTCAGAAAAAGCCAGATGGTGTAGTTGTTCTCGTCCGACATCGTGTGATACGAGTTGTCCCAGTCCATCCACTGACCAAGCCTCAAGGACTGCCGGGTGATGATGTCTGAAAAATTCCTGACACGCTGCTTACACAGCTCGACGAACTTGTCGATGCCGAAGGCCTCGATGTCGCGCTTGGACTTGAACCCCAACTCCTTCTCGACCTCGACCTCGATCCATAGTCCCTGCCCGTCGAAACCGTTCTGGTAGCGCTGCTCGAAGCCCTGCATCGTCTTGTAGCGCAGGAACAGGTCCTTGTACATTCGCCCCCAGGCGTGGTGGACGCCCATGGGGTTGTTGGCCGTGATGGGACCGTCGATGAACGAGTACCGCTTGTCGGCGCCCTCGTTCCTCCGCAGGTACTTGGCGAGAATGTCGCGCTCCTCCCACAGGTCCATGACCTCATGCTCCATGGCGGGAAAATCGACCTTTGAGCTTACCGGTTTAAACATCCCTTCCACCTATTTCATTGTTCTCATCCGCAGGAATTTGGAATTCCCCTGGTCTTCTCCCCCTCAGGGGAAGAGATAGAAGGGGGCCAATCCCCGATTGTATCCACGTGGTCCCCAGGCGGGTAGGGCGACAGAAACAAAAAACCCGTCCCCAAAGGGACGGGAGTGTCTGAACAGACGATACCCGCGGTACCACCCTGATTCCCCGATAACATCGGGGCGCTCGTTTCAGTCCGATGGAGCCGGCCTCAATCGGACCGCCCATGCTAACGGAGGGCGATTCCGTCGGAGCCTACTATTTCCACCCGGCAATAATGGAATTCCCCGCCATTAAAGGGCAAAAAATTCGGTCCGCGGCTCGGGAGGGATCTTCACCGGAGCGTCTCGCGTCTGCTCTCACCAAGCGCCGCCGCCGACCAGACTCGCTGTGCGACCGCTTCCCGGCTACTCGTTTCCGTCTTAGCCTTTCCGACGCCGGTTTGACAGGTCTGTGTTTTCCAGTCTCTGTAGGGCCAGGACACCGGCGCGATTTAAAAAAGATTAGCCCAGGTGCCTGAACATGTCAAGGACAAAGAGGGGCCAGAGTCCGTATAGCCCCGCCGTGGCTGTGTTGATTTATTTCTGAAACGGGGGTGTCCAGAGCCCCGACCTGTCGGGGCAATTACTATTCGAGGGCGGGCGGGTGGGTAAAAGACCACCTACTATTAAGGATGCCAACAAAGCATACCGCCGTCCATACGCTCTTATCCCGCCAGCGTAGCATCCACGCTGAGCTCCACGTTGCCCTTGAGTGCCTGGGATATGGGGCACCCGTCCTTGGCCGCCTCCGCCGCCTGGCGAAACGCAGCCTCGTCGGCGTCAGGGACCCGGCCTCGGACAGTGAGGGCGCTGGAGACGACCTTGAATCCACCATCGACCTGGTCGAAAGTGACCTTCGCGCCGACCTGAAGCTGGTGCGGCGGCGTGCCGGCCTGGCCCAGTCCGGCCGAAAGCGCCATGGCGTAGCAGCTGGCATGTGCGGCCGCCAATAGCTCCTCCGGGCTCGTTCGTCCGTCGGCGGACTCTGTCCGCGACGCCCACGACACCGGCAGCTCAGAGAAAGTCTTGCTTTTCGTGGCGCTCACCACCCCGCTGCCGGTTGCCAGTACCCCGTTCCAGACAACTTCTGCTTCACGTACGGCTACCATCGTATTCCTCCCTGGCTAGAGCTTATTCTTCGGACCTCGTTGCCTTATTCCTGAGCATTACATCCAATAAAGCTATGTAATGACCCAGGATTATCTCTCACTCAAGTCCGTGAGTCAAACTCTGATTACCCGCACCGGCCGACGACAACCACTCACCCTGCCCGCCCCGGATCGTCGGGGAGCATGTCGAAGGCCCACACTGGTTGCCCCTCCTTCGGCTCACACCGTCCGTCAATTTGAGAAGCCGCGACCCGTTCACCCCTACTGTCATTCTGAGGAGCCTCGACTCGTCGGGGTGACGAAGAATCTGGGGTGGGGTCGCCCAACCCCACTCACACTGTCCGACGTACTTACAATGAAAACATCGGACTCCCTCCCCCGGAGAGCATCAGAAGTAGGAGCAGGTCGAACAACGTCAGCCCCATCCGTGCTGGGCGCGGTACATAAGCGGAAGAGCCTACTCCTCCCCGGTCAAGGCCCGACGGGGGTTATCGACGGTCATCTGGTCGTACTGCTCCTCCGTCACTCCCAGCGCCAGAAGCTCGCCCCGCAGTTCGCCGATAACATACGCGTAACCCTTGCCGCCGTACGACACGTACTCCGGCCGGAAGCAGACATCCTGGGACAGCAGCACCTGGCGGACCAGGCCCGCCTTGACCATGTCCAGTATCATCCTGATCCACGTGTCGTGCTCGTAAAGGGCCTGCCTGCCCATCCTGTCAAACTGGACCCAGGCGCCCCGGCGGGCGATCTCGGCGTGGTACTCGTGGCTGTTGTACTGGTGGCAGTGACCTATTACCACCCGTCTCAGGTCGACCCCTTCCTCCTCCAGGATGTCCAGCTGGTCCAACCCGACCGTATAGCAGAAGGTATGGGTGGCGATCGTCAACCCGGTCTCCTTGTGAGCTCGGGCGACAGCCCTCATGACCCGCTCCTCCACCGGAGACACCCAGGTAAAATGCGAGCCGTTTTCACCCAGTATGCCCGCCTTCACGTCAGTGCCGTCGATACCCTCCTTGATGTCCCGGATCAGCTCGTCGGCGATCTCGTTCGTCCTCATCCTGTACAGCCGCTGTTCGTAGTATGGCTCCCGGTACCAGCCCGCTCCCAGGATGATGTTCAGGCCCGTCCGCTCCGCCATATCTCGTATCGCAACCGCATGCTTGACCGGCAGCAGGTCGTTATCGTGGCCCCTCAGGCCGCCCGTCGTCTGGTCCACCAGCGTCACGCCGCCGGCGTTCTTGTACAGCATTAGCTCCTGGTACGCCAGCTCCTTATCGTTGAGCATCGCATTCCGTCCCGGTTGGTCCCTGGTCAGGTCCAGGAAGATATGCTCATGCATCAGCGTGAATCCCAACTGGTCAGACGATACTGGCCCCGTCACCGACATTACCGTACCCATTCTGCCTCCTGTTTACTTAGACTCGGTCCGTGCCTCCGATAAACCAATGGATCACGAGGGAACTAAAAGAAGGCTCTGCCCTCTTTTCGAGTGTCTGGGAGCCTGCCTTGTCCGAAGCACTTAGAACTTCTAGCAAAACTCATCAATAGGGAGAGTCCAGGCCCCGACTTGTCGGGGCAGGAACAAAAACCCTTGCGGGTGGGCAAACAGGAGCTAGGCACTGTCATTAGGATCGACTCTCCTCCTGCCCTACAGGAAATACTCATCGGGACCAAGCCGACACCTCGGCCCGCAGCTCGCCGTCTAGCCCCATGTTGAGCGCCGCTACGGCGTTGTCCAGGTGGCCCGTCTCCCGCGCCCCCACGATGGGTGCGGTCACGTGAGGGTTGGTCATGACCCATGCAAGGGCCAATCTGGCGGTGGGCACCCCCAGTTCATCGGCCTTACTCTGGAGCCTGTTAAGAATCCCGAAATTCCTATCGGTAAAATACCTGTCCACGTAGACCGGGATGATGTCGAACCGGCTCCCCGCTGGAACGTTAGCCCGGTCGGGAGTGTACTCACCGGCCAGGAAACCGGCCGCCGTCGGGCTGTACGGCGTCACGGCCAGACCCTCCTCGGCGCACAGGGGAAGTATAACGCCCTCGGCCTCCGGGAAGATAAGGTTGTACTGGGGTTGAGCGATCTCGAACCGGCTGTATCCCCTAGTCGAACTGGCGTCCAGCGCCTCCTTTATCTGCACGGCTGAATAGTTGCTGCACCCGATGACATTAACTCGGCCTGCCCGGACCTCCTCCGTCATCGCCGCCAGCGTCTCGGCGATGGGGACCCCGGCGTCGGGCGTGTGCATCTTGTAGATGTCCATGTGGTCCGTGCCCAGCCGGTCCAGGCTGCCGCCCAGCGCCCTGGCGATATTTTCAGGACTGCCTCCGGAACCTACCTTGGTGCAAAGGGTGATCTTGTCGCGACACCCCCGCGACCGCATCCATTGGCCGACGATGCGCTCCGACGAGCTGACCTCGCTGGTAACCTCCCGCTTATCGTCGATTCCGAAGAGGTCCTTCCGTGTTTGGCGTGACTGCCCCCCTCCGTAGGACTCCGCCGTATCGAAGAAGTCGATACCAAGCTCGACCGCATGGTCCATCACCCGGTATGAGGTCTCCTCGTCGATGTCCCTGCCGAAGAGAGCGCATCCCAGCCCGATGGCGCTGATTGTGCGGCCCGTTCGCCCCAACTGCTTTCGCTCCATCGTCGATCTCCCTTCGCTCCAGCCGGAGGCCCGGTAGCTCTGTTGACTTACTCTATAACGGGGGTGTCCAGAGGGGGTTTGGGGGCACCTCAGAAAATCCCTCGAGGGCGGATCTTCCGACGTTTCGCGGCTCTCCAGATAGATCCGTGATCCCGGCATTGCGGGACGACATCAATAATATTTCAGAATCCTTCCTGGGGGAGTGCAGAGGGGGACACCCCCTCTGCCAGAGGGTTTGGGGGATGTGCCCCCAGGAAAAAACCCCTGAGAGCGGGTGGGTGGGTGTAAAACACCTCCACTTTTTAGATAGTTTCTTATGTCGGAGGGCGGACAATAAGGCGCCTTTTATCTGTAATGCCTGCAAAGCCAGGCCGACCCAAACCGCTGGTATCACTCCGGCTGCAGGCGGCCTTCCTCGAGATTCTATGAGCCTGCGCCGTGATATAATTCTGTCCCTACTCTAGCCCAAGTCTGGCTGCTCTCTCAAGGAGGTCTCGGGATGGATGTCACCGGTAAGATCGCCATCGTTACAGGAGGCGGCCGTGGCATCGGTCGCGGCATCGTTCTGGCGCTGGCCGGCAACGGGGCCGATGTCGTCGTAGCGGACATCGTCGAAGACGATGCGAAGCACTTGGCCGGCGAGGTTGAGGCGATCGGCCGCCGTGCCCTGGCCTGCGTAGTAGACGTGACCGACCAGGCCTCGGTCGACCGAATGGTTGACGACACCATCGACCGATTCGGCAGGATCGATATCCTCGTCAACAACGCCGGCATAATCGCCGCGCCCGGCTGGGAGCAGCGGGAGACGTCCAGCGAAGAGGACTGGGACATGTTCTACGACGTTAACGTCAAGGGAATGGCCCGCGCCACTGATGCCGTCGCAGCACACATGAGAGAAAACAGGTACGGAAAGATCATCAACATCTCCTCCGTGGCTGGCCGGCAGGGCAACCCCTTCAACACCCCCTACGGCGTCTCCAAGGCCGGGGCCATAAGCCTCACCCAGGCGTCGGCCCTGGAGCTTGCCCCCTACAACATCAACGTCAACGCCATCTGCCCCGGACTGCTATGGACCCCCATGTGGGAGCGGATCTCCTACCGCCGCAGCATTGCGCCCGAGAACACCGAGGGGCTGACACCGCGGCAGGTCTTCGACGCCACGGTCAAACAGCGAACACCCCTCCAGCGAGAGCAGACCCCCGAGGACATCGGGTACCTGGCTGCCTTTCTGGCCTCCGACTACGCCGGGAACATTACCGGACAGACCATCAACGTCAGCGGCGGCTCCCACATGTCCTGACCTTCGGGCGGGTCTACAGGTGCGCTTCCATTCACCGACTGGTATCGGATGGGGAAATCCGCTAGCTCGCCCAAGGGTTATTAATCGTCATTGCGAGTCCTTCCGCGGAAGGATGACTTGTTGGGGCGACGAAGCAATCTGTCCGCCACCTTGATCGGTATTGGCGCGGACTCCGATTCTTCGGAGGAGGAGGGGGTGGGGATATACAAATTACCGCGCGAAGCGCGGGGCGGGCTGGGTGGGTATAAACATGGGGTGGGGCTCTTATAACCTGCAACATTAGCGGTAAGAGCTTGCCAGTTTCCCTAACACCATCGTCTTCCCCCTCCTGGCCGAAGCTCCGCAAACCGACACTTGCGGCCGTCGCGGGCGGCCCCGCCATGTAGACATTGAACGTCCTACTTAGCTATAATGTGCTTGGAGGCCATATTCCTCGAACCCTCTGGCCCGAACGGGTATGGCCGGGTACCGGTGGGGTGACGGGCCGAGGTGGTGGAATTGGTAGACACGCAGCGTTGAGGGCGCTGTGGCCGTTAAGGCTGTAGGAGTTCGAGTCTCCTCCTCGGCACCACAAAATATAGAAACGAGGCGACGTAGCCAAGTGGTCTAAGGCGGGGGTCTGCAAAACCCCTATTCGGCGGTTCGAATCCGCCCGTCGCCTCCAACAACAAAGCCCTTAATCGACACGCTCCTGGAGTTTCCAGGGGCGTTTTCTTTTGCCCAATAACAGCGATCTTGTCCACTATTGTCCACTATCGACTCTGGAGCCGTGCTTTTCAGGGGTTCGATCCCTCTGAACGGTCCTGTTCTGTCGGAGACTGGGGCGAGCCGGTCCATCGCCAGAACGCTTTTCCTTTTCGGATACCCCTTGCATGTCGAGGAGGGGGGGTACCCGGCGACCGGAGTCCCGCGTGTATTGAGGAATCCTTGGGCGCTCGCCCGACAAAATCAAAATCTAGCCAGGTTTCGTGATTCGTGGCCGAGCTAAACCACATGTCCTCTCATGGTAAAGTATGGGCGTGACAGTTCCTTCTAGGCCTCTACGAGGAGTTGACATGCAGCTTATTGGACTCGTTCTTTTTGGTGCCGGTCTTGTTATCCTCACTCTGTCCATTGTGGCCAACGAGTCCTTTCCAAAACCTCCTAGAGTGCCAACGGGCCGCGAAATCTGTCAGGATGGGCCCGAGAACAGTGAGCGCTGTGGAGAAGAATACAAACTGGCGGATGTTGATTTAGGTAATCCTGGATGGATTGACTGGTTTCAACGGCACCAGGGCAATTCTATCGCGCTTGGAATTGTCTTGACACTGGTAGGGCTACACCAGGCGAGCATGAAGAGAGTTGGGTTTGTGAAATATGGCAGAAGGGATGAATCGGCATGGGACTAAGGAAGAAACGTCTTATGTTTGGGATTCGACCGTACTCTAACCTTTGGCATGCCACCTGGATGAACATCGTATTTTTGATCTTAATGACTATCTGGATTTTGGAGATCATCTGGGGTTTTCAATCAACCCTAGGGGACGAAGAACCCACATCCTACGGAGAAGATTTCTTGTCTCTAGTCCCCGTAGGTACCATAATATTCGCTTTTTTGGCAGTTGGATCTTGGATTGCTTGGTGGAGAGGAGGGAGAGGGCGAGGAATCGAGGAACCAAAGCCAAAAACCTTAGAAGAATTAGAAGACCTGCATAAGTTTAGACTTCGCTAGAAACTGGCCTGCCTTGCGACCAGAGAGATCGCCATAAGCAATAGCCCCCTCACGAACCCCACCCTCCCATCTGTCTATGCCAGTTTGGTGAAGTTTCCCGAAGCCGAGATGGTACAAACTCACTACACCCGAACAATCACACCCAAACAAGCAGCCTTCGCCTACGCCTATGTCGAGACCGGTAACGGGTCCGAAGCCTACAGGCGAGCGTACAACGCTTCAAACATGAGTGCTGCTGCTATCGCAGTGGAAGCGTGCAGGCTTCTCAAACACCCTAACGTGGCACTAATGGTGCAGGAGATACGCGAGAAAGCTGCGGAGAGGATGGAGCTGAGTATCGTGGAGGTACTGGCAGCGCTGATGGAGGACCGTGCCCTCGCTCGCAAACTGGGAAACCCATCGGCAGCCATACGGGCCGATGTACTCTTAGGCAAACACGAGGATGCTATTAAGGCTTATAAGGCTGTTGTGAGGTAGAGCCCAGATCCTCAGAGATATCCGGCGATGTGGTTCAACGGTAGAAAGTCCGCTCTCCTCCTTGGAACTCCCATGGGCTACCACCGCACTTGTCAATGTTG
>CAZEDC010000185.1:0-4601 GCA_964510985.1 uncultured Dehalococcoidia bacterium
CCGGGGGGGGGGGGGGCGCCCCCCCCCGTAAGTCACCTGCCGTTTTGAGATAGTTTCTTAATGGAACATGGTATGAAATCGACAACCCGGACTGGCTTGGTTATCGCGCTCATAGGTGTACTGGCGGCTTTCGCCGTCGGCACCGCTTTGTCCGTCAGTCCGCCGGATGCCGTAGCAACGGAACAGGAAGTGCTGATACCGGACGGCACGCCGCATCTCACCGCCAACGTGCGAGTGGGAGACCTGCTGGGCGACGGCAGCGCCCAGATTTTCGTAACCGAGCCGGTCCGGAGTCAAGTGTCGTGGGTCCAGGAAAACGGCGATACCGTCTCGTTCAACGATGGATTGACTCAGCCCGTGCGCACTCACGTGGTCGACATCGATGGGGACGCGGACCAGGACCTTCTGATAGCGGACATCGGCGAGATATTTCCTACTGAATACAAGGTGGGGCGGGTAGTACTGCTCCGTAACGACGGCTCATTCAATTTCGAGATCGTCGTCCTGCTGGATAATGTCGGCCGCGTCGCCTGCGCCGAGGCGGCAGACCTGGACGGTGACGGAGACCAGGATATCGCGGTCTGTGTCTTCGGAGACGAGGCCGGCAAGGTCCTTTGGCTGGAGCAGAAAGAGGGATTCACGTTCGAAGAGCATGTCCTGGACCCCCGCCCAGGCGCAATACACGCCTTCCCGTTCGACGCCGACGCCGACGGCGACCTGGATCTGGCCGTCTCCCTGTCGCAGCTCAGCGAAGAGGTGCTCCTGTTCCGTAACAGTGGCCGTGGAGACTTCTCCGAAGAGGTACTGTTCAAGGCCGACACGACGGGCTACGGCATGTCGGGGATCGAGCTATCGGACCTGGACCAGGACGGCGACATCGACATCCTCTTCACAAACGGCGACGAGGATGACCTGCTGCCCTCCGACCCTTACGCGTTCCATGGTTTGTCATGGCTCGAGAACGACGGGCTAGGCCGCTTCGCGGTGCACGACTTGGTTCGACACTGGGGTGCCTACGCGGTCCGGGCCGCCGATATCGATAGCGACGCGGACCTGGACCTTGTGCTGGCCGGCTATCAGCTAGAGGCTCGGCACCCGGACGCCGAGGTGCAGTCCCTGATCTGGCTGGAGAACGACGGTGCGGAGGGCTTCACCGCACATCTCGTTCGCGACGCCCCTCTGCTGATGCTTACTATCGACGTGGCGGACGGCAACCGTGATGGGGTTCCCGAAATCCTCGGCGGCAGTTTCAATCGATGCGGCTTGAGAGATCGAAGTTGCGGCGGCATCGGCCACCGGCTCGTATCGTTCACAATAACACCCGGTGCGGTGCCCGCGTTTCCAAGCGTCGGCGACCCTGACGTCTCCAGGCTGATGCGGACGCTGACCTTCACGGCCATCGGCGTTATCGTCGTCGTGCTCGTGCTCATAGTCGGCGCCCGTGTCTCCCGTAATCAGAGCAAGCGGGCCGCAGGGAAAGGCGCAATAATTTTCTGGCGGTAGGAGCAGGTTTGAAACCTGCCCTTACACATCTCACTGCCTGCTACAAGGCAATGACCTGGCCTCCATAATGGTCATGAGTTGGTTGGCATCTCTATTGCTGTTGCCCGCAATAATCGCGCTTTTCCAGAGGGAGGATACCGGAGCGGAAACTCCCTGAACTCCGGAATGTCAGAACCCGGCGTTTCGGCAATGCTCACTCGGCGGATCCCCGTTGCAGTGATCCGACTGCGCCTCCCTCATAGCCCCTCTCATGTGATGCGCAACTCCAGCGCCCTTTTTTTAGCTCGCTGAGTAATGTGCGGAAAAGCAACTCTCAGTTCGTTTTTGTCTTGGTAGGTTTGAGTATCAAGCACCCACGGATAACTAAGCAAGTCGTGAGACATGCCATATGGGGCCGAACTTTGATCGAAAAGCAGTTGGACCGGAGTGCGGCGAAGAAATGGGACAATTGTCGCCAGTTCGTGTGCCACCGACCCTGCGTCCGATATATCGGCTACGATGAATCGGGACATCCTCGCTAAGATCTCTATTGTGCCCGTGAGGTCTCGACTCTTGGGAGGTTTGAAGTCAAAAACGATGGGAACATACCCCTCTTCCCTCAGCAAATCGCGGACAACGTCGAGGTATGCGCTCTTCTGAGAATCGACCAAGAACCAGCACAAATTTAAGGGCAAGAGAGTCTATCAGGTCCGCAACTCTACGCCTGTCCATCATTAGATAGACCAGTTGTGCGAGGTCCAAACGATCAACCGAGAGGGATGTAGAGGTCCCCGGCTGCCCATCCCACACTCGTAGATCGCGCTGGTATGTTCCGTCGAGGGTTGCGTCCCAGGTGGAGGCACCATAGACATTGGCATCGTATTGTCGCTCATGCACGCTGTCAACCATCCCATCGAGTTCACAGAACCCTGTCTCGGTGCTGTAAACTAGCGGTCGACAGGCCACACCAAAAGGAAATTTTTGTGGAGCGTGATGAGTGGGTCGAATCCCGGCGAGAACACGCATCGGTGCTATTGTTAGCTGTCTCGGGCGTGTGGATCCAAACAATCGAACGGCGAAGGAGTTACAATTAGACCCTCAGGGAGCTCCCAGAATCATCTACCAACCTCTAATCCCTCGTATTCCACTCTGTCCCACTTCCGGTGATTGCCGACAATTCAAGGGGCCAACAGCGTTGATCTGCTGGAGAATATTGGATTTGCCGAGAGACGAATGCTGGTCTTAGCGCTGATCGTCGTCTCCTTACTACAGCTCGTCGTGGTTGCCTGTGGTGGTGAGGAAGCAGGACGGTCTACAACAGCGCCACCAACTACCTCCGCCCAGACACAAGTCCCTGCACCTGAAAGGGCCCCTGCACCGTCGCATACTGCCATCGGACGGGCACAGGGTACTGAAGACCTGGCCGCCTACCTCCCGGCCATCCTGGCCGGCGCCGGCCCTTACTTTGGGTCCAAGCAGCGCGAGTTGCTTATAGAAGAGCTTGAGAACCCGAGTTACTCGACCCATTCCTGGTTCGTGACCATACGCCAGCAACTCGCCTTCGAGCTCCTCAAGCTCGGGAGAGCCAACGAGGCGGTGGGCCTGCTCAACGATGCACTGGACTCCGAGGAGCGGGACCACCCCGAGGGAACGCACCGTCGCTCTCTCCTGCAAGACCTTGTCGTCACCAACCTGAAGCTCGGCGAGCTCACTAACTGCCTGACACCGGAAGGCAGCCTCATCTGTGCGCTGCCCCTGGACACCTCGCTGGCCCAACCGGACCAGCAAGGGTCCACCGCGGCCATCAAATACCTCCTGGAGCTTCTCGAGATGGACCCGGAGGACATCAGGTCCAGGTGGCTGCTCAACATCGCCCATATGACCCTGGGCACCTATCCCGAGCAAGTCCCTGACCGGTTCGTTATCCCCCCTGAGCTCCTGGACTCCGGTTATGACGTCGGTCGGTTCCGGGAGATCGCGCCCTTCGTCGGGCTTTACAAAATCAACCTGGCGGGCGGCAGCATTGTCGAGGACTTCGACAACGACGGCCTGCTCGACATCATCACCTCCACCTGGGACCCCGGCGGAGAGATTACCTACTACCACAACGACGGAAACGGGAGCTTCTCCGACTACACCGAGCGGGCGGGCCTGACCGGCCAGGTCGGTGGCCTGAACAACATCCAGACCGACTACAACAACGACGGATGGATGGACGTCCTGGTGATGCGGGGCGGCTGGATGAGGCTCCGGGGCCAGATGAGGGTCTCCCTTCTTCGCAACAACGGCGGAGAGACCTTCACCGACGTCACCCATGAGGCCGGAATCGCGTACCCGGCCTACCCAAGCCAGACCGCCGGCTGGGCCGATTACGACGCCGACGGAGACCTGGACCTCTTCGCCTGCAGCGAGTCCCAGCCCGAGTCCGAGGGGCAGGCCAGCTCGATGATGTTCCCCAGCCTACTCTTTCGCAACGAGGGCGACGGGACCTTCATCGACGTCACACTGTCCGCGGGAGTGGCCAACCTCCGGTACTGTAAAGGCAGCATCTGGGGCGACTACGACAACGACGGGGACCCCGACCTCTACGCGTCCAACTTCGGCTCGGACAACAGGCTGTACCGTAACAACGGCGACGGCACCTTTACCGATGTCGCGTCCGACCTGGGCGTGGTGGAACCCTTCTTTAGCTTTGCTACCTGGTTCTGGGACTACAACAACGACGGCTGGCTAGATCTGTTCGTGGCCGCCTTCGGAGAGGAAATCGGCGCGGTGGCCGCCGACTACCTGGGGCTGCTCAACCAGGGCCCGCGGCCCAGGCTCTACAAGAACGACGGCTCGGGCAAGTTCATCGACGTGACAGTGAAAGCCGGCCTCTTCAGGGTCCATTCGGCCATGGGGGCCAATTTCGGGGACCTCGACAACGACGGGTACCAGGACTTCTATCTGGGGACCGGATACCCCTCGTTCGAGGCGATAGGGCCCAACGTCATGTACCGGAACAACGGCGGCGAGAGCTTTGTGGACGTGACCTTCTCGGGGGGGTTTGGCAATCTGCAGAAGGGCCACGGCATCGCGTTCGGGGACCTGGATAGGGACGGCGACCAGGATGTCTTTGC